>CAZKID010000271.1:0-7301 GCA_964552405.1 uncultured Thermoanaerobaculia bacterium
CGAGAGCCTCGATGTCCTCGAAAAGCAGATCGAACGCATGGGACGCATCGTGCGCGGCGTGTCGCATCTCGCGCGCAATCGCTTCGACAATCGCGGACTCGTCGACGTCGACGCGGTCGTGCGCGAGGCGGTGGCGCTGGTGAAGATCGACCGGCGCGCCGCGCGCGTCGCGATTCACGATCAACTGCGCGGATGCGCTCCCGTGCGCGCCATTCGCGACGAGCTGCTGCAGGTCGTACTGAATCTGCTTTTCAACGCGGTGGAGGCGATGCCGGGCGGCGGCACGATCCAGGCGGCGACGTTCGCAAACAACGGAAGCGTTTGCATCGCCGTGAAAGACAGCGGACCAGGAATCGAGACGGCGGTTCGCACGCGGCTCTTCGAACCATTCTTCACCACCAAACAGAACGGCACCGGCCTCGGCCTCTCCATCTGCCGGAGTCTCGTGCATGCAAACGGCGGCACGATCGAAGTGGAGAGCGAGCCAGGCAGCGGCGCGCAATTCACGATCGTGCTGCCGGCGACGAAGGAGGCCGTCGCATGAACGGACGGATTCTGCTCGTCGATGATGAAGATGTCTTTCGCGAAGACATCGCGTCCCTGCTGCGTCACGAAGGCTACGCCTGCGATGCCGCCGCTTCGGGAGCCGAGGCGCTGAGGATCGCGCAGAGAGAGGCGCCCGACATCATTCTTTCCGACATGGTGATGCCCGGCATCTCCGGTGCGGAGCTCGTGCGCACACTCGCGGCGGCGTGTCCCGAGACGCCGATCGTCGTGATCACGGCGCACGCGACAGTCGAGACGACGGTGGATGCATTTCGCGCGGGCGCGACCGACTATCTGCTCAAGCCTGTCGTCATCGACGATCTCATTCGTAAAGTCGAGCGGTGTCTCGAGCATCGCCGGCTGCAGGCCGAGCTGCGTTTCTTGCGCAAGCAGGTGTCGCTGGCCGGCGGCGGCACGACGATCGCCGGCTCGAGCCGTTCGATTCAAGCGGTGCGTGACATGATCGCGCGCGTCGGTCCGTCGAACAGCAGCGTGTTGATCACCGGCGAGAGCGGCACGGGCAAAGAGCTCGTTGCACGTGCGCTGCACGCCGCGGGCAGCAACGATCGGGTGCCGTTCATCGCGGTGAACTGCGCGGCGCTGCCGCGCGATCTCGTCGAGAGTGAGCTCTTCGGCCACATGCGCGGCGCGTTCACCGGTGCCCTGCGCGACAAGCGGGGACTCTTCGAGCTCGCCAGCGGCGGCACGCTGTTTCTCGATGAACTGTGCGAGCTGCCTCTCGAGCTGCAGCCGAAGCTGCTGCGCGCGATCGAGCAGCAGGAGATCCTGCCGGTCGGCGGCACGCGCGTCATCAAGACGAACGTGCGCATCGTCGCGGCCACGAATCGCGTGCTGCGCGAAGAGATCGCCACGCGGCGATTCCGAGAGGATCTCTACTTCCGGGTCGCCGTCGTCGAGATCGCGCTGCCGCCGCTACGCGACCGGCGCGAGGACATCCCGATGCTCGCCGACTTCCTCATCGCGCGGCTCAACGACCGATTGAAGCGGCGCGTGAGCGGCGTCGCGCATTCGGCGCTGCGCGTGTTGATGAGCGCGCCATGGCGCGGCAACGTACGCGAACTGGAGAACGTGCTGGAACGGGCAATGCTGCTGACGAACCACGAGATCATCGGCATCGAAGATCTCCCCGCGGAGCTCGCGGGAACACTCGCGACGAGCGACACGTCGGACGATCTGCGCAACGCCGTGCGCGCGTATGAGCGCGAGCACATCAGGCACGTGCTCGTGACCACGAACGGTAATCGCGAAGAGGCATCGCGGAGACTGGGGATCGATGCCTCGACGCTGTATCGGCGGATGAAGGATCTGGCGATTTAGGGACTCTTCTTTCCTGCTCGCGCTTCTAACCAGCCATTGCACTAACACCCGAGCCACGAGAGCCCTGGACGCTTATAATCACGAGACTCCAAAGTGATTTGATCCGCGGGACTTTCCAATGACGCTTGCGCCGGGGACTCGTCTCGGTCCGTACGAAATCGTCGCTCCGCTCGGTGAGGGCGGCATGGGTGAGGTTTACCGTGCGTTCGATCCGCGGCTGCAGCGGTTGGTCGCGCTGAAGGTCCTGCCGGACGGGCTGGCCCGCGATCGCGACAGCCTGGCTCGATTCGAACGCGAAGCCAGAGCTGCATCGGCGCTCAACCACCCGCACATCGTCAATATTTATGAGATCGCGGAGGCGGGCGAATGTCGCTACATCGCCATGGAGCACATTGAGGGACTGACCCTGCGGCAGACGCCGGGCGCAAATGAGCTCCGGCGATTGCTGCCGATTCTGACGAACGTTGCTGACGCTCTGGCAGCCGCCCACGCCGCCGGAATCGTGCATCGCGATTTGAAACCGGAAAATATCCTGGTCACCAGCGACGGCTACGCCAAGCTCGTGGACTTCGGTCTGGCAAAACTCACACTCGGTCCCGGTATCGATTTGAACACCGCGCCCACGCAGCGACTCCTGACCGGCCACGGCGTCATCATGGGAACGGTCGGCTACATGTCACCGGAGCAGGTCGAAGGAAGAGACATCGATCATCGCTCTGACATCTTCTCGTTCGGATGTGTTCTCTATGAGGCAGCGACAGGACGCCGACCGTTCGACGGAAGCTCGACCGTCGACACCCTTCACAAGATCATTCACGACGATCCGCCTGCACTCGACGTCAACGGGCCGGCTGATCTCAACCGCGTCATGCGGCGTTGCCTGGCGAAGAATCCCCATGAGCGATATCAGTCCATGAAAGAGGTGTCGATCGAGTTGCGCGAGATTTCGCGATCGATCACCTCCACTGCGATCCCGTCTTCCGCAACACCGCGGCGACCTACCGTCTGGCGACCCGCCGCAGTTGGTCTCCTCATCGCTGCAGCACTCTCGACACTGACGTGGATGTGGTTCCATCGCTCCACTCACACAACGCCCGAGCCTCACTCGACGATGGAAATCAAGCGGCTGACCTCGAACGGAAACTCGACCGCCGCAGCGATTTCTCAGGATGGCAAATACATCGCCTACGTCGTCCACGATGGGGGCAAGAAAAGGATCAGGCTCATGCAGGTCGCCACCGCGATCGATGTGCAGATTCTCGAAGGAGATGACGCGCCTCTGTCGGGGTTGGTCTTTTCGCCCGATGGGACCTACCTCTTCTACCTCCGAAGTCTGAACGATGTACAGACGCTCTACAGAGTTGCCATCCTTGGCGGCGCACCACGCGAAATTCTCTCCGGCGTCGGCACGGATCCTCCTTCCTTCTCGCCCGATGGCAGCCAATTCGTTTTTCAGCGGTTCGACTCTGCAAGTGGCGATGACCAGATCGTCACGGCGTCGGCGGATGGAAGCGGTGAGCGGGTCGTCGTCCGCAGGCACGAGCAGGCACTGTTCTCTCCTTGCTGGATCGCGGCCAATGAAATTGCCGCGATCGAGTCACTGGGCGTTCATGGTGCAAGGCTCGTCGTCGTCGATCTGCAGACCGGTCACCTACGAAGGATCGGCACCAACGTTTGGCCGGAAGCGTTCGTCATCACGAAATCAGGAAACGACCACCTGCTCCTCCTTGGCAGCAAAAGCGACGGCTCACCATCTCAATTGTGGCTGGTCGGCACAACCAACGGAGACGACCATCGGCTGACCAACGACGTCAACAACTACTGGGGAATGTCGAGTACAGCCACCGGAGATGCGATCGTGCTGGTGCAATCCTGGATGTCGGCGGGGATCAGCAAGCTCTCGCTGGAACCGGCAGCCCCGCCAGTCGAGATCACGCCGATCGCCGAGGCAGGGGATGGAGGCGAGGGCCTGGCCTGGACTTCGAACGATGGTGAACTCGTATTTTCGTCCTGGCGTCAAGGCACAGCACAACTCTGGACGAGCAGCTCCGACGGACGACATATCGCTCCATTGAGTAGTGATCGAGGCTTCTATCCTTGTTCATTCGGTAAGGGCTCGCTCCTGGTCCACGTATCTCTCAAGCAGGAGCACATAGGACAGCTGGCGGTGGTTGATGAAGCGAGGAACGTTCGCTATCTGCCGCTGTCGGGCGAGTCACCGGCATGTTCACCGGTGGACGATACGGTCGTCTACTCGTCATCGAATGGCGGCCTGGTCGCCTTCCCTCTCCCGTCCCCGGCTGCGTCGCGACAAATCACGGCGAGCCGGTCGCTGCGGCCGGCCTTTTCGCCCGACGGAACCCGGATCGCGTACATGAGTTGGTCGCCGGCGGGGTCGTTCGGCGCGGTCGTTCCCCTCAATGGCGGTTCGCCGCGAATCTTCACGACGATCAAGGGAGAAAGAGGAACGGTCATACGGTGGAGCGCCGATGGAAACTCTCTTCTCTACAACCAGAACGTGGACAAAGTCGGCAACCTCTGGCGACAACCGCTCGACGGCTCTGCGCCATCACAGCTGACGAAGTTTTCCCAGGATGAGATTTTCGACTTCAGCCCCTCTCACGATGGTCTGTGGATCGCATTATCGCGAGGACATCAGGCGAGTGATGTGGTCTTGATCAAGAGCACTCGCTAGAGAGTGTCTGCAGACGTCCCGTCCGCACATCGTGATCGACACCCTCACTCCACCACGACGTGTTGCTCTTCGCTGTTGGCTCGCACCTCCGGCACGTACATCGCTTCGCCAACGAGCGGCAGCGCATGGAAAGAGCCCGGGGTCTCGGCGCGGAGCTGATAACGAATCGTCCACGTTCCCTGCTCGAGATGCGAGGCAAAGGTTGCGATCTTCCGATCGCGCAGTTCCTGATACACATACGCCGTCCGTCCGTCGTCGCGCGTCGCCATTGCTCCACCGCTGTTGAGTGACGTCGCCTCCAGTCCCGCCGGCTTCAGATCCTCGAACAGCAGATAATCGTAGTCGTTCTTCGTTTCGATCGTCGCGACGACGACCACCCGATCACCGCTTGCCAGCGCTTCGCCGTCCCGCAGTGGAACCTCTTCATACTGCACTCCGTTGAGCAACGTCTTTCGCGGAATCTGCCGAAGATACTGTCGCTTCGTGAACAGCTCGTGCCCCGCCGGCTTCACCGGTTCTTCGAGCGATACGAATCGCGCTTCCGCGGAGAAGTAGAGCGGGCCGCTCCCGCTGAGTTTTCGAATCGTGATCACGTTCGCATCCTTCACGAACTCCTGCGGAATCACGAAATGAGATGCCTCTGAGGTGCTGCCGAGGAGCAGGCCATTGACCTCGAGCTGATAGGAGGTGGTGCCGGGGACTTCACCCGACGCGCGCAGATAATCGTCGAGTGCGAGCAAGGCGATCGCGGTGTCCCTCGTGTTGTTCCAGCGCGCTCCGCGCCGATTCCTGACGAGCCAGTTCATCGCCGGCTCGATCAATTTGTTCACGGGGTCGATGGTGACGATCGCTTCCAGCGAGAACGCCGTGGCCTCCACGGGACTCTCGTACCAGCGCCACCAGAATTGATTCGCGCCCCAATGCGCCGTGGCCATCGTTTCCGCCGGCGACGGCGTGCTCTCGTTGCCGATCAGCACCGAGCGATCGGGGGAGCGATCGATCATCACGCCGTTTTCCAGATTTCGAACGAGGACTTCAGCGCGATCCCCATCACCAAAATCACGTGCCGTCAGCGCGAGGAGTGCGCGCGAATAGGAAGAAAGGCGCTCGCGACTCGTCCACACGCGATCGAAGGCGCGGCGCTCGAACTCAGTCTCCTGTTCGTGAGACGCGTGCCGCCACATGGCGAGTGCGTGCAGCATCCACGTCTGCGCCTGTGGATCCTGTTCCATGTCGACGAGACGTCTGTCGAGCCAGTCGACGGCGAGATCGATGCGTTTCGCATCCACTCCGATCTCGGCCTCTTTCGCGACCGCGAAACCCCAGACCACGTAGGCGGTCATGAAAGCTTCGCTCTCATCTTCCTTCCACCACCCCCAGCCTCCGTCGCCGTGTTGAAAGTCATAGAGCCGATCGATCGACTGCGCGGTCACCGCATCGAGTCTGCTCATCCACGCCGGACGCGCCAGATGCTCGCGCACGAGGGTGCGCGCAACGACGGATGCCGGGAGGAAGCGGCTCATCGTCTGCTCCGTACAGCCGTACGGATAATCGATCAGATACGGCAGCGCATCGAGCATCGACGCCGCGAGACTCGGCGAGACGTTCACCACGAGCGACGTATCGCGCCGCGCCGGCGGAAGCGTCAGCGCGATCACCGCCTTGTCGCTGCGGACCTTCCCGGAGCGCGCGACGAGCTTGTCGATTCCATGCTCATACACGGTGAGCGACCTCTCCATCGCATCGCCTTCGACGTCCGACGCTGCGCGTACGCGGAGCGTCGCCGTGCCGGCTCGATCTGCAGAGATCACCCAATCTGCCCGCGCCTCACCATGCGCCGGCACCTGAACCGACATCGGACTTTGACTCGTGACGACGATGCCGGTCGCTTCCAGAGATGGCGTCACGCTCTTCGGCTCATCGGAGTTGTTGTTGATGACTGCGGAGACGACGCTGCGATCGCCGGCAACGAAGAAGCGGGGCGATTCGAGACGGACGAGCAACGGTAACGATGTGCGCGCCGACGAACTGCTCATGCCGACGCGGGAATCGGGCGTGATCGCGCGAGCGGTCGCCCGCCATTCAGTCAGCGCTTCCGGATAGTCGAGCGTGATCGTCGCGGTTCCCGTCGCGTCGGTCATGACGTCGGGCTTCCAGAACGCCGTCGACCGAAAGTCGTTACGCACGATGATCTCGATCCCCCGCGGCGCACTCTCCTGAAGCACCGCGGGCGACGACGCCGTCACAGTGATCGCCTCTGAGACGCGGTGCCTGCGCGCATTGAGCGCCATCCAGCCCAACGGCTCCTCGTCGGTCAGTAACTCCGCGGGGATCGGCGCAACGGCGTCATCGACCAGCTTTCCATCCTTTCCCACTTTGAGATTCGCATAACGCCACTGCGCGGCTGATGCCGCAATCTCGAGAGACTCCACGCGTGTGTCGCCATAGAAGAAGCGCCGCGGATCCACCGCAAAATCGGCAGCAATCGCAGTGACCGATTCGTCCGAAACAGCGAGCGCGACTTCGGCGCGAACAGGCTTCCCCTCGAAGTCACGAGTGGTGACCGTTACGGTCCCCTTCTGTCGCGGTCTGTATTCATCGCGGTCGCTCTTCACTTCCGCGGTGAGCATGCGATCCAAGGCCGGAACCTTGATGCCCTTCCTCGAGCTGTCCATGCGCCGATCGGTCCTCGATCACGATGTTCTGACCCTCTACATACCCG
>CAZKID010000272.1:0-7295 GCA_964552405.1 uncultured Thermoanaerobaculia bacterium
TGAGGAATTTCAGCGCGACAGTCTGGTTGAGGATCAGGTCGAAGGCTTTGTACACCTCGCCCATGCCGCCTTTGCCCAGCAGGCCCAGGATGCGGTCTCGTCCGGCGAGGACGGTTCCGGCCGGGAAGCGGCCCTCGGCCTTGCCGGAAGAAGGTGGGGCCGGGGGGGACGAACTAACCGGGCTACGCGGCGCCCGTTGGCAACGCTTCATTGGCCCGCCGGTACTCATGCGCCGATCCCTCGCTCTTCCCCATCATCGCGAGCGTGTCCGCGAGCAGTGCGTGTGCCTCCAGGCTCTTGTCGTCGAGCTGAAGCGCCTTCCTGATTTGCGTCTCCGCCTCGGCGTAACGCTGCCGATCGTGTAGCGCATGTGCGAAGTCGAGATAGTGGCGCGCGGCAGGTGCCAGATCGGGCAGCACTTCCGAGTAGAGCCTGATCGCCTCATCGAGCCTGTGGGCATCAAAGTAGAGATTGGCGAGATTGATCTCCACCTCAGGATAGGACGGTCGCAGCGCGAGCGCTTTTTCGTACGCAAGAATCGCCTCGGAATATCGCTTCGCGCTGTGCAATGCGAAGCCGAGCTGTCCGAATCCTTCGGCGTCGCTCGGAACGTTCTTCGTGTAGCTCTGCAGCAAGGCGATGGCCGAGGTGAACTCGTGACGGCGGAGCGCCTCGAGACCCTGGTAGAAGCGTATGGAATCCGCCTTGATTGTTCGCAACGGAACAAGCAGGGCCGAAACGACCGCGAGGCCGCCGATCAGAATCGCAAACCGCGCAATCGCATTCGCCAGTTCCTTACTGAGAAAGAGTCCGATCACGAGTCCGCTGATCAATCCTCCGAGGTGCGCCATGTTGTCGATGCCGCCAGCGAAACCGTACACGAGATTGATGAGCGCGAATTGCACGACCGAGCGCAGCGTGGCACGCACGCCTTCCGGCGGGGCATCGAGCTTCGCGAAGTAAAGAATCGAGATCAGGATTCCTACGAATCCGAAGATCGCGCCCGAGGCTCCCGCGCTGACGCGCATCGGATTCCAGCTCAGGCTCGCAATCGCGGCCCCGATTCCGGTGGCGACGTACGCGAGCAGCGCACCCCATACGCCGAGGAATCGCTCGAGCAAGGGACCGAGATTCCAGAGACACCACATGTTGAGCAGTAGATGAATGATGCCGATGTGAAGAAACGACGCTGTCACCACGCGCCATGGTTGCGACGTGAGCGTCAGGGGCCCGAAGTCCGCGCCACAACGGATCAAATCCGTTGTCGACGGCTCCATGACGGAGATTCCGGAGATCACCATCGCGATGAACACAGCGACGTTGATCGCCAGCAGGATATGGGTGGCCCAGGGCTTCGGGAACTGAGGGTCCGGTTCGATTGGAATTTCCGTCATAGCGCCCCCTCATTGTAGAAAATCGCCCCTCTCGCCATTTTGGCGGCGGTCGTGTATCGTGCGCCGCCGAACACCATGCGCCATCAGAAAATGAAGGGTCTCATCCTCAGCGGAGGCAAGGGCACGCGGATGCGTCCCCTCACCTACACCTCCGCGAAGCAGCTCATCCCGGTCGCCAACAAGCCCGTGCTCGTCTACGGAATCGAGGCGATCGTCGCCGCGGGCATCGAAGACATCGCGATCATCGTCTCGCCGGAGACCGGCAGCGAGATCCGCGAGAACATCGGCGACGGCTCGCGCTTCGGCGCGAACATCCACTACATCGAGCAGGACGCGCCGCGCGGACTCGCGCACGCCGTGCTCACCGCGGAAAAGTTTCTCCGCGACTCGCCGTTCGTCATGTACCTCGGCGACAACCTGCTGCAGCACGGCATCACACCGCTGGTCGAGGAGTACCGCTCCATCGACTGCAACAGCGAGATCCTGCTGACGAGGGTTCCGAACCCGTCGCAGTTCGGCGTCGCCGAGCTCGATGCCAATGGGCACGTGCTGAAGCTCACTGAGAAGCCGCCCGAGCCGAAGTCGGATCTCGCGCTCGTCGGCGTCTATATGTTCGACGAGCACATCTTCGAAGCGGCGAAGGCGATCAAGCCGTCGAAGCGCGGCGAGCTCGAGATCACGGACGCGATTCAGTGGCTGCTCGATAACGGCTTCACCGTACACCCGCACATCGTCAAGGGGTGGTGGAAAGACACCGGCAAGATCGAAGACATGCTCGAGGCCAATCGCACGGTGCTCGACACGTTCGAGCGCGAAGTGCGCGGCAACATCAACGGCGAGAGCGCGATCGAGGGGAAGGTCGTGATCGGCGAAGGTGCGCAGATCATCGACTCCGTCGTGCGCGGCCCGTCGATCATCGGCGCCGACGCGCGCATCGTGCACGCCTACATCGGCCCGTACACGTCGATCGGGAGCAAGTGCAGCGTCGAGCGATGCGAGATCGAGAATTCGATCGTGCTGGAGAACTCGAGCCTGAGTCACGTCGACGGCCGGATCGAGGCGAGCCTCATCGGCAAGAACGTGAAGATCGGCCGCACGCACCGCAAGCCGGTCGCGTATCGCTTCATGGTGGGCGACAACAGCGAAGTCGGGATTACGTAGCGGGCGGAGTCATCCCGACGAGCGCAGCGAGTGGAGGGATCATCGACGGCATCGCCAGGTTCGCGCCACGTGCGCTGCACAGTGGCAATGACCATCCGGCGCCGTCGTTGATGCCTTGACTTCGCTCGGCATGAAACCAAGATGCGTTCAAGGCTGATCGCTGCTATCGTCGCACTCCTCGTGGCTATCACGACCACAACGCTGTTCCTGATGCGTGAACGCCGCGCGAAGGAAGAGGCCGCCCGCAAGCACGCCATGAGCACTGCCCTCGCCGCGTTGCGATCGGACCTCGCGGGATTCCGCGCGAAGAATGGCCGCTATCCCCGCTCGCTCGACGAGCTTTCGTCCCTCCCGCGCGATCCCGTCACTCACAGCACGCGGACCTGGCAGGTGGAGACCGAGGAGAGCGTCAGGGCGGACGACTTCTCACCGGGCTCGAAGACGAGCGAGACCTTCATCGTCAACGTCCGCAGCGGCGCGAGAGGTCGCGATGCACATGGGCGTGCGTGGGCGGATTACTGATGCCCAACGTCTACACCTTCAAGGATTTCGAAGGCAGCAGCCATCGCATCCTCATCGAGCTCATCCACCGCTACGCGAAACGCGGCGGCAAGCTCGTCGACCTCGGCGCAGCGGGCGGCGAACTGGGCGGTGCCGTGCGCGACCATTTCTCGCGCACCATCGGCTTCGAATACAACCGCGACTGCATCGTCGACCTTCATCTCCACTTCGATGCCGCGGTCATCAGCGATCTCGAAACGGTGAGACATCTGCCAAGCGATGCCGATGCGATCGTCATCGCCGATGTGCTGGAGCATCTGCGCGATGCACCGACGCTGCTGCGGTCGATTCGCAACGCGCTCGCCCCGAACGGCCGCGTCTTCATCTCCGTCCCCAACATCGCGAACATCACCGTGCGCGTCGGCTTGCTCTTCGGCATCTTCGAATATCGCGACCGCGGAATTCTCGACAATACGCATCTGCGTTTCTATACGCTGAGCACGATCCGCCGCGAGATCGAGACCGCGGGTTTCCGAATCCTCGAGACGCGCGGATCGTCGGTACCACTTCGCCTGATCATCGGAAGATTCACGCCGGAGTTTCTTCTGCGCATCGGCGAGAAAATGCTCTCGATCGTGACGCGCATCTGGCGTGCCCTGTTCGCATACCAGATCATTCTCGTCGCCGAACAGAAGTAAGCGGCGCGCCCACAACCAGCAACAGCACCCCCAGCCCGCTCAGCCACCACCATCCGCGCGCAAGTCGCCGCTCGAACGCCACGACGTGATGCCCGGCTGGCACGCGCACTCCCGCGAACAGCATGTTGATCGGCACTGCATTCACCGCGACGCCATCGATCGTGACGCTCAACTCGGGAGTCAACTTCTCCGATGACGCGAGAAACCATGGCGCGGAGGACGTCACATCGAGCTGCTGCCGTGCATCACCGTAAGCGAGCTTCGTAATCCGCGCGTCCGTCTCTTTCACGTCGTCAGCCGCCATGCCCTCCGGCACGACTGCTTCCTGCGCAAAGTCGAAGTCGCTCCGCACGAGCAGCTCTTCGTGGGACATCGAGCGAAGGCGCGATACCGGATGAAATCGCGGTACCTCGGCGAGATTGCGAAAGATGCGTCCATCCGGCAACTCGCGATCGAACACGAGCGGCTTCGTGACGCGCCCGTAGAAGAACGACTTGTCCACCGCTCCCAGCATCTGGGCACGCATTCCCATCGGCCGCAAGCGCAGCACGATCGTCTCGCCGGCGCGCGCATAGAGAGAAACAGGTACGTAGACTTTCCCCACTGCTTCGCAGTCATGCGGAGCGAAGTTGCGGCGATAGACGATTGCGTTGTTCTTCAGCAGCGTGACCTCGAGGTGAGGCCCCGCGCTCACGAGCGGCTCAGCGCCAACCGGCAGCTCGATCGCGTAGAACGGCTCGGCATCGAGCGTGATCGTTCGCTCCGCTACCTTTCCCGGCTGCAGCGTGAAGCCACCTTGTTCGACCACGCCGGGCTTCGTCGCAGCAAAGACCGACCACTTGAGAATGTCGATGGATCGATGTTCCAGGAAATAGCGAACGCCGAGCATGCTCACCAGGGGATCGTTGAAGTTGAAGGTGCGGCTGTCGAACTGCAACACCGTAGACAATCCGCTCCAGCAGCTCGGATCGATCCGCTGCATCATCAGCCTGTACCTCGCCTCGGAGCTGAAGTGACTGCGGATGTCCTCCAGACGGAAGAGCTCCGACGAATTCGGAAAGAGATAGTTCATCATCGGAGCGATCCGATATGGGCGCGGCTGATCCTCCAGAAACGCGATGGTGGGCGTTCGATCGACCTCTGCGTCTCCCGGCTGCAGGTAGGCCGTGAACCGGCCGGCGAAGAGACCGAGGTCCCAGGCAACCGCGGCAGCGATGATGAAGGCGATCGCGCGGCGGCGCGAAAGCAGTGACGCCCCTGCGGCGGCCAGATAGGCAGCCGGCAGCGGCAGCACGATCGAGAGACGCGTCAGCCAGGAGTATTTCAATCCCGGCAAATAGCCGAGGAACGGCGCAAGGCTGAACATCGCGGCGAGCAACACGACGAGTGTGCCGAGCCAGAACCACCGCGTGCGCGCGCGCCGCGCAAAGAGCCCAACCAGCAGCAGCACCAGTGTCGTGATCCCGATGTAGATCGTCGCTTCGTAATAGTTGTTGAAGGCCTTGAGACGAGGATCGCCAACCCAGTTTTTGTAGACATTGTTGCCAAGCGCGTTGGGGAAGAGGAAGAGCCGGAGGTGCGTGAGAGGAAAGGCATAGTCGACGCTGAGATGCTCACGCATCGCGAGATAGCCGGTTCGCTTCAGAAGCTGCGCGTACGGGATGAGCGATGGTGCGGCAATCATCAATGCGATGGCCGTGGCGCCGGCTGCCGCACCGATCTCGCGCCGAGGAACGAAGCGCTCCTTGATCGCGAGATAGACCGCATACGCGAATGCGATGTATGCGCCGTATGCGACGGTCGCCGGAAATCCGGCGAGCACGTACGCGAGCGCGACGAGCGTCATCACGAGCATCGAGTTCCGTTTGCCGTTGAACGCGCGCCGGACGAGCCAGAGCAACGCAGGGTAGAGCGCGGAGGCATTCGTCGATTGCCACAGCCACCGCACCGTGATCACACCTGCGGCTGCTGCGATCAACGCGCCGGCCGCTGCGCCGCGCTTGCCCAGTCGTTCTTCGCGGAGCCAGAGGTACGCGAACCAGAACGCCGCGTTGAGCTTGAGAAAGATCATCCCCGTGTAGACCCACGTCAGAGGAATCGTGAGCGACGGGATGAGGACGAATGGCGAGAGAACGGCGGAGCCCCACGCTCCCCAGCCGGGGACGCCGCTCGCGATGTACGGATTCCAGTGGAACGCATGCTTGTCTTCGCGAGCCAGCGACATCAGCGTGAAATACGAGGTCGGGGGATCGCTGAGCAGCGAGTTCTGCGTCGGGATGTGCCGATAGAGCGCCCACGGATCGTGATTGAGAAAAACGTCGTTCGGCGAGACGACGCGTCCCATGAAGAGCACAGGAAAGAAGTAGACGAGATGAAACACGCCCAGCGCGATGAGCGCCGCCGAATGCTTACGAAGGTTCAATCGGATGCAGTTTACCGTCATAAACTTCGCGCATGACGATCGCAGTCTTCATTGCCGCCGAGGTCGAGCCGAAGCTCATCGAGTTGTTGCGCGGCGACCTGCGATTCGAACTTGCCGCCGAAATCGGAGCAGCGGAGGTGCTGATCACCCGCACGATCAATCGGGTGGATGTCGCGATGCTCGATCGCGCCCCGAAGGTGCGATGGATCGCGCAGGGAACGAGCGGCATCGACAACATCGATGTCGATGCCGCGAAGCAGCGAGGCATCGAAGTCATCCACCTGCCGGGCGTCAACGCGAATGCGGTCGCGGAGCTGGTCATCGGCCAGATGATCGCGCTGACGCGCACACTTCCGCAGTACGTGCGCGAGATGCAGCGTGGCGAGTGGAGGCGGAGCGACTGCGCGACGCGCCACGAGCTTCGCCACTACGCGCTGGGGATCGTCGGACTGGGAAATGTCGGCCGCCGCGTCGCGCGGCTGGCAAATGCGTTCGGGATGAAGATCACGGCGTACGATCCATACATCGAGGACTTCGGCATTGCATCGCGGGCGCAATCACTCCAGCAGCTGCTGCGCGCGAGTGACATCGTCACGCTGCATGTACCGCTGACGGAGGAGACGCGAAGAATGATCGGCGCGGGAGAGCTATCGACGATGCCGCGCGGCGCAATACTGATCAACGCAGCACGCGGCGAGGTGCTGGATTTCGAGCCCGCACTTTCGGCACTGGCAGCGGGACATTTATCCGGCCTCGCAGTCGATGTCTTCGAGAACGAGCCCTTGAACCGGCCATTCGCCGGCGATCCGCGATTGATCGTGACGCCACACATCGCTGGTTGTACGTATGAGGCGAAGAATGACGCCGCGGAACTGTTGTACGCGCGGATCACGGAGATCGCGGGCTAGGGCGACGGGATACTGGGGTTCGCGGTTGCGCGAGGGTTCGGGGTGTCGAGGCCTCAAATTGAGCAGAATGAACACGATCCGCCTGTGCGAAGCCCCTCAATTCTGGGCCTTCGGGCTTTTCAGTGGGTAATCTACCGATGATTGAGCAAGCTCAGCTCTCCGTCATCCCGAGCGGGTGAACGGCGCTAACGCGCCGGTGAAGATCAAATGA
>CAZKID010000273.1:0-7285 GCA_964552405.1 uncultured Thermoanaerobaculia bacterium
CCGCGATAGCCGTATCCGCCGCGGTAGCCGCGATCATCGCGATCATATCCGCCGCGACCGTAATACCGGCGTCCGTAGTAACCGCGATTGTAGTATCCGTGCCCGTAGTATCCGCGTCCGCCGTAGTAGCTGTGGTACCAGGGACCAACCCCGATGAAAACGCCTCCGACGAAGTAGTCAGGACCATAGTATCCGTAAGGAGCGCAGGCGTACGGCGCGTAGGCATAGTAGCCGTAGGGACACACCGGAGGCGGCCCGTAGCTTTCATAACCGTAGTCGTCGTAGTCACCGTAGTCGCTTCCGGAGTAGTAGCCGCCATACCCGGAGCCGAACTGCACGCCGACGGCGAACGCCTGCGGCGTACCGCGGCTCACCTGATGCCGTACCCAGATCCACTCCGCATGTCCGGTGACGTCGTAAAACTTCTGCGAGTAGACATACTCGAGTTTCGCGAAGCCTGCGACGAAGAGAAACCCGACGGCGATGACGATCGTCATCCGTTTCATCAAAATCCAGTCTTCGCTGCGGATAGAATGCGCGTCCGGCATGAGGGCGGTGATTGTAATTCCGGCGCGGTACGGTTCGACGCGATTCCCTGGGAAGCCCCTGGTCAGGATCGCAGGCGTCACGCTGATTCAGCGCGTCTACGAACGCGCGCGGCAGACGAAAAACGCGGATGCGGTGTATGTCGCGACGGATGACGATCGCATCTTCGAGCACGTCACATCCTTCGGCGGCAACGTCGTGCGCCCGAAGGGCGAGTTCCTGACAGGAACCGACCGCATCGCCGCAGCGCTGCCACTCATCGAATCGGCCGAGCAGTCCGCGTTCGACACGATCGTGAACGTGCAGGGCGATGAGCCCTTGATCGACATCGACACCGTCGACGCCCTGATCGATCGCCTCGCAAGCACCGGCGCAGACATCGGGACGCTCGCCTGCCCAATCGAAACGGATGAAGAGTTCACGAGCCGTGATGTCGTCAAGGTCGTGCTGGACGACTTCGGCAACGCGATCTACTTCTCGCGCGCTAGTATCGGATCGCGAAGCACCGCTCTGCGCCACATCGGCGTGTATGCCTTTCGGCGTGAAGCAATTACGCGCTTCGTCGCGCTTCCGCAATCGCCTTTGGAACGCGCGGAATCACTTGAACAGTTGCGAGGTCTGCAACAGCGATTTAAAATCGTCGTGCTACAAACATCAAAACCGCACCTCGGCGTCGATCGACCCGAGGATGTCGCACGGGTTGAGAACGAACTTGCCAAGCACGCGTGATATTCGGGGGAATCATTGAGCCGCAGGGCTCACGATCTCGAATCAGCGGCGTACTCAGCGGCAAAGTCTCCCCGAAACAACCGAATGCAAAATGCAAAATGCAAAATGGCGTTAGCGCGTCCGCTTGAATTTTGCATTTTGAATTCTGCATTTCGCATTTCCGACTTCAGGAGGAGTTCATGAGCACGAAATACATCTTCATCACTGGCGGCGTCGTGTCGGGGCTGGGCAAGGGAATCGCTGCTGCATCCATCGGTGCACTCCTCGAGACGCGGGGCTTCAAGGTCACCCTGCAGAAGTTCGATCCGTACATCAATGTCGATCCCGGCACGATGTCGCCCTTCCAGCACGGCGAAGTCTTCGTCACCGATGACGGCGCCGAGACCGATCTCGACCTCGGGCATTACGAGCGCTTCACCTCGATGCGCGCCAGCCGCAAGAACAACTACACCACCGGCCGCATCTATCTCAAGGTCATCGAAAAGGAACGCCGCGGCGACTACCTGGGCAAAACCGTGCAGGTCATCCCGCACATCACCGACGAGATCAAGAAGTGCATCCGCGAAGTGAGCGAAGGAGTGGACGTCGTCATCGTCGAGATCGGCGGCACCGTCGGCGACATCGAATCGCTCCCTTTCCTGGAAGCGATTCGACAGTTCCGCCAGGAAGTCGGCCGCGGCAACGCGCTGAACGTCCACCTCACACTCGTCCCCTACATCAAGGCGAGCGAAGAGTTGAAGACGAAGCCGACGCAGCACTCGGTCAAAGAGTTGCGCGAGATCGGCATTCAGCCCGACATCCTGCTCTGCCGCTCCGAGCATGTGATTCCGGAGGACATGAAGAAGAAGATCGCGCTCTTCTGCAACGTGGAAGACGATGCGGTCATCCCGGCATACGACGTCGAGTTCATCTACCAGGTCCCGCTCACGTTCTCGCGCGAAGGTCTCGATGAAATCCTGCTCGACAAACTGCATCTTCCGCACGAAGAGATCGGCTCGCTCGCGAAGTGGGAAGAGATCATCCGCAAGATGCGGCATCCCGAGGATGAGGTGCGCATCGGCTTCGTCGGCAAGTACGTCGAGTATGGCGACTCGTACAAGTCGCTGAACGAAGCACTCGTGCACGGCGGAATCGCGAACAACGTCAAGGTGCGCATCGTCTACATCGATTCCGAGTCGCTCGAGGAAGAGGGCTATCACGGTGAGCTGGGGAGCGTCGACGGCATTCTCGTCGGCCCCGGCTTCGGCGCGCGCGGCGTGGAAGGAAAGCTGCGCGCGATCCGCTATGCGCGCGAAAAACGCATTCCCTACTTCGGCATCTGTCTCGGCATGCAGTGCGCGACGATCGAGTTCGCGCGCAACGTCGCCGGCATGGTCGGCGCGAACTCGACCGAGTTCGATGATGAGGCGCCGTACAAGGTCATCTACAAGCTGCGCGATCTCATCGGTGTCGACGCCCTCGGCGGCACGATGCGCCTCGGCAAGTATCCCTGCGCGCTGAAGGAAGGCTCCATCTCACGTCAGGCGTATGCCGCAGAGCAGGTCGAAGAGCGCCATCGCCATCGTTATGAAGTGAACCCGGAGTATGTGCCGCAACTGGAAGAGCGCGGCCTGCGCGTGACTGGTGCATCGCCCGACGGCAAGTTCGTCGAGATGGTCGAGCTGGAAGGACATCCGTGGTTCGTCGGCTGCCAGTTCCATCCGGAATACAAGTCGCGCCCGACGGCTCCGCATCCGTTGTTCCGCTCATTCGTCGCGGCCGCACGTGCGTTCAAGGCGTCGATGAAGACGACCGTCCAGATGCAGCAGCCGCGTGAAGCGGAGGAGATGGTGTAGGTGTAGGACAGGCGCCCTCGCCTGTCCCGCAGGACTTACAATGCGCGCCCATGACACGCGCCATTCGGATCACTGACGACATTTCGTTCGGCGGAGACAACCCGCCGATGTTCATCTGCGGCCCCTGCGTCATCGAATCACGCGAGCATGTGCTGCGCATGGCGAAAACGCTGCTCGCGCTGCGCGACGAGATGAAGATCAATCTCGTCTTCAAGTCGTCGTTCGATAAGGCGAACCGCTCGTCGATCGAATCGTTTCGCGGCCCGGGACTCGAGAAGGGACTCGAGCTGCTGCGCGCGGTCAAGGAAGAAACCGGGTTGCCGATCCTGAGTGACATTCATGAATGGCAGCAGGCGGAACGAGCAAGCGAAGTGCTCGACATCCTGCAGATCCCCGCGTTCCTCTGCCGGCAGACGGATCTGATTGCGGCGGCGGCGCGTACGGGCAAGGCCGTTGGCGTGAAGAAGGGACAGTTCCTCTCGCCGGAAGAGACGAAGAACATTCTCGACAAGGGGAAGGAAGTCGGAAACGACCGCGTGTTCATCACCGAGCGCGGCACGTCGTTCGGCTACCAGAACCTCGTGGTCGACATGCGCTCGTTCCCGATCGTGCGCGGCTTCGGCGCTCCGGTGGTGTATGACATCACGCACTCGATGCAGCGGCCGGGCGGCGAAGGAAAGCAGACCGGAGGAACGCCGCAGTTCGCACGTCCGCTCGCGCGAGCGGCAGCGGCGGCGGGTGCGGATGGATTCTTCATGGAAGTGCATGACAATCCGCCGGAAGCGATGAGCGACAAGACCACGCAGCTTCGGCCGGAGGTTGCGCGCGCGATCATCGCGGATGTCCTCGCGATTCGCGCCGCACTGCCGGCGTAGGAGAGCGGGCGAGACGCCCGCTCTCCATCTGCTACCCTTCGGGACTATGTCGCGCGTTCGGATCATCATCGCGGGCCTGACCGGCGCGTACCTCGTGCTCACTCTGCTCGACCGATTCAAGCTCATCGAGCTGCTGGTGATTCGCACGGGCCTTCCGCTGGTGCTCGTGTTGATCGAATCGATCGCGATCATCGGCTGCGGTTTCGCTCTGCGCAGCAGACGCTGGCCCGAGCTCGATCCCAGCCTCGATTTTCTGCTCGGATATCCGCTCTTCGGCGCGCTCTGTTTCCTCGCCGGCACGATCAGCGTTTCGAGATGGATGATGGTGCTGGTGCTGACGGGCAGCACGTTGTTCGGCGCATTCGCGCTCGCGCGATGGTGGGAAACGCGGCAGGCAGACAGCGGACAGAAGGACGCGGACAGCAGGAGCACCTTCGACTCATTCGCATTGATCTGCCTCGGCATCGTCCTGCTTTGCGCCGGCGTCTTCGTGCAGGCGCCGCCGGTCAACCACGACGAGCTCGCGCATCACCTTGCCATCCCGAAGACATGGGTGCTCGAGGGCCGCGCGATCGATCTCCCGCTCTCGTCTCATTCGTACTTTCCGTTGGGGATCGAGTCCGCTGATCTTCCATTCCTGACTCTGCTCGGCAACGACGGCGCTCTCGCCTCGCACCTTCTTCATCTGTTCGCGGCAATCGGGGCAACGTTGCTGATTCAGAGAAGAACGAAGAACCTGCTGGTCACCGCAGCGATCGCGACGACACCGGCTCTTGCGATTGCCGCGGGTTGCTCGCTTGTGGATTGGCCACTCGCCGGCGTCACCGCAGCGCTGTGGATCGCGCTCGAGGAGCGCGATGACAAAGGCGCGGCCGCTGCCGTCGGGGCGGGTCTGCTGATCGCCTACACGTTCATTCCGATTGCCGGCATCGCGTTGATCGTGGCGCGGCGCTGGCGTCCTGCGATGATCGGCGTCGCGGCCGGCAGCGTGTTCTTCCTTCGGAACGTTGTTCTCGCGGGCAATCCCTTTGCGGGTGCTTTCGAGATGCTGCATGGCGGCACCGGGTTTCTCTCCGAGTATGTTTTCGGCTCGCACCTGATGAACGATTCGATGGGCGCATCCCTGCTCGCGCTCGCGCCGTTCGTCACGGGAATTGTGCCGATCGCACTTCTGGCGGCCGGCATCGCGCTCTTCTTTCTCGCACCGGCGCCGCGGGTGCTGATCCCCTTCTTCATCGCTCCCGCGATGAGCGCAGAGCCGGCAGTACGCGCGCGGAAGTGGGCCGCATGGATTCTCGCGATTGCGATCGGCGTGCAGACGATCATCATCTTCTTCCTCACGGATCGCTCGGAGGCGTTCACGCTGTTGACTGTCGAAACGGAGCAATCGTTCCGGACGAAGCATCTGACGTCGTTCGCATCGATAACGTGGCTGAATCAAACGCTGCCGTCGAGCTCGCGCACACTGGTCATCGGCACGAGCGAGAGCTTCTGGTTCTCGCGCTGCGTCCGCGCCTGCGGCGAAGCCGATTCAACGCGCGTCGCCGCATATCTCGAGGCGCCTGCCGCGGAAGCACTGCGCGAGAAGCTGCGCCGCGACGGAATCACTCACGTCGCTGTTCTGCAGAAAGCAGAAGAGCGGCAGACGCATCTCACGCCTGCCGCTCAAAAGACTTTAGCGATGCTGCTCGATCACTTCACGTCGGCCGTGACTGCGCAGGGCGACGCGACGCTTTTCGAGTTGAAATAGCTACGGGCAAGTCGCGAACGCCGTCACGTCCGTCACTGCAGGTGCCGGCGGCCCGAAGTAACTGAAGTAGCGCTTCGTCTGACCATTCTTCACATCGGTCACCGCCACGGAGTAATGCTGGTTGGTCGTGGCCGCGGAGAAAACCCACTTGTAGTTGTTGACCGGGCAGGCGTCGAGCACTTTGACCATCAGTTCCCAGTTGTCCGAACTGAAGAACCAGAAGAGGCCGGAGCTCGCGCTGGCGCCCGGTACGACCGTGCCTACGCCATGGGCGCCGCTATCGAGAACCCACCACGTCGAACTGACGGCAAAGCGGTTGCCTGCCAGACAGAGGCTCGTCGCCGTCGGCGAGCAACTGAGCGCGACCGGTGCGTTGAGATAGGCGAGTGAACCGCTGAGAACTCCGTTATGGCCTCCAACGGAATCGTTCGCGCTTCCATCGAGGTGATACACAGCGACGAGACCCGGTTGCGCGGAGTTGATCGTCTTGTTGATGTTCGCGCGGATCTGATCCTGGGTCAGCGCGACATTCCAGAAGCGCACCTCGTCGAGGGAGCCGTAACTGAAGTTGTAATTCACATCGTTGTCGAGGCGAACATTCGACGAGTTCGTGGTCATTGGTCCCGTCTCGGCGTTTGTCTTCACCAACTCGCCATCAATGTAGTGTTTGCGATTGACGCCGTCATACGTCACGGCAACGTGCACCCAGTCATTCGCGGGTACGGTCCCGCCGTCAATGCGGCTCGCAGTGCCCTTGATGTATGAGCGCAAAGTCGTTCCGCAGACACCGATCCACCATGCAGTTGCATATCCCTTCCCGGCTATGCCTGAGCATCCACCAGAATCGCTTCCATTCACCCATGCCTCGAACGTGAAGCCGGTGCTGAAATCGAAGGCGCTGCTCGCAGGAATCTCGATGTTCCCGGTTGAAGATGTCGAGCTCCGCACAAGCCAGGTACCATAGGGCTGAGCCGCCACCGGCAGTGCTGCAACGGCCATCAACAGAACGACTGCATAGATCCAGTAAGACTTCATTTCTCCTCCAGTTACTACCCCTCACTCTGTCACCCGCACAAGATGCGATGAGTCGATTCGAAATGCGGTGATGCACACCACGCAGTGAAAAAAAAGGCGGGCATTGACGCCCGCCTTCTCAAATCATCTTTGCACCAGTTTGCTAGACAGTAACGGCCTCAGCGACCCCGGCCGCTGCACGGAGCGCGTCAGCCTTGTCTGTCTGCTCCCAGGTGAAATCCGGCTCGCTGCGGCCGAAGTGCCCGTATGCCGCGGTCTTCTTGAAGATCGGACGGCGAAGCTTGAGCGAGTCGATGATGCCGCGCGGCGTCATCTGGAAGTGCTCGCGAACGAGCTCCGACATCTTCGCCTCGTCGATCTTTGCGGTGCCGAACGAGTTCACGTAAACCGACACCGGCTCGGCCACACCGATCGCATACGCGAGCTGCACCTCGACTTCGTCAGCGAGGCCGGCAGCAACGAGATTCTTCGCGATGTAGCGCGCCATGTAGCAAGCCGAGCGATCGACCTTCGTC
>CAZKID010000274.1:0-7241 GCA_964552405.1 uncultured Thermoanaerobaculia bacterium
CGGGAGACGGTAGGCGCGCACATTGTCCTTAAATCCGCTCGATTCTTATTCGGTGTCGATCACATTGCGATACGGCTGCACGACATCAGGGTCGACGCGCTCGAGGTACTTCATGATCTTCGGCGCTTCCCAATCCGAGAGTCCAATGAAGCGGATCTTGCCTTCATCGCGAAACGAGCGCGCCGTTGCCAGTGCATCTTCGAAGCGCTCGCCGAAATCACAATGATGGAGGTAGTAGAGATCGATCGTCTCGATCCCCATGTTGCGCAGCGACGCCTCGCATTGCGCGCGCATGAACGCGGGGTCGTAGTGCTGGCGGGAAGGCCCCTTCACGTAGCCGAACTTCGTCGCGATGAAAAGATCCTTGCGCGGCACGTCGCGCTTCAGCACTTCGCCGATCAACTGCTCCGCGTGACCGGCGCCATAACCATCCGCCGTGTCCCAGTGCGTGATGCCGGCACGGTACGCGGCGATGAGCGCTTCCTTCGCGAGCGCATCGTCGTGACCCGTCCAACCAACCGAGACGCCCTCGTTGGTGTTCGGGCCACCCTGCCCCCAGGTACCGAGACTGATCGCGGGAACTTGAACATTGGTTCTGCCGAGACGGATCGTACGCATGGGGGCGGATTGTATGCGAGTGAGATGATTCACTCGTGTTCATCTTCTTGTTCCTCGGTTGGATGACATTCGTACTGTCGCTCATCTACTTCACCCATCGTTCGCGCACAAAAAAGCTGCTCGCGCCTCTCGCCGGCGAGTTGACCGATCCACAGCATTCGTGGCTCGGCGTCGCGAACGGATCGTGGCGCGGCCACGCCGTCCGAATGACCACAGGCAGGTCTGGAAAGAGCGGGCCGGATTACGTGGTCGTCGACATCTCCGCATCGATGCCGTCGCGCCTCACGGTGTGGACACGCACGTGGTTTCCGAACATTCGCCTCTTCGTTCCGCCCCCCGTGGAGGTTCCGAACTTCCCTGATCACATCATTCGGGGGGAGAACGCCGAATTCACTCATCGACTGTTCGACGAACTAGGTCCGCTGATTCAGTCGACGATCACACGGCGTGACGATCTGCTGGAGATCACGCCAAACCGCGTTCGCGTACGGCGAACGATCGAGAGCGCGTTGGGGGACACCAACGATGGCGCGCGCGAGGCGTGGAACCTCGCGACGCGGATCGTGGAGTATGTCGGGTGACGGAGAGCGGGCGTATCCCCGCTCTCCTACAAATCCGCGATCTTCAACGGCGCGCCCTTCCACACGCGCGCGAAGTGCGCGCGCTGCGCAGCTCCGCTCTTCTTCTGCGCCTTCAGCGACTCGGCAAGGCCAAACAGCGAACGCGGATTGTGCGGGTTCTGCTTTAGATCCTTGCGGAACACCGTCTCCGCATCGGCCGCGCGGCCTGCGCGCAGCAGCGCACCGCCAAGCGTCTCACGCGCGGGCAGCGACCAGTCGGCCGGCTCGTCGTAGTTCAGCGTGTCCTCGACCTTCACCGCCTCCTGGTAATGCGCAACCGCGCCGGCGCTGTCGCCCTTCGCCTCCGCGATGCGTCCCGCGAGCAGATGCGAGGCGATCGTCGCGAGGTCGCGTTGCGAATTTTGCGTGAAGCCGTTTTCCGTCGTCAGCGATGGCAGCGCGCTGTCGAGCGCCTTTTGTTCCGACTCCGCTCCGCTCACGTTGCCGAGCCGCGCGAACGCCGTACCGCGCGCAAAGTGCCAGAACGCCGTCGACACGGGACCGGCATTCGGATCAGGAACCGCGAGGATGTCCTTCCACTTCGCAAAGTGAACCTGCACCAGCACCGGCGCGCTCGCGAACGACTCCACCGGCGGCATCATCTTCACGAACTGAATGACGTTCGCGCCGAACTCGTCGGCCATTTTCTTCGCGGTCGCGTAGTCGCCAAGGATCGCGTACGACGCGCTGCCAAACTGCAGATTGTGGCTGTAGTACATCGCCGCGTACATCGACTCGCCACCATGTTTCTTGATCCAGTCGCGGTCGACTCCCGCCGCGTGCGCATTCGCCATCGCCGCGCCCGCGTAGTCGCCGGTGCGCTGCAGGATGTGCGCAGGCATGTGGACGAGATGTCCCGCCGATGGCGCGAGCGTCTTCAGCCGCTGCGCGGACGCGAGTCCTTCCTCGGGATGCGACGACGCCTCGACCGCGTGAATCAGATAGTGATTCGCCCCGATGTGGTTCGGATTCTTCTTCAGCACGGCCTTCAGCGTCGAAACGATCTCGGCGGTTCCTTCCGTCGCCACGCCGTCGTGCGTCCAGAACTTCCATGGATGAAGGTCCATCAGGCTCTCCGCGTACAGCGTCGCCGCATCGAGATCATCCGGATACTTCTTCGCCACCTCCCCCATCGCCGCGCTGTACTCCTCGGAGAGCTTGTGCAGATCCGCTTTCGGATCGCTGCTGTAGCGCTTCGCGAGCGCGTTGATCAGATCGCGCTCCTCCGCGGATGCGTGATCGATCTTCGCCAGCGCCTGCTGTTCGGCTTCGTATGCGGCCTTCTCATGATCGGGATCGACGTCCATGTTGATGTTCGGCCCCTGCACGAGCGCGACGCCCCACCATGCGATCGCGAGATCGGCATCGAGCTCCGCCGCATGCTTGAACGAATCAGCCGCCGCTTCGTGGTTGAAGGCGTAGGCGTATTTGAGACCCTGATCGAAGTACTTCTGCGCCTCTGCATTCTTCGTCGATACCGGGTGGTGGAGTTTGCCGAGGCCGGGATCGAGCTCCGGAGCGGTCTGAGCGGAGAGTGATACCGTGAGCGCGATCATGGTGGCGAGGTACTTCATTGAATCCCTCCTGTTCGTTGTGCGCAGATGATATTGCGGGCACTGTGTATCTGGATGCCGCGGCGCGCGTAGCGTTTCATCCGGACTGGGCCGTTCGTGGGCATGTCATGGTGATCGCGCGGCAGCACGTGGAGAATCTCAGCGACCTCTACGATTACGAAGCGTTCCTGGATGTCTATCGCCGCGCGGAGCGCGCGCTGCTCGAGGCCACGGGTTGCGAGCGCGCGATCGTGATGAAGCTGGGGATCCTGACGCCGCATCTGCACCTGCACATCTATCCGGTGCGAGCGGCGACGACACGCGAGGATGTAATGGCCGCGATCGATGGCAAGACGCGCGTGCCTGTCGATTCAGCCCTGATCGAGACAGTTCGTGTTGCTCTCGACCCGGGCGCCCGGGGACATGGGGGCTCGCGGTGATCGTCTGCGTCGATGTGCAGTATTCGGGAACGTCAGCAAAGGCTGCTGCCGTCGTGTTTCGCGAATGGAGCGATACACGAGCCGCATCCGAACATGTGACGTCGATCGCCGGCGTCGCGCCCTACGAGCCAGGCAACTTCTATCGCCGCGAGCTGCCGTGCGTGCTCGAGGTGCTGCGGATGGTTAGAGATCCGATCGACGTGGTGATCATCGACGGCTACGTCTGGCTGGCCGATCAGAAACCGGGCCTTGGCGCGCATCTCTACGATGCGCTCGAGAAGCGAGTGCCGGTGATCGGCGTGGCAAAAAGCCGCTTCGCCGGCGCGACGAGCGCACTCGCGGTGACGCGCGGCGACAGCAGTTCGCCGCTGTTCGTGAGCTCCGCGGGGATGGACACGCAAGCAGCCGTGAACGCGATTCGCGCGATGCCAGGGCGGTTTCGAATTCCTACCCTGCTGAAACGAGTCGATCAACTCTGCCGCGCGCGAAATTAGCGTGTAAGCTTCTTCTTTGATTGACGCGCAACGCTGAATGAGGCATCATTCATTCTCATGGCGCGCACATCCTCGCCCACCACCCCGCAGTCCGAAACCTTCCGCGGCACTTCGAAACGCGAGCGCATCCTGCGCGCCGCCGTCGATGTCTTCGCGCAGAACGGCTACTTCAACGCAAAAGTCTCGGAGATCGCCAAGGCAGCAGGCGTCGCCGACGGCACCATCTACCTCTACTTCGACAACAAGGAAGATCTCCTCATCACGATCTTCCGCGAGCACACGAGCAACTACATCCAGTCGCTGCGCCGCGAGCTCTCCTCGATCCGCCGCGCGGAAGACCGTCTCCGTCTCCTCGTCCGCTATCACCTCGAAACCCTCGGCAACGACCGCGCGCTGGCCGTCGTTTCGCAAGTCGAGCTGCGCCACAGCCTGAAGTTCATGAAAGGCTTCTCGCAGACCGAGGTCGCGGATTACCTCACGCTGATTCGCGAGATCGTCGAGCATGGTCAGCGCGAAGGCGCGTTTCGCCGCACGCTCCATCCGCAGCTCGTCGCCAAGAGCGTGTTCGGCATTCTCGACGAGATGGTCACGTCCTGGATTCTCTCCGAGAAGGAATACACGCTGCACGAACAGGCGGAGCAGATCTCGGATCTGGTTCTAACTGGACTGCTGTAACGACGTTCCAGTGGTCGCGCCCTTCCGGGACGCGATCCTCTAGCAGCTACAATGATCCCCAGTGGAACCGCGTGAGCGCCTGTCGCGTCGCGACGCACTCTTTCTCGCGATTTGCGCAGCCGTGTTCGCGGCCTCACTCCTCGTCATCCTGAAGTGGTTCAACGCCGCGTTCCCTGAAGCGTCGATCGAGTTCAAGTACGACCGTGCGGCCTCGCGGCCACTCGCCGAACGGGTGCTCGCCGATCTTCATCTCGATGTCACGCAGATGAAGCATGCGGCGACGTTCGACTCTGACGATGCGGCGCGTATCTACCTCGAGCGTGCAGTCGGACTCGAGCGTGCGAACGCGATGATGCGGAAGGACGTGCACGTCTGGTACTGGCATCACCGCTGGTTCCGTCCATCACAGGAAGAGGAATACGCCGTCGAGATCGCACCGACCGGCGAGGTCGTTGCGTTCGGACACCATGTCCCGGAGAACGTCGCGCTGCCGGCGATCGAGATCTCCGCTGCACGAACGATGGCCGAGGACTTCCTGCGGCACAACGGCGCGCCGCTGGAAGATCTAACGCTCGTCTCCCAGAGCGAGCGCACCCTTCCCTACCGCGTGCAGCGCATCTTCACGTGGGAGTCGGCGTCGCTTCATCCTGCGGGCGCGCCGTATCGCCACGAGATCGCCGTCGATGGCAATGCAATCACCTCGTATTCGCAGCGCGTGAAAGTGCCCGACAAGTGGCGCGACACGTATCGAGATCTGCAGGCGCAGAAGCAGGCGGCCGGCATTGTCGACGAGATTCTGCTGATCATCACCGCCATCGCCGCGCTGCGCGCGTTCATCATCAGGCTGCGCAACGGCGACATGCGCCTGGGATTCCTCCTGGCCATCGGCGGCATCACGCTGATCCTCGTCACGGGCACGGCGCTGAACTCGTTCCCGATCTTCGTGGCGGGATACGACACCACCGATTCGTGGCCCGCGTTTCTGGCGAAGATCATCTTGTTGCGAGGTCTGCTGCCGGGCGTGGGAGCCGCGATGGCGCTGATCGTGATCTGCGGAGCCGGCGAAGTTCTGTATCGGGAGCGCCTGCCGCAGCACCTCGCGATTCCGCGCCTCTTTACGTCGCGCACGCTGAGCTCCAAACGCGTCTTTCATTCCTTCGTCCTCGGCTACGCGATGGTCGGATTCTTCCTCGCGTATCAGGTCGTCTTCTATCTGATCGCGGGACGTTTCGGCGCGTGGGCGCCGGCGGAGATTCCCTACGACGACATGATCAACACCGCGGTTCCCTGGATCGCGGTGCTCTTCGCCGGTTTCTTCCCCGCCCTGTCGGAAGAGTTTCTGTCACGCGCGTTCTCGATTCCATTCTTCGAGCGCGTGCTTCGCTCGCGCGTTGCCGCGATCATCGTTGCAGGATTCATCTGGGGCTTCGGTCACGTCGCGTATCCGAACGAGCCGTTCTACATCCGCGGCGTGGAAGTCGGGCTCGCGGGTGTGATGATCGGCGTCGTCTTCCTTCGCTACGGCCTGCTGCCGCTGCTCATCTGGCACTACACGGTCGATGCGCTCTACACGTCGCTGATGCTCTTCCGCTCACACAACACGTACTACGTCGTCTCGGGCGCACTCGCCGCGTTCGTGTTTGCGGTGCCGATGCTCGTGTCGATCGCGAGGTACCTGCGCAACGGCGGCTTCGAGCCCGACGACGATCTTTCCAACGCGACCCTGCCGCTCAATCCGGAGCCGGAAGCCGTCGTCGAGGAGACGATCGCCGATCTCCCACCTGCGATTCCTCTCACCCGCTCGCGCGTCATCATCGCGATCGCCGCTGCCGGCCTTCTCGCGCTGTGCATCGCGTACAAGCCGCCCGCGCTGAGCGCGGCATTCGACTACCGCACGGACCGCGCGCGGACGAAGGAGATCGCACGCGCACACCTGACGAACGTTTCGCATCAACCGGTGCCAGAACACGTCATCGCGATTCCGTTGCCCGGCTTCAAGTCGTGGGACGCGCAATCGAATCGCGAAGAAGGAGGAAGTCCGAGCGGCGGGTTCGATTCCGTCGCGGCGACCTACCTCGTGCGCCACGGCCTGAACATCGACGCCATCCTCGAGGTGCTCCGGCACCGCGTCGAGGCCGGCACCTGGACCGTCCGCTTCTTCACACCGCAGCAGAAGGACGAGTATTTCGTCGAAGTCGATCCCCGTGAGGGAAAGGCGATCGGTTACCACCGCTATCAGGACGAACAGAATCCGGGGCCGCGTCTCGATCAGCAGGCCGCGGAGCGAATCGCGACGCACGCACTCGAGGAGTATCACCTCGATCCGCGGTCGTTCGACGTGAAGGAAGCGCTCGCGTTTCAGCAGCCGCGGCGGCGCGACTGGCTCTTCCACTTCCAGGAGAAGACGCCCATCGTGGCTGAGGCCTGGCGCCGCGTCACCGTGCGCGTCGCCGGCAACGAGGTCACGCAATTCACGACGACGGTCAAAGTGCCGGATGACGCGTATCCCGAATGGCAGTCGCAGACACTGCTCAACGTCGCACTGACGATTCTGCAACTGCCCGGACTCATCGCACTGACGTCGATGGTCGTGACCGGATTCGTCGTGGCGGCGCGCGACGGGATGCCATGGAGACGAGCTGCCCACTACACCGCATTCCTGGCGGTCATTCCGATCGCGACCGCATTCGTTCCGTGGGAGTGGGTGCAGTTCGGATACAGCCCGGCCGTGCAGTGGCCGACGTGGTGCTTCACCACCTTCATGACCGCGGCGCTCAAGACGGGAATCGAGATCGGCGGCATCTACCTCTCGCTCACTGCGGTCTTCACGCTGAGCCCATG
>CAZKID010000275.1:0-7239 GCA_964552405.1 uncultured Thermoanaerobaculia bacterium
TTTAATTCTCCGTTCTGCGTTCTGGGTTCTGCGTTCATCTTCATCGGTCGACTTCCCCAAGAACGATATCAATGGTCCCGATCAAGGCGACGAGGTCAGACACCAAATGCCCTTTCGCCATCACCGGCAGCGCCTGCAAATTCACAAATGACGGCGGGCGCACGCGACAGCGATAGGCATTCTGCGTTTTGCCGTCGCTGACGATGTAGTAGCCCAGCTCCCCTTTCGGCGATTCGATGGAGTGATAGATCTCGCCCTCTGGCGGACGGATGACGCGCGAGATTTTCGCCTTGATGTCGCCAGCGGGCGTCGCCTTGATCATCGGGATGCATTGCTGGAGGATGCGCCGCGACTGCCGCATCTCGGCCATGCGGACGAGATATCGATCGTACGTGTCGCCGTTCTTGCCGACTGGGATCTCGAACTGCAGCTCGGAATAGCACTCGTATGGCTGCGCGCGCCGCAGGTCCCACTCGAGCCCCGTTCCGCGCAGCGGCGGTCCGGTGATGCCCCAGTCGATCGCTTCCTCCGGACTGATCACGCCGATGCCGACAGTGCGGCGCTTCCAGATGCGATTGTTCGTCAAGAGCGATTCGTACTCATCCACTGCTGCGTCAAATTTTCCGATGAACCTTTCGAGATCTTCGAGCCATCCCGGCGGCAGGTCATCCGGCATGCCGCCGATTCGCATACAGTTGAGCGTTAGCCGCGCGCCGCAATAGGTCTCGAAGAAATCGAGAATCTGTTCGCGCTCGCGGAAGCAGTAGAAGAACGGCGTCATTGCTCCGATGTCGATCGCATGCGTGGCGAGCCAGAGCAGGTGCGACGAGATGCGCTGCAGTTCGCTGAGCATCACACGCATGAGCTGCACGCGCTTCGGAATCTGCGCCGTGACGCCCATCAGCTTCTCGACGGTTTCGACGAACCCTAAATTGTTGGTGGCCGAAGCGACGTAGTCCATGCGGTCCGTGTGCGGTACGCACTGCGGATACGCCATGTGCTCGAAGAGCTTCTCCGTGCCGCGATGCAGGTAGCCGATCACCGGCTTGGCATCGATGATGCGCTCGCCGTCGACGGAGAGCAGCACGCGGAGCACGCCGTGCGTCGATGGATGCTGCGGGCCGAAGTTGATCTCCATCTCATGGACGTCAAACACGCGCCACCTCCCGACCGAGCGGTTGCGAGGCCGCGAGGGCGCGAGGGCGCGAGGTGCTGCGCTCCTGCACGGTCATCGTTCTCCACCGCGTGCCCGCGAAACCGCATACCCGCGCGACCATTACGCGGCCCCCATCAGCTTCTTCAGCATCGATTCGGTTTCGTCTTCGCCCGGAACGCAGAGCGTCAGATCTTTCGTTTCGCCCTTTGCGATTGCTTCCGCGTAGCCTTCGCAATCCCAGCCGCAGGCGGTGCAGTCGGTCTGCGCCATCGCGGCGAAGAGACGATCTTTGAGATTGCCGTTCTTCGCGAGATCCATCCGCTCGACGAGCGGCTTGTCGGGATCGTGCCACGGGGCTTCTTCCGTCGGCTTCGCGGTTTCTGCGACGACGCCGGCAAGCTCGGGATTCGGTGCGGGCTTGTCGCCGCCGGCGATCTGCGCGGCAGGCCACGTGCCGTAACGATTCCACTCACCTTGATAGATGTTGACGTCCTTGACGTCCTTGCCCGTCGATCCCGCTTTCGGTCCGCCCCCTTCAGGGAAGACCTCGGGATAGATGCGTGCGCCTGTGTCGATGCCGCGGATGGGAAAGTCTTTGCGCAGCGGAAAGCCGTTGAAGCCTTCCCACATCAGGATCCGTTCGAGATTGGGATGGCCATCGAACCTGATGCCGTACATGTCCCACGTCTCGCGCTCGTGCCAGTTGGCGGTTTTCCAGACGCCGCTGACCGAGGGAACGGTTTCGTCAGTCCAGACTTTGAGACGCACACGATTGTTCTTGCGGAACGAATAGAGCGTGTAGGCGACCGCGAAGCGCGGTCCGCTGTGGTTCGGATACTTCGAGAAATCGGAGCCGGTGAGATCGACGAGGTAATTGAAGCCGTCGTCTTTGAATGCGCGGCAGACGTCGGCGATGCGGCTGCGATCGACCGTCAGCGTGATCTCGCCTGCGAATTCTTTCGCAGCGGTGATCGCATCGCCTGCTCGCTCGGCTGCGCCGGCGATCAGCGGATCGCGGCGAATCTCGTCGAGCGAACGCGCGGGAGGCGCGGCAGGGGCTGCGGCCGCTGGTTTCTGTGGCGGCTGTGGTGTCTCGCTCATCCTTCGTATGCCTTACCGGCTTCGGTCATCAGCTTCTTCAGCATGTCGAGTGTTTCTTCTTCACCTGGCACGCAGAGCGAGATGTCATTCGTCTCGTCCGTGGCAATTGCTTTCGCATAGCCCTCGCAGTCCCAGCCGCATGCACCGCAGTCGGTCTGCGCCATCGCTGCGAAGAGCTTCGTCTCGAGACCGCCACCCATCTCGTCGGCCATCGCCATGCGCTCAGGCAGCGTGAGATCTTCTTTATGGAAGGGCGCGGAAGAGGTCGCGACGACTGGCTCTTCCGGTGGGGGAACAGGCGCCGCCGCCTGTTCCGCCGGTGCAGGCGAGGGCGCCTGCACCCCCACTGGACTCGGAGCAGAAGCGGCCACTGGAGCGGCCGGCGCAGGCTTTGGCTTGGCGGCCGTCGCGTCGCGCTTCACCCCCGACACGGGTGCAGCCTTCAGTTGGGGTTTCGCCTGCTCGGCACGCAGCGCAGGCCCTTCGTGTTCAGGACGCAGCGAGTCACGCACGGCGGCGCGCGCGAAGTCATACGCCTCGCCACCCTTGCGCAGCACATGCATCTTCTCAATTTTTTTCTGGAGCTCCATGAGTCCCCAGATCAGCGCTTCCGGCCGCGGAGGGCATCCGGGGATATAGACATCCACAGGAATCAGGCGATCGACGCCCTGCGTGACGGCGTACGTGTCGTACGGTCCACCGCAGGTCGCGCACGAGCCCATCGCGATGACCCATTTCGGATCGGGCATCTGATCCCAGAGACGGCGAACGACAGGCGCCATCTTCTCCGTCACGGTGCCGGAGACGATCATCAGATCCGACTGCCGCGGCGTCGCGCGAAACACTTCGGCGCCGAAACGCGCCATGTCGTGACGCGGATCGAGCACCGCCATCATCTCGATCGCGCAGCACGCGAGGCCGAACTGCATGGGCCAGAGCGACGACTTCCTGGCCCAATTGAACAACTTGTCTACTCTTGTGGTGAGGAAGCTCCCTGATGAATCGAAACGATTTTCGATCAGACCCATGAAAGGACCTTCCTCTTCCAGGCGTAGAAGTAACCGATCAGGAGAATCGCGAGGAACACTGCCATCTCGACAGCTCCGAACAGGCCGAGCTGCTTGAACCGGATCGCCCAGGGGAAAAGGAAGACCGTCTCCACATCGAAGACGATGAACAGCACCGCGATCAGGAAGTACCGGACGGAGAAGCGGTGATCGAAGGCTAGTGAACTGGCCGGGACACCGCATTCGTACGGCTCGAGCTTGACCTTGTTGGCTCGTGAGGCCCGGATGAGGGGGGTAATGATGAAGAGGGTCAATACAGGGACGGAGAGCACAATAAGAGCGGCCACCAGCAGTACTGAGTAGTTCGCCATATTTCGTCTAAGTGTAAGACCGGGGTAATTGTAAACGGCGAAAGTGAGGAGTCAAGGAATGTGTCACGGCATGTGGTGATGTGTCAGAACAACTTGCGTTGGAACGACCATGTGTGGTTTGCAACGCCCCTCCCCTGCACCAGCACACGAATGTCTTCGCCGAGGCCATCAGGCATGATGAGACGCTTCGCTTCCTCTCGCTTTTCTCGCAATTCCAGGGCTTTTTCGATGTCTTCCGGCACCTCGGCGATTGGCGCGAGCAGCGGATGCTCTTCCAGCCCGAGCGCGAGAAGGAACTTTGCCTGACGATCGAAGAAGAGCGTTTCGTATCCGAGCTCTTCGCCGGTGCGGATCAAATCGTCGAAGTTGATGTGCGCGGTCAGATCCTGTCCGCCCGCATTCGCGAGGAGATCGCGGCTCACACGCTGATGCGAATACGCGGCAGCGGTGCCGAATCTGCGCGCGCGTGGATGAAAGAGCTGCTTCGCCCGATAGCCGTAGTCGAAGGTCACGATGAGAGCCTCCGTCGAGAAGGCCGCGAGATCTCGATACATCCCAGACCAGTCGAGCGACACATCCGCGAACTGGCCCTCCTCGAGCGTCACTCCATGCGAGGCGAAGTAATCGTCGTAGATCTCCGGCGCTTCGTGCTCACTCCAGTCGAGGCCTTCTTCTGTTTCGTGCACCCACAGCTCATGGAGACCATCGGGGCGCATCACGAGTCGGGAGAATGGGAGCGCGTCGAAAAGCTCGTTCGAAAAGAGAAGATGATGCCCGCTTCGCCCGACATCTAATAAGGAGGTGACGAAGTGGACAGGCGACGGTGCCTGTCCCTCCACCGGAATCCGATCGAGAGAGCGGTCCACGCCCCACAATCCAATGTCTTTTTTCTCGCTCAGCGAGCGCAGCAAGGATCCGTCGCCGCAGCCGATGTCCACGAAAGAGCACATCGCGCCGCTGGAACGGGTCACGAACTCGTCGATCAGCCTGCCGATCGCGTACGAAAAGAGCGGGCTCAGCGAGGGCGAGGTGATGTAATCCCCCTCCTTCCCGACCGGACTCAGCGGGCGGCTGTAGTATCCCGCCTCCGGGTGATAGAGCGCGATCTCGACGAAGTCTCTGAAGGACAAGTCGCCATAATTGAGCAGGTTACGAAGTACGTCGGCGGCAGGGCCAGCAAGAGCCATGAGCGCGTCATCGTACACCTCGCCATCGATTTAATGACGGACTTGCGATGACCATGGCAAGGCCGTTGCGATGAAGAAGGGCAGATCACGGAGGACCCAAATGAAGAAACTGTTCGCAACGATCCTGACGATCCTGATGGCTGTTCCGATGTTCGCGCAGACCGACGACCACGCGAAAGCGAAAAAGGGCGCCGTCGTCGGCGGCACGCTCGGCGCAGTCGTAGGTGCAGTCATCGGAAACAACCGCGGTCATCACAGCTCCAAGCGCGGCGCCGCGGTTGGTGCAATCGCGGGTGGGGCAGCAGGTGCCATCGTTGGCGCGATGATGGACAAACAGGAGCGTGAGCTCCGCCAGATCGAAGGCGTCAACGTAACCCGCACGGCTGACAACGAGCTCAACGTGACGGTTCGCAACGATGTCCTGTTCGACTTCAACTCGACCGCGCTTCGCTCTGCATCGCGTGACGCACTGCGCGACATGGCCGATGTGTTCCAGCGTTACCCGAACACGACGATCACCGTGCAGGGTTACACCGACTCGATCGGCTCGAACGCGTACAACGAGCGGCTCTCTGAACGCCGCGCCGGTTCCGTCTCCGGCTATCTCGAAGACCTCGGCGTCCGCTCGAGCCGTATGCAGACGATCGGCTACGGTGAATCGCATCCGCGCGCATCGAACAACACAGCAAGCGGGCGTCAGCTGAACCGCCGCGTCGAGATTCACGTGCACGCAAATCAGTCGTAATGCGGTAACAATGTGGAGCGGGTCACAAGACCCGCTCCATCTCTGTTGTATGTTCGACGTGGAGGTAATCACGTGCTTCGTAAGGCCGCAGTTGTTCTCCTCGCATCCGCTCTCACCTTCTCCTGTGCAACCACCGATGACGATCCGAACGCGAAAGCGAAGCGCGGCGCGGCAGTGGGAGCCGCGATCGGCGCCGTAGCAGGAGCGATCCTCGGCAACCAGGCGCACGGGCAGGCTCGAACAGGCGCAGCGGTCGGTGCCGCCGTTGGTGCAGCGATTGGTGGAGCGGCCGGACACAAGATGGATCAGCAGCAGAAAGAGCTGCAGCAGATTCCGGATGTCGAAGTCACACGGCCCGCGGAGAACCAGATCGACGTCCGCCTCACGAGCGACGTGCTCTTCGACTACAACTCGGCGGCGTTGCGCCCCGAGTCCCATCAGCCTCTCAATGATCTCGCGAACAACTTCAAGCGGTATCCCGAAGAGATCATCGATGTCGAGGGCCACACCGATGGGGTGGGCAGCGACGAATCCAACCAGACGCTCAGCGAGCGCCGCGCGTTCGCGGTGAAGGACTATCTGGTCGATCAGGGCGTGGCTGCAAATCGCATCAATGCGGTCGGGTACGGCAAGACGCGGCCGAAGGCGTCGAACGACAATCCCGAGGGGCGGCAGATGAATCGGCGGGTGGAGATTCACATCCGGTCGACGCAGTAAGTGATGGACAGGCGAGGGCGCCTGTCCTGCATCAAGACAAAATCCTCCGTTTCGGCTATCATCCGCGCGCCCTAAGCACCCGTCCTGTGGGTACTCGTGTCGGGACGGGATCACCGAAACAACTTAACGGAGGAACTATGAAGTCCTGGATCATGCGCTTGCTGGTCCTTGCGGCGCTTGTGGTCTGTGTGGCCGGCGTTGTCGTCGCACAGGAGTCACACCCGTCCAGCAGCCCGGCCGTCGCGACACAGGAATCGAAAACGGCCACCGAGCCGGCGGAGGCTCAGACCGAAGCGAATCTCGTGCTGCCCGATCTCGGCGCGGTCACGTTTCTCGGCGGAATCAGCGGCAAATCGCTGCTGACCTTCGGCCTCATCATCTGCGTCCTCGGCCTCCTCTTCGGCGCCGTCATCTACGTCCAGCTCAAGAATCTCGCGGTTCATCGCTCGATGAAGGAGATCTCGGAGCTGATCTACGAGACGTGCAAGACCTATCTGCAGACGCAGGGCAAGTTCATCCTGCTGCTCGAGGTCTTCATCGGCGTCATCATGATCATCTACTTCGGCGCGCTTCGTCACTACGATGCGTTCCGCGTAGCGATCATCATCTTCTTCTCGCTGGTCGGGATCGCCGGCAGCTACGGCGTTGCGTGGTTCGGTATCCGCGTCAACACGTTCGCGAATTCGCGCACCGCATTCGCGTCGCTGCGCGGCAAGCCGTATCCGACTTACGACATTCCTCTGAAGGCTGGTATGTCGATCGGCATGCTGCTCATCTCCACCGAGCTCGTGCTGATGCTGCTCATCCTGCTCTTCGTTCCGGGCTCCTACGCAGGACCGTGCTTCATCGGCTTCGCGATCGGCGAGTCGCTCGGCGCGGCTGCACTCCGCATCGCGGGCGGCATCTTCACGAAGATCGCCGACATCGGCTCCGATCTCATGAAGATCGTCTTCAA
>CAZKID010000276.1:0-7206 GCA_964552405.1 uncultured Thermoanaerobaculia bacterium
ACTCCTTCAGCGCACTCCCGAATTTCGCGAGCGGACAACAGACTTACGACCGCCAGCGGGACATGATGGATGCGCAACTCGACCTCCTTCCGCGTGCGAAGATCACACCGTTCATCGGCTTCGGCTATCGACGCCTGCACGGACCCGGCACGAGCACCTTCACGACCGTGACGAACGAGTTCCGCGTGTCGCAGAGTCTCGAAGAGCGCGAGCGCGAATTGCGCGCCGGCTCCTACTTCGATTTCGGCGCGGTCCGTGGTTCGATTACGCAGGGCTGGCGGCGTCTCCGCTCCAACGAGACGTGGACACTCCTCTCGCGCGACGGGACCAACAGCGATCCGATCCTCGATCACCCGACCTTCGCCAATGATTTCCGGCGCGAAGATCACAGCCGCGCGAATACACCATTCACCAATGGAGTCGTCGCGGCACAGATCGCGCCGCGCATTCGGCTGAAAGGCAACTACGTCCGCTATTCGACGGACTCCAGCGACGACGGCACGGACGACCTCTCCGGCTCGTTCATCTCCTTCTCGATGCTCCGCTTCTTCAATGTCATGAACGAGCGCGTCGCCTCGAGCGCGAAGAAGACGGCGACGCGCGGCAGCGGACGGGTCGAAGTGCTCGTGCACAAGGATGTGACGGTGTTTGCGGCCTATCAGAAAGAGCATCGCGACATCGAAGGCACCGGCCTCATCGACACGCTCTTCCGCGAGACGATCAACTTCGATGGTCTCGACAAGCGCGACATCGAGAAGATTCTCCAGTCGAACAGCTCGATCAACCGGAGAAGCAACCTCGGAAGCGCAGGCATCTCGTTCCGCGCAGCCGGCCCGCTCTCGCTGCGGTTCGAGGCGCGCGATGACCGGCAGAAGCTCGACGTGGCGAAGGATCTCGCGGAGATCGTGCTGCCCGGAAGCCAATGGGGCACCTGGGATCGCCACGTGAAGACGCTGGACGGCACCGCGTCATTCATGAAAGGCAACGTCTACCTCGGCGCCTCCTTCCGGCGCGACCGCGCGAATCTCCCGGTCTTTCGCACCGATTTTCTCGATCGCGACCGGACCCGCCTGCGCGCGATCTGGCGCAGGACGAAGTGGTTCCACGCGAGCCTTTCCGCAACGGAGACGCGGCAATCGAACGATCAGAAGGAGATCGCGCTGCAGGCGAAGTCACGGCTGTACGGCACCGATGTCGAAGTCCTTCCGTGGCACGACATCACGGTGCACGGATCATTCTCACGGTTCACCAGCGACAGCAGCGTCCTGATCCGCCATCCGGAAACGTTCATCGTCGAGCCGTCGATCTATGCGGGACGTGGAACGGCAATCGACGGAGGCGTCACGCTGCGGCATGGCCTCTTCTCGTTCGACGCGAAGGCGGGACGCTTCCGCAATCGCGGCGAGAATCCGTTCACGATTCGCCGCGCGGCGTTGCACGCGGGCTTCGAGTTCCCAGGCTCGAAGGCCGGCCTGCTAATCGAGTACGCGCGCGATCGCTACAGCGAGACTCACGCGTCCTTCTCCGATTACATGGCCTCGCGCGTAGGAATCTACGCGACGTACCGGCCGTAGGGAGCAGGCAGCAGACAGCAGACAGCAGGCAGCAGGCAGCAGGCCATGAAAAAACCTGCTGCCTGCACGTACAATCCCCGCTCAATGTACGTTGCTCCGCTCGACGACTCGCAGAAGCGTCCTCGCATTCCTCGCATCCTCGACCCCAATGAGATCCGGGTGCTTGGCGCGCTCATGGAAAAGCAGCTCTCGACCCCTGAGTACTACCCGCTCACCGTCAACGCGCTCGTCGCGGCGTGCAATCAGAAATCGAATCGCGAGCCGGTGATGGAACTGTCCGAAAGCGACGTGCAGCGCGCACTCGACCGGCTGCAGGACGAGAAGCTCGTCTGGAAAGTGATGGGCGGCCGCGCCGTGCGCTACGACCACAATCTCGACGCGCTGTGGCACATCGATCGTCCCGCGAAAGCTCTTCTCACGTTGTTGTTTCTGCGTGGACCGCAGACCGCGGGCGAGATGCGCGGCCGGAGCGATCGCCTGCACTCGTTCGACAGCGTGGCTGATGCAGAAGGGAAACTGCAGGAGATGGCCGCGCATCCTGAGCCGCTCGTGCAACGAATGTCACGCCGCCCAGGACAGAAGGAAGAACGATGGTCACACACGGTGGGCGGAGCAGTTGCCGACGATGCGCCATCCGTCGAGATCGCAACGGCGCCATCGTTGTCGGCGCGCGTCGCGCAACTCGAAGAACAAGTTGCGTCCTTGGCGCAAGAGCTTCGCGCGCTGAAACAAACGTTAGGCGAATAGCCTGCTGTCTGCTGCCTGCTGTCTGCTGTCTGCTGTCTGCCTACACCAAGAACTCCGCTTCCCTCGCCCTTCGCGGATGTCCGAAGTAATTGTCCACGCGCATACTCACCCGCTTGGCGAGTGACATGAACGTCGTCATCTTCCCGCCGAATACGTTGATGAGATTGCCATGGCGGACCACGCGATACTCGCGGCCGATCGCGCTCGGATTCGCCGCGCGTCCCACCAATGGACGCACACCCGCAAACGTCGATTGGATGTCCGCGCGCGTCAGCTTCTCGCGGAAGTAGCGGTTATAGCGTGCCAGCAGATACTCGATCTCGCCCTCCGACGCATGCACCCGATCCGGTGGTTCCTCATGCACGACCTCGGTCGTACCGACCAGCGTCGTCTCCTTCCACGGCAACACGAAGAACACGCGCCGATCAACGATCGACTGCAGCAGTAATCCGTAGTCGCAGATCCGCTTGTTGAGAATCAGGTGACTGCCGCGCACGAGTGAGAGCCGGTAGCGCTCGCGGATGCCATTCTGTTCGAGCAGTTGATTCATCCACGGACCCGCGGCGTTGATCACGAGGTCGAAGTGCTGTTCCCCATCGGCGGTGCGCACGAGCCATGTGTCCGCCTCGCGGCGAAGCTCGTGCACCGCGGTGCGCTCGCGGATCACCGCGCCGTCGCGCGCGGCCGAATCGACCACCGTGCGCACGAGGGCCGCGTCATCGACCTGCGCGTCCCAATACGAGAACCCGCCGCGCAGCTCATGCGGAACGAGCGGCGCACGCGCCAGCACTTCGTCACGCGTCAGCTTGCGATGCCGCGCGATGTTTTGACGGCCGGCGAGAAGATCGTAGAGCGCGAGGCCGATCCGGATCTCGAACCGGCTGCGCGGACTATCGGAATAGACCGGCAGGATGATCTCGATCGGATGCACGAGCTCCGGCAGATGCTGCAGCAGCCAGGCGCGATCGTGCAGCGCCTCATGGACGAGGCCGACGTGCAGGCCTTCCAGATAGCGGACCCCGCCGTGGATCATCTTCGTCGTAGCGGAAGAGGTCTGCGCGCCGCATACCCCTTTCTCGAAGAGCGTGACGGCGTACTCCTTCCGCGCCAGCTCCCACGTGATTCCGGCGCCGTTGATCCCTCCACCGATGACCGCGATGCGCATAGAAGATAGTGACGAGTGACGAGTGACGAGTGACGAGTGGGAGTGGGGACTCGTCACTCGCAACTCGTCACTCGCAACTCGTCACTCGCAACTCGTCACTCTTTACTCGTTCACAACCGTACCATGCAAGACCTTGGCAACTCATTCGCAATTACGCGATGACTGATGACCGTCACATCGATTGACTCGCGACGAACTGGCGATCTCGCGGTGATGCTGACCGGGGGTGGGGCGCGGGCGGCGTATCAGGTCGGACTGCTTCGTGGGATCGCGAGACATTTTCCGGACCTTCGTATTCAAATCATCACCGGCGTCTCCGCCGGTGCGATCAACGCCGTGTTCCTCGCCTCTCACGAAGGAACGTTCGCCGAGCGAACAGCAGAGCTCGCGCAGTCCTGGGGCATGCTCGAGTGCCGGCACATCTTCCGCTTCGACTATCGCTCCATCATTCCATTTCGTTCGGCGATCGCCTCGGTCTTTCCGCGCAAGCGGTGGCACCGGCCGCGAGGCTTCGTCGATACCTCACCACTGCGCGAGCTGCTGCTGCACATGTGCCATACGAATTCGCGGCAGCCGATTGCGGGCATCAGCCGCAATTTGCAGAGTGGAGAGCTATCGGCTGTGGCCGTCATCACGCTCGACTACAGCACAGGGCAGAACGTGCGATGGGTGCAGGGGCGCAACGGCGGCGAAAACTTCGACGGCCCGAATCGGCGCGTCGTGCAGACCGATCTGACGATCGAACATGTGCTGGCGTCGGCTGCCTTGCCGTTCGTGTTTCCCGCCGTGCGCATTGGTTCCGAATGGCATGGCGACGGCGGCATTCGTCTCGCGGCTCCACTCTCCGCCGCCGTGCAACTCGGGGCGTCGCGCATCATCGCGATGTCGACCGGCTATCAACGGACGATCGACGAGGCGTCTGAGCCGGAGGTCTGCGGTTATCCGCCGACAGCCCAGGTGCTCAATCAGCTCGTCAACGCGGTCTTCCTCGATGTGATCGACGAGGACGTCGCGCGCATGGAGCGCATGACGGAGCTGTTGCGCCACCTCGATCCGGAGCAGCGCGGCGGACTTCGTCCCGTCGACCTCCTCGTCCTCCGCCCGCAACAAGACCTCGGCAAGCTCGCAGCGGAGTACGAGCATTACCTGCCGCGCAGCGTGAAATACGCGACGCGCGCGCTCGGCGCGAAGCAGACGGAGTCACCCGACTTCGTCTCGCTCCTGATGTTCGAGCCGCACTACACCCAGCGCCTGATCGAGATCGGCGAAGCCGACGTCGAGTCGCAACTCGACAAGGTGCGCGCGTTCCTGGGGGAAGAGACGGAAGAGAGGGAAGAAGCGGTGTGAGGTCGTGCGGATACGCGCGCCCTTTTCGCTACCTCGGTCCATCTTGACGGAAACACCACCATCCACTAATTTCGTCAACGCACAAGTCAACCACGAGCACTGACCATCGATCGGAGGCGAGTTCAATGAACCGTGTCGCCCTCTCCCTCGCAGTCACCGCGTTGATGTTGTCCCTCGATGCGCACGCGCAATGCGGCGTAGAGCGCTGGTCGATCAAGACCGGAACCGACTCCGGCGCGTCGGCCATCAATCTCTCGACCTACACCTCGAACACCATCTACAACTTCTATCAATCGGTGCGTCCTTCGACGATTCCGTCGAACAGCCGTGTCGCGCCGCGCGAGACGACGCAGTACCGCGTCAGCGGCACGCTGACGAAGTACGTCCGCGAGTCGGACTCCGACTATCACCTCGTCATCCAGGACTCCTCGGGACGGACGATGATCATCGAGATCCCATCGCCGAACTGCGTCGGCTCCGGCAGTCCGTTTGGACCCGGCATCGCGCATGCGCGGAGTCAGTTCGATGCACGGCTCACCGCGACGACGACCTTCAAGTCGACATCGATTCCCATCACGGTGAAAGGCATCGGCTTCTGGGATTTCCTGCACGGACAGACCGGTGTCGCACCGAACGGAATCGAAGTGCATCCGGTGCTCGACATCGTGTTCAACAGTCCGAAGACCGGTGAGGAAGGGACTCCCGTTCCCGACGTCGTACTGCCACCTGACATGGTGTTCGACAACGACGGCGGCCGTGTACACGTCTATCGCGGCGGACAGGCCGTGGCCGATGTGCTCTTCCACGGTGGTCCCGTGATCGAAGATCCACGCATCGAAGTGCTGTTCGTCGGCGATCACTGGACGGACGCCGCGCGCGGCGCGGTGCTGCGCAATGCACGCTCGATCAGCACCGATGCACGGTTCCAGGAGCTCGCACGCTATGGCGTCGGAACGTTCGGCATGGCGGTCGATACTCGAATCGTGCCGCGCATCGTGATGCGCTCAGTGAGTATCGGGAGCGCCTCCGCCGAGATGAATGATCTCGACGTGCAGCGCGCTCTCGCCTCGGCGATCGAATCGGGAAGGATTCAGCAGCAGGACGAGAACGTCGTCTATCTCGTGATGCTCGATCCGACCATCAACGCCGCAGTCGGCGAGACGCGCGACTGGCAGTCCTATCACTCGCAGTTCCATCCGACCGACCTCGCGATGTCGTACACCGTGGTTCGCGGAGGTCTCGACGAGAACACCCTGCGAGAAGCGATGTACGCCGGAGTCGCACGCACACTCATCAATCCGGCAGGGAACGGTTGGTACTGAGAGCGCTGCCGCTCGTTCTTCTTCTGACCGGTTGCACGATGTTCGTGCCGCTCCATGCGTTCCGCATGGCGGAGGAGAACCAGCGGCACATCGCCAAGCTCCGCATCGGCCAGACGCTGGCCGAGGTGGAGCGGACGATGGGAAAACCGCCGGAGCGGCGCGAGGCACGCGTCCGCTTCGACGGCCTCTCCGTCGAGGAGTGGACCTACCTCACCGACTACGTGCGCAAGATGGATACGACGATCACGTTCGTCGGCGGGAAGGTCGAGGAGATTCACGCGGCGCCGTGGGCGGGGGAGAAGGATTAGCTTGGGTTACGCGGGCTCGCGGTTGAGGCTGGCCACTCGCGAGCCGATGTACCAGACGATCGCGCCGATCGTGGCGGACAGCATGTCCTTGTGCGCATCCCAGATGTCGCCCTGCTCGCCGTTGTAGGCGCCCGCATCATCAGGCGAGAGGACCATCGTCAGGCCCCACTCGAACAGCTCGTACAGCATGCTGAACGCGAGGACGAACTCGATCGCAAGGAAGCGCGAGATCTTCGACGGCACAGCGAAATAGCGCTGTTCGATCTCGCGCACCGGCGTCGACGCCAGCAGTCCGAAGGTGAAGTGCACCAAGCGATCGTAATGATTCCTGCGCAGGCGAAAGCGCTGCGTCATGCTGAATCCGAACAGGCGCCGCGTCCAGTCGTCGTACGGCACGTAGGAGTAGATGTAGCGCGCGCCGAGGACGTGAAAGAGCATGAAGACGATGATGCAGCCGAAGGTTAGATCCGAGAGCGGATGCCTCCGCACGATCAGCGGCAACGCAATCAGCAAGGCGATCGTCGGAAAGTGCTGCAGCAGCATCTGCTTTGGAAACGGCGGATGGATGCAACTGAGCGCCGTGGCCACGAGCAGCGTGATCCACATCATTCGTTGACGAAGCGTCATCGCAGGTGATCCTACCCGACTGCCAGTGTTTATGCGGGTTTGCGGCCTAATAGGTGAGCACCCGTCATCCCGAGCGGGCGACGTCGCTGCGCGACGCGACTGAGTAAGAGAAACTC
>CAZKID010000277.1:0-7168 GCA_964552405.1 uncultured Thermoanaerobaculia bacterium
AATGGTGAATTCCACTGTGGGATTCTGTGTGGGTGTCCACGCTTTTTGCGAACGGGAACGGGCGATAGTCGCCCTGTCCACCGCCGTATTCGTAGAGTGGTTCCACGGACTCGCCGGCGATGCGCACGGGAAGGCGTCCGCGTCCGCCGCTGTGGAACAGTGGGCCTTCCTCGCCGCCGCGATCGAGCGTGACTCCGTGCGCAACGGGAACCGCCTCGAGCACCCGGCCAGGAACTGTTGTCAGTGCACGGGTCACTGCCTCACGACGATCGGGAGGCAGCAGGAAAACGATGCAGCCGCCACCGCCGGCGCCGCACACTTTTCCACCCCATGCTCCGGCACCCACCGCCGCATCGATCGCAGCATCGACCTCAGGCGTCGAGATCCCATCGATCAGCGCCTTGCGATTCGACCACTCGCGCGCGAGAGCGCGGCCGGCGGCTTCGAAGTCCGAGGTCCTCAGCGCACGCTCCATCTCCCCCGCTGTCGCTGCGATCTCAGCGAAGCCCTGCTGCACATTCTTGTCGCCGTCGATCTGTCGCTTGTACATTTCCCAGTTGTTCGTCCCGGAGAAATGAGCGATGCCGGTGTAGTGCAGGAGGAAGTGATCGGCGAGGTCGTGTAATGCGGCGCCGATCGCGTGATGTGTTGGAGCGCCGGGATTGAGATGCAATGACGCGAGGCCACCATAGACCGCCGGGTAGTAATCCTGGACTCCTGCCGGAATGCCGAGGAGGCGTGTCTCGAGGTCGCGCACGAGTGCGATGAGCGAGTCGCCTTCCAGTGGGATGCCCGCGATCTCGGAGAACGCGCGCACGAGAGTCACGGCCAGCGCGGAAGAGCCGCCAAGCCCCGAACCTCGCGGTGCGTCCGTGCGCGTCGTGATGCGGAGGCCGTGGAGTTGGAAGTGCTCGACGACGCGATGGATGAGCGCGGCCTTCGGATCGGCGGCCATTTCCACGATCGACTTGTAGCGGCACTGATACTGCTGGTCGGTAAGATTGATCTCGAACGCGCCGTCGCCGGTGATTGCGACTTCTGATTCGGCGTAGTAGGAAATTGCGACGTTGACGGTGCGCGCGCCGGGATGGAAGAGATAAACCGGCCAGAGATCGAGAGTGCCTCCAGCCAGATCGGCGCGCACCGGCGCCCGGACGATCACTTTTTTCATGAGGGACCCGTACTCTGCTAGAAGAGTGCCCGCCGTTTCGGCACTGCTCCACTTTGTGCGATCTGCGCCGGCGGAGCAGAGAGCCGCGGCGTCAGGCGGACGACGTCACCGCGGAACACCCGCAGTGCATCGCCACGCAGCGGATCTGGTGTGATGGATTTCATTTTCTGGGGATCGAGCCACACGCCCGCTTCCTGGACTCGGTAGTCGAGGTGCGGACCGGTTGCGAGACCTGTCATGCCGACATAGCCAATGACCTGTCCCTGCGCGACTTTCGCTCCGCGCTTGATGCCCTTCGCGAATCGCGAGAGGTGCAGATACATCGTGTCGATCCGCGCCGAGTGCCGCACCTTGATGTAGTTGCCTTCACCGTGGTTGTAGGCGGCTTCCACGACGACGCCATCGGCTGTAGTCATGACCGGCGTCCCTGCCGGAGCACCGTAATCGACGCCATGGTGTGGGCGGAAGTAGTGCAGCAGCGGATGGAAACGGCGGTTCGAGAACGTCGAGGTGACGCGGGTGAATGCGAGCGGTGCGCGAAGGAACTGTTTGCGGAGCGGCGTGCCGTTGGCGCTGTAATAGCCGGTGTCGCCGTGGAACGCTTCGTACGTTTCGCCTTGATGGATAAAGCGTGCGGCGCCAATCGGACCATAGCCGATGTCGTCCGTACCCGCGAAGCGCTTCTTCACCACGATGGTGAACGAATCACCCTTCTTCAGCGCAAAGAAGTCGATGTCCCACTGGAACACATCAACAAGCTGCTGCACCAGCTGCGGACTCTCGCCTGCGCCACGAATCGCGTCGTAGAGCGACGTATCGATCTTCGCCGAGATCGTGCTTTCGATTTCGCGGATTTCAGCTTCGTGTGCCGTCACGTCGAAGCGGTTGCCGTTCCGCAGGGCGTCAATTTTGCCCCAGCCGTTGATCTTCACCTCGATGCTGTCGGATTTTCCGTTTGCGTCGTAGTGGAATCGAACGAGGTTGCCGGGCCGCAGGCGATGCACATCGATCAATTTCCCGAGCTCGCTCGTGAGCGCGACACTCTCACCCCGCGTGAGCCCTCCGCTGAGGAGCACCGCGTCGAGTGTGTCGTCCTCTTCGATGGGAAGAATGATCGAGTGGCCGGGGAGTTGGGACGGTGCCGAGGCCGCCATCAACTCTGCATATTTGAGCTGAGGACCGGACGAAGCGGTCGTCGCGGCAGACGGATCGTGGAGGCTCACCGTCGCCAGCAGGAACGGTATTGCAATGGGGAGGGCGATCGCGAGATACGCTGGCTGCCTGCGCAGAAAACCGCCGAGGCGATCGCCGATAGCGAAAAGATTACTCATCAGTCGGACGAACTTCTGCTGGGGATGGTACCAGAACGAGTGCTGAGTTCTGAGTGCTGAGTTCTGAGTAGGAATCACTCAGTACTCAGTACTCAGTACTCAGCACTCAGCCCTCGTCACTGCATCGAGAGCGTCTGCACCTGCGTCTTCGAAAGCTTCTCGTCAGAGTCGGCTCTCTTGTAGCTGGCCGGCACAACGAACGTATTCGCAGGTGTCTCGGCCTGCCGGATCGACGTGATCGTCATCTCGTGGTTCTGCCTCTTGGTCCGGCTGTACGCGCCAGCCCGCGAAAGTTCGGAATCAACGTTGCCGTTCCTGGCGTCAGTCGTGATCGTCTCCATCGTTTCGCGCAGAGGGAAGCCTTTGATCTTCGTCGTCTCGAGCATGATGATCTCGTCGAGCTTCGCATTGCCGGTATGAACGCCGCTGTTTGCGAGGAACGTTTCGGCCACGTCGCCGAACATGATCGTGGTCCACTTGTCGATGGTCGTCCGGACGTTCTGTTTGAGAACGATCGTTCCCATCGTGAGCGTGATGTCGTAGGTGATCGTCAGCCGATAATGATCGGTCGGTACCCCCGCATACACCGGATGATCCGTGAGCTTGTTGACTGTGGGAGTGAGGTTGTCGATCGTGAGGTTGCTCGCTCCGAGCGCCGCCGCCACGCCTCCCGCATTCACTTCGGCATACGCCTTTTTGGAGGGATCGACGAAGGTAAGCGTGCGTGAGCCGTTCGACGAGATGATGTAGACGCCTGGAGGATAGGCATTTCCGCCGACGATATCGACGCGGGAGCGGTCGCCATCGATGACCGCCCGGCCTGTGAACTCGGTCGTGGCCTGCGCCGACGAGTCCGATCGAGCGATCTGCTGAAACTCGTATTGAATGGCAGCGCTTGCCGTGTGGCAGACGAAGAGCAACCCAACCACCAACCCACTCTTCTGGATCATAAATAACTCCTGGATGTCGGCTCAGTATACCGGAGAAATTTTCGCTGAGCGCTGGCACGTTGCGTCGCCCATGTCACTTTCCAAATTCGCCATTGCGGCGCTCGCCGCAGTGATGATCGCGGTGCCGATGAGCGCCGCCCGCAAGACCGATCCGAACTCGCTGGAAGAAGTAGTCAGGAAGGTCCAGCAGGTCCAAAAATCGACGAACACGCTTCAGGCGGATTTCCGCCAGGAGAAGGTGCTCGCACTGTTGTCGAAGCCCGAGGTCTCCTCCGGAACATTCATGTTTTCGCGTCCCAGCAGCGTGCTCTGGCAATACGACGCACCGAAGCGCGTGCGCATGTTGATTGCCAACGGAATGCTCACCACCTACTACCCCGATCTCAACAAGGCGGAGCAGGTCGACGTGAAGCGCTTTCAGGATCGCATCTTCAAGTACATGGGTGCGACGGGCGCGATCGATGAGCTGAGTCAGTACTTCGATTTCACATTCATCGACAACGCCGCGAGTCCGACCTACACGCTCGATCTCAACCCGAAGTCGCGCGTCGTTGCCAAGCGCGTGAAGCACATCAAGCTCGGCATCGACAAGAAGACGTACCTCACGACGAAGGTCGAGTACACCGAGGGCGACGGAGACATCACGCGCTACGAGTTCACGAATATCAAGCTGAACCAGCCGGTGGAGCAGGGGCGATTCACGCTGAATCTTCCGCCGACCGTGCGCGTCGAGCAGATGAAGTTGCAGTGATGAGTTCTGAGTTCTGAGTGCTGAGCCGTCCAGCCAACTTTTCGTTTCGCATTCTGAGTCGTGATGGAGCGGCTCGTCGCGGCGTCATCGAAACGGCTCATGGACTGATTCAGACGCCTGTCTTCATGCCGGTGGGCACGCTCGGGAGCGTGAAGAGCCTGACGACGGAGCAGCTCAAATCGATCGGACCGGCTGAGCAACTCGTCACTGACGACTCGTCACTCGTCACTGGCCCCCAGGTCATCCTCAACAATACCTACCACCTGATGTTGCGGCCTGGCGTCGATCTGCTGGAAGAGCTCGGTGGGACGCACAAGTTCATGAACTGGGATCGCTCGGTTCTCTCGGACTCGGGCGGCTTTCAGGTCTTCTCACTGGCGTCGATTCGGAAGGTGCGCGAAGAAGGCGTCGAGTTTCGCAGTCACATCGACGGCAGCAAGCACTTCCTCTCGCCGGAGCGTTCGATCGAGATTCAGTCGCGCATGGGCGTCGACATCGCGATGGCCTTCGATGAATGCCCGCCCTATGGACTCGGACATGCCGAGGTCGAGAAGTCGATGGAGATGACGCATCGTTGGGCCGATCGCTCGCTGAAGGCGCGGCGCGACGGCGGTCCTGCGCTCTTCGGTATCGCGCAAGGCGGCGTGTATCAGGATCTGCGCAAGCGCAGCGTCGAACGAATCGCGGCGATGCCGTTCGATGGTTTCGCGATCGGCGGCGTGGCAGTTGGTGAGTCGAAGCAGGAGATGCTCGACATCATGCGTTTCACTGCCCCGTTGCTGCCGGAAGACAAGCCGCGCTACCTGATGGGTGTAGGAACACCGGAGGACCTGCTCGACGGTGTCGATGCCGGGATCGACATGTTCGACTGCGTGATGCCGACGCGCAATGCACGCAACGGCTCGCTCTTCACGAGCTTCGGCAAGGTCGCGATCAAGAACGCGAAGTACGCGGCGGACCCGAAACCGCTCGATCCGAACTGCGCGTGCGTGACGTGTACGACTGTCTCCAGGGCGTACTTACGGCATCTGTACCTGAACGGCGAGATTGCCGCCCTGGTCTACAACACGATCCACAATGTCTCGTTCTACCTTGACTTGATGCGGGGTATCCGGCAAGCTGTCGCGTCCAATTCTTACGGGTCTTTCCGCGATGCCACGCGCGCGCGGATGGCAGGTGGGGTTGGCGACGCAACGTAAGACCCCAGACGCGCCGCCAAATTCAAAACTTAAAGATAGCGAATGCATACGATTGCTCTGCTCCAAAACGCCACGATGGCGGCCTATGTCGTCCAGATTCTTCCGATCGCCGCGATCGGTCTCGTCTTCTATTTCCTCGTCATCGCTCCCGCGAACAAGCAGCGGAGGCAACAGCAGGACATGCTGGGGTCGCTGAAGAAGGGGGACAAGGTCGTCACCTCGGGCGGGATTTACGGGACGATTCAGAGTGTTGAGCCCGACGCCGTTTTTCTGAAGATTGCCGAGAATGTAAAGGTCAAAGTCGCGCGTTCTGCCGTGTCCGGTGTCGTCAACAACACCGGCGAGGCCGAGTAACGGGCGGCCTGTTTTCCGGAGGAACTCTTGAACAGAAACGTAATGTGGAAGGTCGTGTTGATTCTCGCGATCATGGTGGTCTTTGTCGTGGCCATCATTCCGACCGCGAGCAACCCCGAGCCGATCAAGCGCGGCCTCGACCTCAAGGGCGGCACGCATCTCGTCATGCGTGTCAATGTCGGCGACGCCGTCCGTCTCGAAACGGATCAGGCGGCGGAGACGCTGAAGGCGCAGGCGACGAAGCTCAATCTCGCGACGCTGACGACGCGCCGTATCGACGACGCGACGTTCATCGCGACGGCTCCGCAGGGCACCGCCGACTTCGAAAAACTCGGCAAGGACACCCTCGGCCAGTTCGACATGAGCCGCACGCCGGAAGGCGCGCTGCAGTTCAAGATGAAGTCGCTCGTGCAGACGCAGGTCGAGCGTGACACGATCACGCACGCCGTCGAGACGATCCGCAACCGCGTCGACGCGCTCGGCGTCACCGAGCCGATCATCGCTCCGGAAAGCGGCAACCGCATCGTCATCCAGCTTCCCGGTGTCGACGATCCAGCGCGCGTGAAGGACATCATCAAGACCACCGCGGTGCTTCAGTTCCGCATCGTGGAGGGTGAGGGTAGCGACGCGGCAGCAGCGCTGGCGAACGTTCCGGCGAACATGAAGAACGACGTCGATGTGTTGCCCGAGACGCGTGAGAACGAGCTCGGCCAGGCAGTCGGCACCGCGTACGTCGCGGTTCGCAAAACGGTCCCGGTGACGGGCACCGATCTCAAGACCGCGCGTCCGCAGAAGGGGCAGCTCGGCCAGCCGGTCGTCGGATTCTCGTTCACGACCGAAGGCGGCAAGAAGTTCGCGGAACTGACGGGCAACAACAAGGGCCGTCAGCTCGCGATCGTGCTCGATAACAAAGTCGTCTCGGCGCCACGCATCGAAGAGCGCATCGAGAACGAAGGCATCATCCGCGGCAACTTCACACAGCAGCAGGTTTCGGACCTCGCGCTGATTCTCCGCAGCGGCTCGCTCCCGGCATCGCTGACGACGCTCGAAGAGCGCACCGTCGGTCCGTCGCTGGGACGCGACTCGATCCGTCAGGGCGTCACGGCCTCACTGATCGGCTTCATTGCTCTGATCCTCGCGGTGCTGCTCTACTATCGCGGTGCCGGCGTGAATGCGGTGCTGGCGCTGCTCCTCAACCTCGTGATCCTGCTCGGCATGATGGCCTACTTCAAGGCCACGCTGACGCTCCCCGGCATCGCCGGCATCATCCTCACCCTCGGTATGGCCATCGACTCGAACGTGCTCGTCTTCGAGCGCATTCGTGAAGAGCTGCGCGAAGGCAAGACGGTTCGCGCGTCCATCGAGCAGGGCTTCGCACGTGCCTTCGGCACGATCATCGACACGCACATGAC
>CAZKID010000278.1:0-7167 GCA_964552405.1 uncultured Thermoanaerobaculia bacterium
TCGAGAGCTGACGTCAGGTATTCTGCCGTGTGAGGCACGGCACCGCTGAGTGCCAGTGCCGTTAGGCGAACCGTAATCGACATGCGTAGTGCCACTGGTTCTGTGAAGATCATCTTGACCTTCCTAGCAGCCGTTCTCCTGACAGACGCCGCAGGAGCGGCGGGCTGCCGCTGTCCTCCGGGAGAAAACGTCCGACAGCTTGCAACCACGATCGAAAGTGATAAGGGGCAGCTAGTGGCTTGTGGGCAATCTGAAACCTCGATACCACCTGGCCCAGTTCGCGTCTCCTCCCTCGAGATCTACACCTTCCAAGACCGGAAGGCACTTCTCGATTTCGACGCGGCTGAAACTGAGCTTCTCTACACTGAGCCGGACCGCTTCAGAGTGGTCCTTGTCTCAAGCTATCCCGCCGGTGTGCACTGGCAGCGTTTGGAGGTTCCGGTCGCGGAATGGGTACTTCTACCAGGTGAACACTCGGGGCCGGTAGCCACGCCCCAATTTCCCAAGCCTCTATTAACGGCAAGCGAGATTTCAACCTTTGTGCGCCAGTACCAACGATGGCTGGCAGTATCACCAAAGAAGCGCGATTGGTCTCGCGCCGAAGACATCATCGCGAAGCTTGCGACGGCAGCATTTTGGGGCGATCCAAGGGCTATTAAGTTGTTCTTAAACGCACATCGGGACGCCGGCTTGGACGCTGGCATTGCTGAAACTTGGGGGCTTTACGAGTTCGAATACCGCTTGGTCCACCCGAATTCCGGCCGGTCGCCTAACTAGCGGCTGCAGCGGACTTCGGCCCGCTCGCCTGTTAGACTATTCTTCAACTTCTTCGCGGCGGGCCGAAGCCGCTGCGCCGCAAAGCCGTTAGACGGACGAAGAATGCGAAGCACCGTACTCGCAGCTGCGCTTTTGGTTCTTGCCGGCTGCTCTTCGTTGCCAGCCGCATCGACCAAAGGGATTCCTCCTGCCGGGATGGAACTCCACTTACTCTGCGTTACCGACACACCATCCGGCCAGATTGAAGCCACTCTCGAACTTGTAAACGGTTCGACGCAACCGTTTACCTTTCGTGGCTACTCCTTGGAACTCCCAAGCCCGCTCGGGAGTACGGAGGTGCGCGATGGGCTTCGTTGGAGGTCGAACCCCTTCGCAGGTTGTGGAACGGGCCTAACGATGGTTACCCTCGAAGCTGGGCAGACGGTTCGAGTGACCGTCCCGGTCTGGGTGCGTGAACCGGGCCGCGTGTATGGGACAGCGCGTGTGGCGATCTGGGAAGCAGGCAACAGGTATGCTGTCCGCTCAGCATCCATCCGAGTTCACGCCAAGAAAACCGCCGTCTAACTCGGCACTGCAGCGGATGCCGTGCCGTTCGTCGCCGTCTTTCTTCCCAGCGTCACGTTCGGCTATTTCTTCCATGTGAAGCACGGCACCGCTGCGCGCCAGTGCCGTTATATCGTCCGAAGAAAGATCTCGGTGGGCCCACGGAAGCTGGGACGAGCCCAGCGGCAAAGTCTGCGGCTGAAGAGCCGCGGATGTATCCTACTCACATGAAGGTCGATGAGATCGTTCACTCTGACCCCGAGATCATGAGCGGGGAGCCGGTGTTCGTCGGTACGCGTGTACCGGTTCGGAACCTCCTCGACTACCTCGAGGGCGGTGACACGCTCGAGGAGTTCCTGGAAGATTTTCCAGCGGTTGCCCGCGACCAAGCAGTTGCATTTCTTGAGGAAGCAGGACGCGCACTGCTGGCACGGATCGCGTGAAGCGGGTTCTGTTTTGACGAGAACTTGCCACGTCGTTTGAGGCGTGACCTACCATCGTTAGAAGTCAGAACCGCGCAGGAAGAATGCTGGTCTTCGTTGAAGAACGGCGCGCTGCTCGCGCAGGCTCAACGCACATTCGACGTTCTTCTGACGGGAGATCAGCGGCTTCAATATCAGCAGAACATTCCGACGTTCGACGTCGCGGTAGTAGTCATCGAAAGCAGGGATCTACGCTACCGTCACCTGCAATTGTTCGCCGTGAAAATCGAACAAGCGATCCATTCCGCGCAGCCCGGAACCGTGACAATCGTGTCGGCGATCTAACTCGCGGCTGCAGCGGATACCGTTGGACGGACCATACGAAGAGCCTGCCGAGTGGCAAGACCGCAAGGACGGATACCCTGACAGCGAAGGCGTAGAATGGCAATCATGAAGGTCATCACGGGCAAAGTTGTCGGCGGAAGCGTCCAGCTTGAAGGTAAGGATGGGACGATGGTCGCTGTCTTGACCTCTGATGAAACGGGCTTTCACCTCGAACCGGAGGAGGAGGCGGAACTTTCTGCTGCTCTGCAGGAGATCAAGGCCGGAGAATTTACCTCCGGCTCGGACGTGATTCGTGAGATCAAAGGGCTTAGCCGCCGTTGATTCGCGAGATCAAGGTCGCCGCAGGCGCTCGGCGGCAGATTCGCAGAGAAGCTGAGTGGTGGATTAGCCGCTCCAAGTTTGTTCGCCGACGAATTGGAAGCTGCGTTCAAGCTCATCACCTTGAGATGCACCTCGCATCAATACCTCAGGCCCAACATCGGCTTCCGCAAAGCGCGAGAAATAGGGCCGGAACTCCTTGAGTCTAACGCTCAACACGGCGCGGTCTAACTTTGCACTGCAGCGGATGCCGTGCCGTTCGTCGCCGTGTTTCGTTCAAGTGTCGCATTCGGCCTCCACTCGAAGCGCCGCGCGGGCTCGGAGCTGCAGCCGGCACCGCTGAGCGCCAGGGCCTGGCAGACGCCAGGGAGAAGCCCACGGCGACGACCGGAAGAGCCGACTGCTAGAATCGGTTCAGTACGGCAGGAGCCATCATGACTAGGGTCCAAGCCCTCGAAGATGAGATCGGCAAACTTTCACCAAGCGAGTTCGCAGAGCTCCGCGAATGGCTTCTCGAGAGGGATTGGGAAGAATGGGATCGTCAAATCGAGCGCGATTCCACTGCAGGAAGGTTGGATCATCTCTTCAAGGAAGCTCGTGAAGCTCGTGCTCAGGGCAACAGCACGAAGTTTTGAGCCACTACGACGCTCTTATGGTATCTGCTCGGCAACTCCCCACCTGAAATTCGGGATCTGGCGCAGCGAACTACGCGCTACTTGTCCAGAATCTGGGGATGGATTGGTTCGCACGCAGAGTACGACGGAATCGTCTCGTAGCGCGCAATCGCTGCCCAACTCGGCACTGCAGCGATCGGCTGTGGTGGTTGTCATCGGTGCGTCCTCGAAACTAGGATGTGCCCCTCAATGAAAGACAATCGCGCCCCCAACTACGGCATCGACGCGCCGCTCGCAGTGCGCAATCTGCTGATTGTCGCGGCGCTGGGACTGATCTCGCTCGTCACGCGGCTGCTGGGTGTGTGGTCGAGGCAGGACCTTATCGCGGTGATCGCGCGGCCATTGATCGGCGCGGGCCTGGGCTGCGGCGCGATGGGCTTGTGGATGCTTTACGACAGCAAGTTCGGCAAGGCGCGCGAGCGCGAAACATTTCTCGACAAGATTGCCTGGCGGGGTGATGAGCGCGTCTTGGATGTTGGGTGCGGACTCGGGTTGTTTCTGATCGGTGCCGCCAGGCGGCTCTCGACCGGTCGCGCGGTCGGGATCGACAAATGGCAGCAGGAAGATCTCAGCGGCAACAACGCTGCGGGGACACTCGACAACGCGATGATCGAAGGCGTTGCCGAGAAGGTCGAGGTGCACACCGGTGACGCACGCAAGCTGCCTTTCGACGACGCGAGCTTCGACGTCGTCCTCTCGAGCATGGCGTTGCACAACATCTACAACGCCGGCGAGCGGCAAACTGCCGTGCGCGAGATCGCGCGGGTGCTCAAGTCCGGCGGACGTCTGCTGATCGTGGACGTGCGCCACACCAGGCAATACGCCGCCACCCTGCGCGATGCCGGCCTCGATGCGCGCTGCGTCCAGGGAATCGTTTCATACCTGCTGACCGTGATCACGTTTGGATCGATTCAATCCGGCTACGTGATCGGCACCAAGGCGGGGCCGGGGTAGATGGCCCAGATTAGACTCACGTAACGTTCCGACTCCCCGTCCACAACGTCAAGAGGTGATCATCATGAGCTCACGCCGCGAATCGTTTCGAGTCGCCTTCGTTCTCGCCGCCTTTGGTCTCCTGAGTCTTTGCAGCATGCTCGCTCGCCCGACCCTCGCCACCATTCGGGCGGTGGATCTCGTGCATCTCATCGGCACAGGCATGTGTCTTGGCGGCGCCCTCCTGGCACTTGTCTGGGCACGTTCGCAGTAACGCCAGGAAAGACTTACGCCTCTTCCAGCGACTCGAGACTCGAGAGAATCGTCTCGATCCTCGTGCGGATCTCTCCCCGCTCGCGCTGAAACCTGTCGTGCTCTTCCTCGAGCGCGGTGAGGCGATCGGACGTTCCCTCCGCGGCCTCCAGCTTCGCCTTCAGCGCATCGCGCTCGCGGCGCAGCTCCTGAATCATCGCCACCGCGCGCTCCACACGTTCGTTGAGGCGCGCGAGGATCTCTGCTTCTTCCGTCCCTGCCAGGGACATCTGTTCTTCTTTCGTCGTCGTCTTCTTCATAGCATTTTCACCGGTAGGATCTCGGTCACGCTGGAGGTCAGGCGGTGATGCGCTTCGTTGATCTCTTCCTGAGTCAGCGAGCGATCGAACGCCTGATACCACATGCCGAGCGTTGTCTTGATTACGTTCTCCTCCCCTTCCGGCTCGAAGCGGTCGCGCAGACCGACTTCGTGCAAGAACGGGATATCGAGTGAGCGAATGGTCTTGATGATCGTTCCGTACTCGAGCTCGCGGCCATGCGTCATGGCCATGATCATCGGCACACCGGGATAGCGCGAGACCTGCGTCATGCGCCACGAGCCGGTCGACCCGAGCATTGCTTCGAGATCGACCTCCGCCGCGACGACCTCGCCTTTGATCCCGAAGCGATGCAGCAGGTCGTGCCCGAGGAAACCGGCGGACGCGATGCGGCGATCGTCATGGAAGGCGGCGGCACGCTGGCCAGCGCGATACCAGCGATCGTCCGACGCCGTGAACGTCAACGGGATGTGCATCCGCTCCGCGAGCTGCTCGACGATGCCTTTCGCATCGTAGAAATCGACCGCACGTTTCGGGTCGCCCCAGAACGTGCCGACGGTGCCATACAACACGAGAGCGACGCGATGCCGCTCCTTCACGCTGCCGTCCGCCGTGCGGTGATACGTGCGGCCCACTTCGAACAAGGCGCCATCGCGCGTTCCATACGAACGGTTGAACGCCGCGGCCTCGAGCAGTCCGGGCAGCAGCGACAAGCGCATCGACGCGATGTTCTCCGTCAGCGCGTTCGTGATGTTGATCGGCTGTTCGTCGGAGACGAGTGCATTCGCCTCGGCGTGAATGAATGAGTACGTCACCACTTCCGAGAGCCCGGAGCCGGCGAGGAGATCGCGAACGCGATCCTCGACATCCGCGATCGGGTTCTCGTGCACATCGCCCGTCGTGATGCGCGGCAATGCCGCGGGCACGTTGTTGAGACCGAAGAAGCGCAGCACTTCCTCGACGAGGTCCATCTCTTCATGGATGTCGCCGCGCGAGGTGGGAACGACGACCTCGAGATCCTCGCCCGCGGTCTCCGCGCTGAATCCGAGGCGGCGGAAGAGCTCGAGCGCGTAGCCGATGCCGGCGGCGCCGCCCGACTGCTCGTGCAGCTTCGCCGCGCGCAGGCGCAGCTTCTTCGGATGGATCTCTGCCGCAACGACGTCGATCAACTCCTCTGCAGTGCCGCCAGCGAGCTCGAGAATCAATTCCGTCGCGAGCTCGATCACATCGGGTCCGTTGTTCGGATCGACACCGCGCTCGAAGCGGTACGACGCATCCGTCTTCACGCCGAGCCGGCGCGCGGTGCGGCGAATCACGGACGGCGTGAATGCGGCGCATTCGAGCAGCACATTCGTGGTGTTGTCGCGGATCTCGCTCTCGTAGCCGCCGATGATCCCGCCGAGACCGACGGGGCGCTTGCCGTCGGTGATCACGCAAGTCTGGTCGTCGATCGTGCGCGTCACATCGTCGAGACACTTGATCGACTCCGCTTTGTTTCCGCGGCGCACGATGATCGTCGCGTCGCTGATCCGATCGAGGTCGTAGGCGTGCATCGGATGTCCGAGCGCGAGCATCACGTAGTTCGTGACGTCGACCACGTTGTTGATCGGGCGCAGACCTACGGCTTCCAGGCGGCGCTGCATCTTCGGCGATGACGGTTTGATCGTGATGCCGCGGATCACGCGTGCGGTGAAGCGCGAGCACATGTCTGGGGCGTCGATGCGGATCACCGGCGCCTCGCCTTTCGGCTCGGTGGACAGGCGAGGCGCCTGTCCCCCCACTGGAGAACGGCCGAGGGCGGCGGCTAGCTCTTTGGCCATGCCGGCGTGCGACATCGCATCGATGCGATTGGTCGTGATCTCGGCATCGACGACCGTGTCATCACCGTGGCGCTCCATCGCCTCGATCGCGTGGCCGATCTCGGTCATCCGCACCGACAGTTGTTCGTCGGTGACGTCCGAGAGATCGACGTAATCGCTGAGCCAGTCGCGAGAGAGTTTCATGGGACGCGGATTGTAGCCGAGAGCACGGCATCCGCGGCGTCGTGTGGATTGTTCCGCTTGCGCAGCACATCCTCCAGCATCGCCTCGTACGCCTCGCGCGAGAGCGCGCCGCCGATCACATGCTGCATGAACTTCTCTTTCAGCTGCGTCTCGATCCGGATGCGGACGCGCTCGCGGTTGCGCCGATCGAGCTCTCCCGAGGCGGAGAGATAGTCGTAGTGCTGCTGAATCGCGCCGTCGAGATCGTCGATGCCCTCGTTTTTCGAAGCGACCGTTTTCACGATCGGCGGCACGTAGTCGCCATGCTCTTCGACGAGCGACATCATCATCGTCACTTCGGTCACGGTCTTGTCCGCGCCCGGCCGATCGGCCTTGTTGACGACGAAGATGTCGCCGATCTCCATGATGCCCGCTTTGATCGCCTGGATGTCGTCGCCCATGCCCGGCACGAGCACGACCATGTTCGTCTGCACCGTGCGAATGACTTCGACTTCATCCTGACCGACGCCGACGGTCTCGACGAGCACGACGTCGAAGCCGGAGGCATCGAGCAGATCGACGA
>CAZKID010000279.1:0-2869 GCA_964552405.1 uncultured Thermoanaerobaculia bacterium
CCCGCGTGCGGCGGTTAATCTTTGGGCTGCTTCGGCATGGCGACGTGGGTCTGTCGGGTGCCGAAACGGGCTTGCAGAACGTGCTGCTGATCGCGCCCATCTCCATCGCCCTGCTGACCTATCCCGTGTTGACCACGGCAGCGGCGCGGGGAGACATGCGGCGAGTGCGCGCGTCCCTCATGACGGCAGCGGCGTTGTCGGTGGCAGGCGTCTCGACCGGGCTGGCCGCTCTCGTGGCTCTGCGGGGCGTCGTCAGCAGCATGCTTCACATCTCGCCGTCCTCCATACCGTTCGTGATCGCCTTCGCTGCGATCGCCTTCCTTACAATCGGATCATCCTTATCTGGAATCCTGCTTCAATCACTGGGAAAGGAACGGACTGTGGCCAGACTCTCCTTCATCACTCTGACCGCGGCGCTGGCGCTGCAATACCTCTTCGTGCGGGGAATGGGGTTATGGGGTGTGGCAGCGGGAATCGTTGCTGCCGAGATGCTCTCGCTCATCGTGTTTGGCACGGCGGCCTGGCTCGTGATTTCCGGAGCGGTCTCCTCGACGAGTGGGCATGATGGTCAGCGCAGAACGTCTTTGGAGATCCGTCCTCGTGTCCATTAGACTCCACAACTCTTCTCGTCCTCATTCATGCTCCACGAACTCCTGATTGCGCTCGGTCACACACTTCTGGCATCGATTGCAGGAGTCCTGCTTTGGAAACTGTGGGCTCGTGTTGCCCGGTCCGACGAAGCGGCCGGGGTGATCGTAGGCGCCGGGCTCGTCCTGCGGGCAGTGAGCGCGCAAGGGTTGTTCTGGGTCTCGTATCTGCAGTTGCCCATCGCGCGACGATTGCAGGATGGCGAAGGCTTCTGGAAATTCTCCGTGGACAGCGAAAAATATTTCGATTTGTCGCGGTCCATTCTTGCTGCTGGCTGGCGCTCCCTGGTCTTCATCGATCGAACACAACCCTCTCCGGTCTACCTGCAACTTCTCACGCTCTTCCTGCTGCTCTTCGGCACGCTGGTTTCGGCTGCAGCATTGCTGAATCTCCTGGCCTATCTTGCGGGGTGTATGGCGATCGTCCGGATAGGGGCGGGCGAAACACGCTCGAGGATCTCGAAACGAATTGCCTTGAGTGCGCTGGCTTTCTCGCCGTCACTCGTGCTCTGGTCCACACAACCGCTCAAGGACGCGTTCTTCGTCTCTGCTGTGGCGGTGTTCGTCGCGGCGTGTTGCCTGTGGAAGGAGATCTGGTCGGCCTCGCCGGCGCCAGGCGCCCGGCTGCTGGTGCCCCTGACGATGGCGCTGCTGTCGATCTTCGTGGTCTCCGGGGTTCGCTGGTATTTCGGTCTGTTGCTGCTGCTCGTCACGGCTCCCTTCCTCGCCGCTGTGACTCTCGCGAGCCGCCGCCGATCCGCAGCTGCGCTGGCTGGCGTTCTGATGTTCTTGCTGATGGCAAATGTTTTTGCACTGGGAAGCGGACCGTATCTGCCCCCCTCCCTGGGGAGAGTGCTCACGGTTTCGATTCGTACCCGCGACATCTCGAACGCGTACGACGAACTGTTGGCCGTCGTGGCAATCTCGCGGGCAGGCTTCGATCAAACCGAAGCAAAGTCGCAGATTCATCCAGGCGCAGTGCTGGTGAGCATCGATTCGCAAACACCGGCAGTTCCGGCGGCAGTTCCGGCGGCAGTTCCAGCGGCAGTTCCGGCGCCGGCTCCGGCGGCACCACCCGTGCCTCGCAGCATGGATCCCCAGCCGGCCCCGCCGAGTGTTGCGAGTACTGCCACGAGCCCGCCGAAACCCGAAGCTCCTTCGAACGCGGACGACCTGATCGTGAGCGGCGAACCGAAATCGGCGATGGCTCGCCTGCTGGCCGGCTCGGCGGCTCTCGTCGTCCCTCGATTTCTTGGTGAGCCTCTGGGACTGTTTCATGTAGGCGGCGGTGCGGGCATGTGGATGGTCGTCGACGCCGACACTCTGTTTTTCGACCTGCTCCTCGGCGTGATGTTGTTTTACGTTGTGCGCGGCATTCCGTACGGTGCACTGCACGAGCCGTCGTTCTGGCTGGCGGCGCTGATGACCAGCGGCATCTCGGTTCTGCTGGCGTATACCATCAGCAACTTCGGCACGCTCTTCCGCCACCGTTCGATGATCCTCATCGGCCTCTGTCTCGTCATCGTCACGAGCCGCGCCGGAATCTCTCAGCAGCGGACCCTGGACGCGGACCGTCCATAGCGTCGTTCACGTGCGATCTCTCGCTGGAAGCGAACGCTTGCATGGACTGGAGCGGACGTAAGATGGTCCTCTCGTGGACAACCGCACGGCTTCGATTTGGATTCGGTTCTGCGCCGCAATTGCATTCTCGTTCTCGTTTCCGGCGCTGTTTGCACAATCCATTGTGACCGTTGCCGGCGGAGGAAGCGATGACGGACGGCCGGCGACGGCGACCTCTATTTTTTTTACGCAAGGCATCGTGTTGGACCGCGATGGAGATCTTTATTTCGCTGACGCTTTTGAGAATCGTGTTCGCAAGGTTTCAGCGTCTACGGGATTGATCAACACAGTTGCGGGAAATGGTGCAAGCGCCTTTTCCGGGGATGGTGGACCGGCGACAACCGCAGGAATGTATTACCCCGCAGGCATTTCGTTTGATCGCAGCGGAAATCTTTATGTCGGAGAGTGGTACAACGGACGCGTCAGAAAGATCACTCGCGACGGAATCATTTCGACGATTGCAGGCGGCGGGTCGGGAGGAGATGGCGGGCCAGCGACAGCCGCGCGTTTGGTGCAGGTGGGCGCTGTCGCACTCGACGCATCGGCAAAGGTATTCATTGGAGAGGCTGGTGGCCGGAGACGAAAAGTCTCCGGGGCGAAAT
>CAZKID010000279.1:2879-7091 GCA_964552405.1 uncultured Thermoanaerobaculia bacterium
ATAACCACAGTCGCCGGTGGCGGAACCATCAAAGACTCCGATGGTGGACCAGCAACAGCGGCGTTACTCTCCGCCCCCTCGGCAATCACCTTCGACGTGAATGGGGACCTGTACTGTTCGGAGCAGGGCGGAAATCGCGTCAGACGAATCAACCTGCAGACGGGCATCATTACGACTGTCGCGGGAACGGGTACAGCCGGGTCTTCGGGCGACGGGGGGCTCGCCACAGCTGCGACTCTCAACAATCCTGCCGGACTCGCATTCAACAGTCAGGGCGATCTTTTCATTGTCGATTATGCCAATGACCGTGTCAGGCGAGTCGATCACGCAACCGGGCTCATTTCGAAGGTTGTTGGCCTCCTCGCACCGCGGGACATCACCGTCGATTCGGCGGGCAGTCTTCTGGTGTCCGTCTGGGGGAAATATTCAATCGTCAGAGTCGACCCTGTCACGGGGGCAACTCAAACAATCGTGGGCAACGGCGTTCGCGGTTCCGCCGGTGACGGTAGCCCGGCCACCGCGGCCTTCCTCAGAAGCCCAACTTCGGTCGCGGTCGACGAGTCAGGCAACCTCTTTGTCCTCGAGCGACTGGGTTGTCGCGTGAGAAGAGTTGCGGCCGACACGGGTCTGATCTCTACATTTGCTGGCGTTTGTTTCGGGAGTCTGGGCGATGGCGGTCCTGCGACGCAAGCGACATTGACCACACCCAACGCGATCACAATCGATCGCCAACACAATTTGTACGTTGCCGAAAACTCACGAGTCCGGCGAATCGCCATGGACACCGGCATCATCACCACCATCGCAGGAACGGAAACAACTGGTTTCTCCGGTGACGGAGGATCGGCCACAACTGCCCAACTGAACTATGCACTCGAAGTCGCGGTGGACGCACAAGGCAACGTCTACTTCTCGGACTATGGAAACAAGCGCATTCGGAAAATTGCCGCCAGTACAGGAATCATCAGCACGGTTGCCGGTATTGGCTCGGCCGGAACGCCAATTGACGGCGCACCAGCGACATCCTCACCCGTCTCGTTTCCATATGGCCTTGCGCTCGACTCCGCCGGAAATATCTATTTCACCGACGCATACTGGATTCGCAAAATCAATGCTTCGAACGGCACGATGACGACGATCGCGGGCGGAGCGTCATCATCACTCTATCTTGCGTCGCGGATTGCCTTCGCGCCATCCGGGGAGTTGCATGTCTTCGATTACAACCGAATCCGAAAACTGCGGTCAGACGGAGCCCTGATGAACGTTGCAGGCAACGGTACATCCACGTATTCGGGCGATGGCGGTCCGGCAACCTCGGCCGGAGTTTGGTCACCCTCAACACCCGGAGATCTGGGCGGGATAGCCGTTGACTCATCGGGAAATCTGTTCATTGCCGCCGGGAACCGCGTTCGCGCTGTATTCGCTTGCGTCAATGTCACGCAAAGCGTTCCTACCTCGCCTGCAAATGACTCCAGCGGGGTCTCGACATCGCCCAGTCTCACCTGGAAGAAGGTTCTCGGGGCGCGCTACGATGTGTACATCGACAGGGTCTCGCCTCCAAAAACGATCGCCGCATCAGATGTGAATGCGACTGCTTTCTCACTGTCGAACTTGCAACCTTTGACGAAGTACTATTGGCAGATCGTCGCTAAGGGAGATCCCTACTGCTCTCCGATCTCTACTGCGCCTTCTGAAGTTTGGTCCTTCACGACGACAGGGACGTGCGCACCACCGTCAGCGATCAGCTTCGGCTCGCAGTCATCGCCCTGAAGACGAAGGCCAATACAAAAACGGGAACCGCCTCGCAGGGGTTCCCTTGTGCCAACCGGCACACGCGCGGAAGCGCACAAACTAGACGCGCGTTAGAGCACGTCAAGGTTCCGAGGCTGAGGCCCCGCGCGCCCCCGCGCGAGCCTCCGATGACACCGCGCACGACGCCGGGGTGAGCCGGTGCTCGCACTTGTTCACGCCAGTCCCTGCTGACACGAACAGCAGGTGAGCAAGGGCGGCCCTTGAACCCGCCGAGGCGAAGATGACGCCCATGCATTCACCGACGCCGTGAGAAAATCGAATCAGCTGCATAAGCTCTGGTACTGCGAGTACCAATTGCACCGCAAGTCTTGAACGGCAATTTGATAAGACCAAGCGGAGCGCGCACTACTTGCCGGATTTCGATGGCGAACTACTGGCGGCGATGTGCGATCGCGACACGCTGACGAAAGCGTCCGCGACTTTCGCGCCGCGCTTGCTGGAAGGAGCGAGTGCGGAGTTTGCCTTCTCGCCTTACGAATGAATGCGAAAGGCCCGCCTCGCGGCGGGCCTTTCTTTCCAATTCGCGAAGTCGCGAGTTAGACGCAGCAGTTGCCGCTGCAGGTACCGCTGGTGCCGGTCTGCGCCGTCGGGGCATACGGGCCGCCGCCCTGGATGATGCCGCCATTGACGTTCTTCAGCGTCTGGATGCTGATCTCGCGGACCTTCTTGCGGTTGATCTCGAGCTTCTTGACGTTCTTCTTGACTTCCATTGTGAACTCTCCTGATTTAATTGCTTGATCCGAGGATCAAGTTTCTGATTTCGAGACAGAGATTGACTGGAGCCTGAAAGGCTTTATGAGAAACGGTAACTACAGAGCTATTGAAAACCCCAGGATCGAGGCTACACGCTCATGAGAGCGGCGATACAGGGTTCGGCGCTGGATTTCGCTCCTTTGAGGTGGCGATCAAACCGGGGTCTAAATTTGTGGATGGCGAATTGTAGCCGGACGGGATTTTCTGTCAATGCCTTTTTTTGCATCCGCGCCCCATAAGCCTGGACGCTGTTGATGGTAGGATACGCGTCCTTCAAAACCCACCAAGCAGCGAAACGCGTATGGCAAACGACATCTACGTTCTCGGTACCGGTCTGTCTCACGACGGCTCCGTCTGTCTCCTCAAGAACGGCCGCATCCAAGTGGCCATCGAGAAAGAGCGCATCACCCGCCGAAAGCACGACGGAGGCAACGATACGGATGCAATCCGTTACGTCCTCGACGCTGCCGGGATCGCAGTTTCTGATCTCGCGTTAGTCGTTCAGAACGCGAACTTTCACATGTTCGACCGAGGCAATGGCTTCTATGAGGGGCCGCGCATCCTCGATGAACGCGTGCCGGTGCGGACGATCTCCCACCATCTTGCCCATGCCTACAGTGCAATGGCCACCTCGCCATTCGATCGCGGCGCAGTGTTGATCATCGACGGCTGCGGCAATGCATTCGGCCATACGATCGATCGTGACGGAGCCCGTCTCGGCAACTTTCCAGCTCCCGGCCTCGAGCACCTCTACTTCGAGAAGGACAGCTATTATCAGTTCGAAGGGAAAGAGCTCCGGACGGTCTATAAGGATTTTTCCCCATGGGGCCATCAGACCCGGCACCCCATGACACCGCCAACGACGATGCATTCCATTGGCGGAATCTATAGCGCGGTCAGTCGCTACGTTTTCAGCAACATCGATGATGTCGGGAAGCTGATGGGGCTTGGGCCATATGGCCGTCCGGGTATGCACGACTTTCCGATCTTCGATCTGCACGACGGGCAGGCGTTCGTCCGGTACGAATGGATGGACCGCTTCAATGCGCCGACCAGGGGCCTCGATGACTTCAAGAGGCGTTTCCAGGAATTCGCAGACTTGGCGTGGTGGATTCAGCGCGAACTGGAGCGGGCGATTCTCTACGTCGTCGGCACGCGCCACGAGATGGCGCCTGCAGAGAATCTCGCCTATGCCGGTGGCGTCGCTCTCAATGCCGTAGCGAATCGCCGCATTGTGACCGAGGGGCCATTCGAGAACCTCTTCATTCAGCCCGCGGCTGGAGACAACGGTCTCGCTCTCGGCTGTGCCTATTACGGATGGCTGAACGTTCTCGGCGAGGAACGCGTGCCGCATGACGGAACATCAGCGTTTGGTCGCTCGTATCGCAAGGGAGAGATTCTCGACGCGTTACACGAATACAGCCCTCTCATTCGCTACCACGCAACGAGCAGCTATATCGACCGCACAGTGGAATTACTGACAAATGGCAAAGTCGTAGCGTGGTTTCAGGGAGGATCGGAGTTCGGCCCCCGCGCGCTCGGACATCGAAGCATCCTTGCCGATCCTCGGAATCCCGAAGTACGGGATTTCATCAACGCCAATATCAAGTTTCGCGAGGATTTCAGACCCTTTGCGCCGTCGGTACT
>CAZKID010000280.1:0-7073 GCA_964552405.1 uncultured Thermoanaerobaculia bacterium
GAAGAACTGGCAGCTCCCGCTGTTGGGGCTACCGGTGTTCGCCATCGACAGGGTGCCCGGCTCGTTCGAGAGCTTCGCGTTCGCGGGATGCTCGTCCTGGATGGTGCCGTCGGGCCCGTCACCCGTGCCGGCGCGGGGGCTCTTCGGGTCGCGGCTGTGGGGGCAGCCGAACTGCAGCATGAATCCGTTTATGACCCGGTGAAAATGCAATCCGTCGTAGAAGCCCGACTTGGCGAGCTTCACGAAGTTATTCGCGCTCACGGGCATCTTGTCGACGAAGAGCTCGACCTTGATCTTGCCGAGGGACGTATCGAGGATTGCAGTGGGGTTGGCCATGGAGAGCTATCCGTATCGGACGGCGGCTGGGCGGGCAAGCGTGCCCGCGGCGGTGGGGGCCGCGGCGCTCCTCGTGTACGTTCGTACGCTTTATCCCGGGGTGGCGGGCGGGGGTAGCGGGGGACTCATCGCGGCCCGCGCGGCGCAGGGGGGGATTCATCCCGGTGGGCGTGTTCGAAACACTCGCGGATGGGGGAGCGCGGCTTCGGCCGTTGCCAACAGAGCGGGAGAAGGTGCGGGCGAGGATCTTCGAGGTCGCGAAGGAACTGGATGGGGTCAGGTCGAAAGTCGAAAGTTAGATCTTCACTTAGTAGAATTTTCGGCAAGAATTTCTCAGCTGAACGTGACTCAGCCGGCTGCGGGTCGATTTTCTCTTCCGGGTGTAGACAAAAGTTTCGACTTTCGACCTGACCCCATCTATCGCGCGGCGACTCGCGTTCTTGCGTAGCCGGTGGAACTCGCGATGTCGTCGACGATCGCTACCGAGATGTAGTGCTCGCCACCGGTGACCAGCACCTCTGCCGTAAAAGAGATCGGTTTGCTGCGAAGAACTGCTTCGTCTGCCCGTTTGAGTTTCAGGGGCTGATTTCTTCTCGTCACGGCGGACATTGCTGCATTGTCGTCGACGACTGCGATGTACAGCGTGAATCCTCCAACGAGCAGGTCTCCCTGCGGCAAGAGCGTGACGTCTGACGGAAACGAGATCCGTACGGGTACTTTGTAGCGACCCTTGTCGAGCGGGATGGGCCGCGTCGTCGTCAGCGTGACCGGGATCTCGCCCTTGATCTGCGAATGGAATGCGTTCGAGATCACGCGATCCTTCGTCTGATCGTCCGCGGACTTTGCCACGTACGTCTTGCGCGAACGGACGCGAAACTCGGGGTTCCTGGTTTTTACGACGACCTTGCGATCGCCGGGCTTGTCGTCTTCCTGCCGGTAGCCGAGCGAGTAATACGCGCCGAGATCGCGAGCGACGGTGTTGAGTGCGAGATCGAAATTGTTCGTGCGCATCAACGCCATGCCACCCGTCAGCTGCGCCATCACGCCGAAGGTATTCGCCGTGCTGGTGAAGTCGGTGAATTCGATGGTGGGATCGAGCTGATCGTTGCTCGATACATCGCCGGCAGAGCCCTTGGTAGGATCTGCGCCGTCGATCAGATACATGGTGACGTTGTTCGCGTTGGCTTGTTTCGCGACGCGCTCGAGATCCGTTGACAGGCTGTAGCGGCTCGCCTCTCGGTACGCGGTCGGCGAGACCGGGAGCAGCGGGGCGAAGGTTTGATCGATCCATTGGAACATGTCGAAGCCCGGCCGGTCGGGAAGCTGACCTCCGATAAAGACCATCGCCTTCTTGCCCTCGAGACCGGCAAGCGTCGTGATCATTGTCGACATTGCGGAGGTGAGCGCCTTCTCAGCGTAGAAGAGGTGCTCGGCGTGAGCCCGGGCCATGCTCTCCGATTGGTCATACACCTGCTGCATCTCCTGGCCATTGCGCGAGCGGGAAGCGCGCGCGTTATCGATCATGTCCTGAACCTCACGGCGGAAGGAAACCTTATCGCTGTCCATCTGGACGCCGCCGCCGCTCAGCTTCGACGCGTTCGATAATCCTTTTCGAATGCGGGCCGAATCGTCGGTGAAGGGGACGATGATATGGAGGCCTCGATTCCAGGCTACGACCATCGCCTGATCGCCGGGCCGGAACAACTTGTCGAGAAATTTCTCGACCGAAAGGAAGACTTCATTGCGGCGCAGAGGATGAAGCGATGCGTTGTCGACGAAGAACACGATCCGGCGCCGGCGCGCTTCGGCCGGAATCCCGGAGGTCTCATCGGCCTTCGGCATGTCGGCCGGCGCCGAAACGGATTCGGGACGTACTTCGTAGAAGTTGGTGATCGTCTGCGGTTTCGAGTTCTCGAAGATCTCGAAATCGTCTTTGGTGAGTCCGACGATCGGATTGCCGGCTCGGTCAGTGACGACGACATCGACGTTCGTGACCCGTACTTCGATCGACTCGACGAGCTTCGTCTGCGCTCGAAGAGAAGATGGGATGCACAACGCGATCGCCATCACTGCTGTGGCCGCTCGACCCATAGAAAGATTCCTTTGACACCGAGATTAGTACAGTTCAGATGAGGATTGAGAGAAGGTGACATGCCCGTAACAGTTCGATTTCGAGTGCGGCACTGCGCCGCGGCACTGATGTTCATGGCGCTCTCAATTCCTGCGCTTGCGCAAACGAGGCGGCGCACCTCGCTGCCTCCGGTACCATTTCCGGGATGCACGTCGGTGACCGGTACCCCGGCTGTGACGTTTACGCGGGATGAAGGCCGCACGCTCGCGAACGTCACCGAGAAATTGACCGGCATCGGCTACACGAACGGCGTTGCGCCGCTCGACGTTCCGGGCACTTTGCTGTCGTGGCACAAGTCCACGCTGTCGCTCTCGACGGACTACGGATGTTCATGGCGTTCGTTGGGCGACTGGACGATCGATATCGTCCCGACGATCACGCCGGCGCGCGTCGGCCGTGCATTTGCGTGGTCTGACAATCGCGAGTTCCTTTTGCGCTACGACGCACGTGGCGCGACGCAATTGAAGTCTCCCGCTGCATTTGCCGGCCTCGGAACCGATCGTGCGAATGGCGATCATGTTCGCGCCGGTGCTACGAATGGTGCGCTTCTGGAGAGCAATGACGCCGGCGAGTCGTGGAATCAGATCTCGCGTCTTCCCTCCGAAGCGCAGGCGCTGGTGTATCGCTTCGCGTTCGATCCGCAAAACCTCGATCACGTCATCGTCGGCACCGCTTCGAGCGGCGCGTTCGTGACGTTCGACGGTGGAAAGAATTGGTCTCGCTCGTCGCTGGCCGACAAGTTCAACGTGATGAACTTCGCTGTGTCGCCCGTCGACGGAAATGTGATCTGGGCGATGGCGGTCGATACGCACGATCTCCAAACGAGCGTCCACGCGATCTATCGTTCGTCGGACGGCGGCCGGACGTTTACGCGCATCGTCACGGAGGGCGCCGGAATCACGATCATCAATGGCCCGGTCATGGCGGCCCATCCGACTGATCCGAAGATTCTCTACTTCATCTTCGGAACGAGCTTTCAGTCGTACGGCACGGACGTGTTTCGCGTTGACGCCTCAGGCGACTTGCGTGTGAATCACAACGATTACGACGATGTCGATGCGATCGCCTTTTCGCCGCAGGATCCGGCGGTGATGTACCTCGGGCTGGAGACGGAAAAGGGCGTGCACTGATATTCTTCCCGCGGTTCGATTCACTTGAAAGGATGATTTCCATGCGCCTCGCGAGACTCCTCGCTGTGGCTGCTGCCGCTCTATTTGCGCACAGCCTTCTTGCTGTACCAGATCCAACCTACACCGCGCTGCGGTCGACCCGTCCCGATGGTCGAACGATCACGGTGACCAACCTAACCTTCGATCGCGATGTCCTGCATCTGACGCTCAACGGAACACTGCACCTTCTCGCTCCTGCCGGCGAGACGACTCCCGGCTGTGTGTTCGTGGGTCAGGGAACGTACGAATTGAAACCGGCGACCGATGTCGAGAAGAAGCTGCTGCAGTTGAACAGCGGCGACGACAAGCTGGTGAGCCTCGCGGACAAATTCGAGACGGCCGTCTTCTTCGGCCCCGAGATCATGAAGGCAGCCGAGGCGCAGGCAGGTGCAGCGAAGAGTGGGGCTGCCGACACGCGCGCCCAGAGCGTCTGGGACGAATACATGAAACGCCAGCGCAAGGATCTGACGACGAACATTCAGGTCCGCGTGCTGCAGGCGATGCTCAATGGCGAGAAGGATCCACTGTTCTTTGCATGGGTGAAGGGTGGTGGCAAGTATCCGCCCGCCGTGCTGGCGATCGATCCCCGCAGCGTCGACTCGCTGCGATTGATTCCAACTGCATCGAGCGGCGAACAGACTCTCATGCTCGTCTACGATCGAGAAAAGGGCGGTCCGTGGTACCTCAGCCACTTCAAGTCGGATGTCGAAAGAGGACAGGCGGTGCTGGAGAAGCCGCTCGCCGACGCGGAGTCGTATGCGATCGACGTGAAGATCGCCGGCCGCGGTGAGATTACCGGGACGAGCACGTTGACCTTCACTGCCGTCAGCGCGCTGCGCGTTCTTCCGATCGACCTCATGGGCAAGCTGCGGATCGCGAGTGTGTCGTATTCGCCTGCGGCAGCGGAATCGTGGACGCCGGTTGCCTGGATTCAGGAAAAGGAGGATGAGGATCCGGACGCCGCGATCGTCTTTCCGCAGCCGCTGAAAGAAGGCGAGAAGTATCTGCTGAAGATCGAATACGGCGGGAAGGATGTGCTCATCGACGCGGGCGACGGCAACTACACCGTCGGTGCACGCACGAGCTGGTATCCGAATGTCGGCGTGTTCAATGACGTCGCCACGTTCGACCTCACGTTCCGCTTCCCGCAGAAGTATCAGGTCGTCGCTGTCGGTGACGAGACAGGCAACAAGGTGGAAGGCGACACGCGGATTTCGACGTGGAAGTCGGCGACGCCGCTGCGGGTGGCCGGATTCAACTTCGGACGGTTCAAGAAACTCTCGAACAATGACGCGCCGAGCGGAATGACGGTCGACGTCTATACGAACCCCGGAACACCCGACATCATCACGCAGATCAACCATGCGCTCGAGTACGACAACGGTGGAGACGAAGAATCGTTTGGGATGCCTACGGGACCGCAATCGGTGCGCGTCGACACGGGAAAACTCGCGCAGGCTGCACTCGCGGACGGCATCAACACCGCGCGAACCGGTAACGCGTTCTTCGGTCCGCTCGCGGCATCGAAGCATGTCGCGATCACGCAGCAGTCGCAGTGGAGCTTTGGCCAGTCATGGCCGTCGCTCATCTATCTTCCCTACGTTGCGTTCCTCGATGGCACGACGCGCAACACGCTCGGTCTCAATGGACTGAAGGATTTCGTCGATCTCGTCGGGCCGCACGAGTTCGCGCATCAATGGTGGGGCCATCAGGTCGGCTTCCGCTCCTATCACGACGCGTGGCTGTCCGAAGGTTTCGCGGAGTTCACCGCGGCGCTCGTGCTGCAACAGACCGCCGGCTGGCCGGCGTACAACAAGCTGTGGGAGAAGAAGCGCCGTTTCATCCTCGAGAAGCCGACCGGCGGGTTGGTCACCAACGATGCGGTGGGACCGATTACCCTCGGCTACCGTCTGAACACGTGGCAGAACAGGGCCGCATACGATGCGATGGTGTACGAAAAGGGCGCGTACGTTCTCCACATGCTGCGCATGGTGATGCAGGATCGCTCGAAGAAGAACGTCGATGAAGACTTCATGGCGATGATGTCCGAGTTCGCGCAGACCTACGCGGGGAAAACGGCCACCACGCGCGACTTCCAGCGCATTGCCGAGAAACACATTCCGAAGCAGATGGATCTGACGCGCAACGGAAGCCTCGAGTGGTTCTTCCGGCAGTGGGTCTACGGCACTGCGATCCCGAAGCTCGATGCGACGACGGACGTGACGGACGCCGGTGGGGGCAAGTACCACATCAAGGTGAACGTTACGCAGTCGGGTGTTCCGGATGATTTCGCAACGCTGGTCCCGCTCTACGTGACCTTCGACAAGGGACAGATCGCGCGACTGGCGGTGATTCCGATGCTCGGCAATTCGTCGAAGCCGATCGAGTTCGACGCGCCGCTCCCGATGAAGCCGAAAAGCGTCGCGATCAACGCCATGCACGACGTGCTGGCGCGCTGAGGCCTCAACGTGAGGAGCGCGGGTACGATGCCCGCGCTCCGCATCGGCGTAGACTCATAGTCTCTACCGATGAACCAGAACGCGCTCAGGCCGTTCGTCACTTCCGCGATCATCGCCGCGATGTATTGCGGATTCGCGGAACTGGGGCTCGTGCTCGCGTTTCCGCGAACGAACATCTCGCCCGTGTGGCCACCCTCGGGTGTCGCGCTCGCGGCCGGGCTGCTTTTCGGATTGCCGGCCTGGCCCGGCGTCCTCATCGGAGCGTTCGTAGCAAACGCCCACTCGTTCGTGGTCTACGACCAGCTGGGAGGGGCGAGCGCAACGATTGCCGCGTTGCTCATCGCCATTGGCAACACGTCGGAGGCGGTGTTGGGTGCGCTCCTGCTGCGGAGAAAATTCGACGCAATCAAATTGCTCGATCGCGTCGATAACGTCTTTGCGTTCGTGAGTGTCAGTGCGTTCGTATGTTGTGTGAGCAGCGTTGTCGGAGTCGCAGTGCACTGCGCGTTCGGGTTGACGCAGTGGCCGTCGTTTGCGCAAGCATGGGTTACGTGGTGGCTTGGCGATGTCACCGGCGTGCTCTTCGTGGCACCGGTGATCCTCATGTTCGTCGTGCCGCGCCGGCTGCAATGGACTTTGTTCAACCTGCTCGAGGTGCCGGCGATCCTCGCGGCTCTGATTCTCTACTTCTGGTTCGTGTTTGTGCAGTGGGGCTCGGATCCGTCATCGCACTCGCATGAGTATCTGATCATGCCGCTCCTCCTATGGGTCGCCTTCCGCCTCGGACGACGCGCGACGACGCTGACTGTGTTCATCGTTTGCGGCATCTCGATCTGGTTGACGGTGCAAGGACTCGGACCTTACGCAGGAGCCTCGATGACCGCCTCCCTCCTGTCGCTGCAGACGTTCGTCGCGCTGGTGGCGTTGACGTTCATGGTGTTGATGGCATCGCTGACCGAGCGGCGCAATGCAATCTCC
>CAZKID010000281.1:0-1597 GCA_964552405.1 uncultured Thermoanaerobaculia bacterium
ACGAGTGACGAGTGACGAGTGATGAGTGACGAGTGACGAGTGATGAGTGACGAGTACTCAAAACTCGTTACTCGTCACTCGTCACTTTCTTACTTCCAACTCATCTCATACGTACACGTGATATCCCCAAGCGTCTGGCACTTGGTCTCGACCACGCTCGGATCGGTACCGCCGTGGCGGAGGATTGACTCGAGGAAGTAGCCGATGCCGCTGGCGCAGAAGATCGGGCTGTAGCACGGGTAGTCGGTATAGATCATCCGGCCGCCGTTCGCGGTTTTCTCGAACTTCACGCGCCCGAACTTCTGATACTGACTGTGGAAGAGCGCGATGTTCTCCATGAACTTGATCAGCTCTCCCGTATCGAGCGACTTGTACACCTTGCCGATTCCCAACTCCGCGGAGGCCGCCCCGATGAGCGCAAGAACGTTCGGATGCTTGATGCGCAGCATCTCGTAGATGACCTTATCGAGCTCGATCAGCGACTCGAATTCGCACCAGCTCGATGCGAGCGGCGTGCGCGTGTACTGCAGTGTTCGTTGGGGAAGCTTCGCCAGAAGTGCATAGAACAGCTCATCGCCGCCAACGTCGGTGACCAGTTGCTTCCGGCCGCCGAACATCACACCCTTCACCTTTGCGATCGATGGGTCGGGACCAACGAGGATTTCCTTCCCCTCGATCCGAGGAAGTGGCAGAGCCGGACCTTGCCGTTGCATGAGGAGAGACATTCGATGAGCCTCCGAACTTGTGTCCCGGATTCTATCGGACTGCAAGCCGCGATCCGCATTCAACATTCCGGCCCGCTGGTCGTAGCGAGAAACATGAGACGCCTGATCGCATCCGCTCTTCTCCTTGCCGCCGCGGGATGTGCCAGCTCGGATTATGACGATCAGCCGCCGCCGCAGACGCGACGGCCGATGGCCGATGTGGAACAGATCCGTGACGGGGGTATGCTGCTTCCTCCCGCCGATTGGTGGCGGCAGGCGCGGATCGCGGATGCCGTGAAGCCGACGACCGATCAAATGTCGGCCCTCGACAAGCTGCAAAGCGAACAAGGCGATGAGATCGCTCGCCTTCAGCGCGACCTCGGCATCGCCGAGCGCGATCTGCGCAATGCGCTCGATACGGAGAAGCCGACCGCGGAGGACATCATGGCCGCGGGACAGCGGCTTCGCACGCTGCGCGACGATGTCTTCGCGCGTCAATTGAAGTATCTCGCCGCACAACGGACGCTGCTCTCGCGCGCGCAGTGGGATGCACTGCAGGATGCGATTCGCGAGCAGCGCCGCGAGCGCGCGCGCGAGAACTTCGGTGGCCGCGGCGGACGTGGCGGCTATCCTCGAGGAGGAAAAAGGCCGGGCCGCGGCATCACAATTGACATTTAAAACGGGACGGTGACGGAGATCACTCAGGTGCCCGGCGCGGATTTTTCCGGACATGTGGTCTTCAGCCGCACGAACCCAGACCTCCTTAGCTTCGCGCGAAACGACTGTTGGATCGCGGTGGCGGATGTGCGCAAAAAGGAAATCGTATTTAAACATAAGAAAGTCGAGGGCGAGTTCTGCACCCACCATTGCTGGTGGCTTGGGGACACCATTAC
>CAZKID010000281.1:1607-7067 GCA_964552405.1 uncultured Thermoanaerobaculia bacterium
GGCCAGTGCGTGGCCACCGTGCCTCCACCCGACGGTGGCGTCGTGTGCACCTGCATGAGTTGATCGCCATCCGAAGTGCTCGCCGTTCCCCATCCGTCGATCCCGCAGTCGCCCCAGGTCAGCGTGTCCGTTGCGATGTTGCTCGGAAGATAGAACGGCCGGAAGCCGCGAACCTTGATCGTGACCGGTGGGCCGGGTGCGAAGGTCTTCTCACCGCTCGTCGCGAGGATCGCGTTTGCTTCCAGAGGCTCCGAACCATCGACAGTGATGGCAATCTTCGTCTTATCGTTGGCGGGTTTGATCGAATAGCGAACTTTGATCGGCTTGCAGGTGCCATTCGGTGTCTCATCCACGCGTGTAATCGTGGCATCGAGCTGGCGGTAGATCTGATAGTTCTGTGTCGTCACGAAGCTTCGCTTTCCGCCACTGCTGCGGAGAAATGCACGAGCCTTGACGGTCGCCGCCGCGGTGATGTGGATCGTGCCGCCGCTGCCGATCATTGGACTGAGAATGTTCGGTGTATTGCCGTCGAGCGTGTAATGAATCTCGGCATTGGGAACCGACGAGGTAATCGTCGCATCGAAAGAGTTCGGATATGCGCCGCTCGGTGGCGTGATGACTGGCGAGGGAATCGCCATGCCGTGAGTCGGATCGGAGCCTCCGCAGGTCACACGGACCTTGACTGTGCGGACATGACCCGCAGCCTGTGCAACTACGTAATCCGTTGCAGGGTCGCAGGCGAGGGTCGGCGGCGCCGCGTAGAGAATCGAGAAATCGTTGATGTGCCGGTATGCGCCCGTCGTTTCCGTCGACTGAGTGCTTTCTCCAATCTGTTCGAAATGTTCGATCGTTCCCAGCCGGTCGATCTGTCCGTTGGCGAGACAACTGATGAAAGGAACGGCGAACGAAGGGTTGAATTGCACTTCGGTGTCATTTGATTGTGAATTGTTGTGCAACTGAATCTGCACGAAATCGCTGCAGAAAGCTGTGGTCTCTTCCGTGCTGGAGTCGGAGAAGAGGCTGATCGGCAGGAGATCACGCGGATCAGGAGGCGGAGCGTTCGGCTGGATCTCTCCGGTCGTCAGCTGGAGGCCGAGCTCAGTCGCATCAATATCCTGACACTCACGCCCTCTGTGGTTATCGAAACAACCCGGCCCCCTGCCGAACGTGATTGCTCCTTCGTTGATGCATGATCCCTTGCTTACCCACCACTGGCATGTACTGCCGATGAACTGTTGCACGCGCAATGGCGTGCATTCCCAGCGCGTCAATGGCTTGTCCGCGCACGCGCCGTCGTAATCGAGGCAGCAGCGATTCGGCGGACACTTGGCGAGCTTGCAGTCCTTATGCGATCCGCAGGGAAATCCCTGGTCGGGTGGAACAGCATCGAGATCGATGAGACTGGCGGTTTCCGTCGGGTAGTCATTCATTCCGTTCGGACCATTGGAGAGTGTCACCGCGAAATCGATTGGTGTCACGGGTGCGCCATTGATGGCGGCATGATCTTGTACGGGCACGGTCTTGTCGAAGAAGCCATCGGTGCCTGTGACATGAATCTGTGCTCCGGCGCGTGGCGGCAATGCGAGGTGGAACACTCCGTCAAGACCGGTCATCGCGAGCTCGTCATCGACGATGACGCGGAATCCTGCGGCTGGCTTCGTCGCGAACTGCAGGCCCTCTGCCGTCAATGTCACTCCCTGGGAGACGAGCTCGGTTGGATGCTGCTCGAAGTACGCGCGCTGATCATCTTTCAACGGCATCTTCAGCGTGAGCGTGACCTTGCCCGTCCAAAACGTGCGCGTTGGTCCCACCGCGTGGCGTCTGCCGGTTGCCGGCGCCGCCTCGGGACGTGCCGGTGAGGTGACCGTCGATTGCTGCAGCGTTGCAGTCGAAGCAGACGTGGCGGAGCTCGCAAATGCGATCTCGAACGGACGCGCCGATTGAGGGACGGCAGACGTTGTGATCGCCGGAGCAGCTCCGCCGGCGAGCATCTCGATGCGCGCGACCGATCCGCTCGCGAGCGTGAACCAGAGATTCTTGTCCGGCGCGCTCGTGATCTCGAGCGGGCTGTCTGTGCCGTTCGGGATTGCGAACTCGGTCACGGCACCGGCCGTCGACACGCGCGCAATCATGGATGCGCGACCAGCCGTTCCGATTTCAGTCAACCACAAGTTGCCATCCGTGCCGGTCGTGATCCAGTAGGGAGCGCTGTGTGCGGGAAGAGGAAACTCTGTAATCGAGCCGCTCATCGTGATTCGCGCGATCTTGTCCGTCTTGTTCTCGACGAACCAGAGATTGCCGTCGGACCCACGAGTCAGGCCTGAGGCGAAGCTCGTCATGATGTTCGTCGGGGCAGTCGGAACGAGGACCGCCGTGGGAACGACAAACTCCGTGAGAACGCCCGCCGTCGTGATCCGTCCGATCTTGTTTCCCGTGCACTCGCTGAACCAGAGATTGCCGTCCGGTCCTGTGATGATTGCCGAATGTCCATTGAAGCCGAGGAATCGGCGGAATGCGTACTTCGTGGGAACGGGAAACGTGGTGAAGGTGCCGTCGCGCGTGACGCGGCTGACGAAGTTGCTCACCCCGTTTTCGATCGGTGATCCGTCGCCGGCAACACGCGCCCAGACGAACCAGATGTTTCCGTCGGGACCGACGGTCATCGACTCGACGTAGCTCATGAAGTTACCGATCGCTTCGCACTGCTCGCAGGGAATGTTGAACTTCGTTACGTTTCCGTCCGGGGTGAAGTAGCCCATCGTGTGGGGCGTGAACTTCTCTTCGTCGAACCAGACCGTGCCGTCAGGCAATGGCACGACGAGACGCGGATTGATCGTGGTGCTCAGCTTCGGAAGTGAGACCGTCGTTCCGGGAATGTCGGCAAAGACACTCCCTGCCATGAGCAACAAGGCACTGATCAGCATGACGCGCCTCCAACGGATTACGCCAATGGTAGCGGTTCGTTCACAGCCGCGAAACAGACGGCGCGTTTTTCGAGACTACGATCCTTCGAACAAACGGAGGAACCATGACTCGTCGTCTGCTTTTTGCCGCTCTCACCTTGTCCATTTGCGCGAGCGTAATCGCGCAGCCTCACATTCGCACTCCACAGACCAGCCCGCGCGCGGTGGTCGAGGAATCGTTCGGGATCACGGATGTGCGCGTGTCGTATCACCGTCCGTCGGCGAACAATCGCCACATCTTCGGCGGGCTCGTTCCTTATGACGTGATCTGGCGTGCCGGTGCAAACGATCCAACGACGATCACCTTCTCGACGCCGGTGAAGATCGAAGGCCAGGACGTCGCCGCGGGAACGTACAGCTTCTTCTACATTCCGGGCCGTGATCAGTGGACATTCGTCCTGAATCGCTTCACCGGCGGCTGGGGAACGTACAGCTACGATCAGAGCGAAGACGTGCTGCGCGTCAAGATCGCTCCGCAGCCCGCCGAGATGCAGGAGCGCCTCGGCTACTCGTTCGACGACGGCAAGAAGGATGAGATCACGCTCGCCATGCGCTGGGAGAAGACGCGCGTGCCGGTGAAAATCTCCGCCGACACGCAGTCGCTCGTCGCGGAAGGCATCAGGAACAAACTGCGCAGCGATATGCATTGGGACGCGCAGGCCTGGACCGAAGCCGCGAGCTGGACATTGGGCGCAGGCAATCCCGACCTGGCACTGACGTATGCGAGTCGCGCCGTCGAGATGCAGCCGACCGCGCAGGCGCTGCGCGTGAAAGCGCGCATCCTCGAGAAGAAAGGCGATGCGTCAGGAGCGAAAGAGCTCCGCGCACGCGCTGAGGGAATGCTGTCGCCGGACATCGCGCCGATCAACGCGGCCTATGCGCTCATCAGTCAGAAGAAATATGACGATGCGATCAAGTCGCTCGGCGATGCGAAGTCGTGGCGCGGCCTCAATGCGATCGGCGACGCCTGGGCCGCGAAAGGCGAGAAGGCGAAAGCGATGGAGTTCTACGACAAGGCGATGACCGCCGCGCAGAATCAGTCGGACAAGACTGAGGTGCAGGACAGCATCAACGCGCTTGGGGCGGAGTCGAAGTCGTAGACGACGGAGTTCACGATGATAGGAACGCGGCTTACCGCGTTCCTATCTTTCTTTCTCTCTCTCTCTCTCTCTCTCTCTCTCTGCGATCCCTCGCGAGCGGAGTCGCTTCGTCGAGCGCAGGAACCTCGAGCCGCATGTCTTGCACGTCACGAGTGTCTCAGCCAAACTCTTTCACGCTTCGCCGGATTGGAGGAGAGTGTGCGGCTCTGTCGGGTTGCAGTGACGGTCGGCTTGTTTGCCATCATCCAATCACTCTTCGCTCAATCGATTCGGACAGTAGCTGGTGGCGGTACCGACGACGGTCGTCCCGCCACGGCCGTGGGACTCAATCAGCCGACAGGTGTTGCCCTGGATGCCAGCGGCAACCTTTATATTGCCGACGCTAAGCACTACCGGATCCGAAAGGTGTTCGCCAGCAGCGGGATCATCACCACGGTTGCAGGAAATGGAACGACCGGTTTCCGAGGAGACGGTGGACCCTCGACGTCCGCCGCGTTCGCGCTGCCTCTGAGCAGTGCTCTTGACGGCCAAGGGAATCTTTACATCGCCGACAGAGACAACCATCGGATTCGCAAAGTCGCAGCTGGCAGCGGCATCATCACAACTGTAGCCGGAATCGGCTCGACCTTCTCGGGTTTTGGCGGTGATGGTGGTCCGGCCACAGCGGCTGCACTCTTCTTTCCCAGCGGGATCGCGTTCGATTCAAGCGGGAATCTCTACATTGCCGATACGACCAACAATCGCATCCGTAAAGTGGCTGCTGCCAGCGGAATCATCACCACCGTGGCGGGGATCGGCACAAAGGGCTTCAGCGGCGACGGGGGACCTGCGACTGCGGCAGCGCTCTTCAATCCTGTCAGCGTTAGTCTGGACCCGCAAGGAAACCTGTATTTCTCCGACTCCTCCAATTATCGGATTAGAAAAGTGGAGGCAGTCAGCGGAATCATCACGACGTTTGCTGGCAACGGTAAGTCCGGATTCAGTGGGGATGGAGGTCCGGCAACGACAGCAGGCTTCACGAGTCCTGCCGGCATTGCTCGGGACGACGCCGGAAATCTTTACGTTGCAGATGAATTTCGCATCCGCAGGATCTCTGTCGCGACGGGAATCATCACGACGGTCGTAGGTAATGGCACAGCAAGTGGTGGTGATGGTGGCGCTGCCACGGCGGCCGGACTCTACGCCTTTGGCGTAGCTCTTGATTCTGCTGGGAACATCTACGCAACCGACGTCTACAACCACCGGATTCGCAAAGTTGCAAAGGGAAGTGGACTGATCTCGACCGTTGCCGGCAACGGTTTCTCGGGCTACACCAGAAACAGTGGCGACGGCGGTCCTGCAACCGCCGCGGAACTCGTCCAGCCGCTTCGCCGGGTCCGCCGCCGCTTCTCGGCTCG
>CAZKID010000282.1:0-7064 GCA_964552405.1 uncultured Thermoanaerobaculia bacterium
CGAAGCCGGCCGACGCATCGATCCTCGATCGCCATCTGCCCCGCCGCGATCGGCGCCACATCGTCCACGGTCAATTCGCGGCCGATCACCGTCGCGTAGTCGCGCGCAAACTCCGGCGTCGATTGCGCAGTGAAGTGGCGCGCGAGCTCCCTCGCGAGCTCGCTCTTCCCGGTCGACTGCGGCCCGATCAGACAGACGCGAGTGATCGCTTCCATTCCACCCAACCATAGATTGCCAGAGGCACGAAGATCCCGTAGAGAACTGCGCTGGGATAGAGCTTCTGCGTGACGAACATCCACGTCGACACTCCGTCGACGACGACCCAGATCAACCAGTTCTCGATCCACTTCCGCGCCGTCATCGCTTCCGCCACGACCGAGAACATCGTCGTTCCCGCATCGGCGAGCGGCATCACGTCCTTCGTGTGAATCTTCATCCACCACGCCGCCACCGCCGTTGCCGCGGCCCCGAGAACAATCGTGGCGATCCAACCCCACAGAGGTGTTCGCGTGACTCGCAACTCGTCATGGTTCCGGCCGCCATGCAGCCATGCATACCAACCGTACAGAATCAACGGCAGGAAAACGACGATCTGCAACCATGCGTTCGCATAGAAGCGCGCCTGCCAGAAGATCCAGGCATACAACACGACGCTGACCACACCGGTTGGCCAGCACCAGATGTTCTCCACCGCCGTCAGCACGATACTGACGACGGTGATGAACGCTGCAAAGATTTCGAGGCCGGACATTCGCGGCTACATCTTGAAATCGAGCATGACGACGGCATTTCGCGTCGCCTGCGGGTAGTAATACGGAATCCCGCTGATGGTCTCGCTCGCCGCGGTGCGGTTGATGAACAGATAGTCGTAACCGCTCGGGAAGATGCGATGGCGGTTCGCGAGATTGTTCACCTCTACGGAAACACGAAGCTGCGAGCTGACATCGAACCCGGCATTCGCATCGATGATGAAGAACGACGGCGCGATGAAGCCGTTGTTATCGGTGTTGTCGAGATACGACTTCGCGACATAACGGCCCGTGAGCCCAAATGACGTACGCGGCGTCGGAGTGACATCGATCGACTGCGTGAGGAGCGCGCGCGGCGTCAGCACCGGCTGCACGTCGTGAAACACGGGCGGCTTGCTGTCGACGTAGGCACCCGCCTCGTCGTAGACGTCGTAGAACTGCGTCCACGTGTGGATGCGATTCGTGCTCAGGTTCGCGGTCGTGTGCAGACGGACGTTGCGCATTGCCTGCCACGCGGCATCGAGCTCGACACCGCGGCGATGGCTCCGATCGACGTTCTTGCGAAGCAGCAAGCCGATATCCGACAACTCGCCCGTCGACGCGATCTCGTGGCGAAACTCCATCGCATAGACATTCGCCTTCAGGTCGAGACGTGCATCGTGATAATCCCAACCCGCCTCGAGATCGAGCAGACGCTCGGGACGAACCGCGCGCAGGTCGTGTGCGACCGTCGCATTGTCTTCACCCTGGAAGAGATCGTTGCGCGTCGGCTCGCGCGTCGAAATACCGGCGGAGGCGTACACGCTCGACTTCGAGTCGACGCTGTAGCGCGCCCCGACTTTCGGATTGAAGAACGTCCAATGGATCGGCTCGATCGCGACATCTCCGTGATAGTGGAAGTTCGTATAGCGGACCTGCGCGTCGCCGTACGTGTGCCAGCGGCCGCTGTCGTAGGAGAGCTTCGCGAAGACATTCGCCTCGCCCTTCGTGCCGTAGTTCGAGTAGTCGCGCACAGCCAGCGTGTCGCGCGTGTGCGTACGCTGGAACTCGTTCACGTTCACGCCGTACTTCGCGGTCAGCGGCCCACTCGTCCAACTGAACGTGGCCATCGTGCCGATGAGCGCCCCGTCGATCCCATACTTCTGGTCGGCGAGCCGGTACCAACCGTAGCCGCGCTGGTAGTAGACCGACGCCGTCATGTCCATCGTGGGCGAGAGCGACTTCAGATACTGCAACTGCGCGAGGTCGTAGCCAAAGCTGTCGCGATCTTCCGGCCCGAGGGGATTCACACGAAGGTTCTCGTCGAGCGAAGGCAGATCCGCTGCGTAGAACGACATCTGCTGACGCTCGTGTCCGGAGAAGCCGGTGAGACGCAACTGCGAGTCCTCACCCTGCTTCGCGAGGCTGAAGAAAACATTGCGCTGATTCGCGCCGCTGTGGTCGCGGAAGCCGTCCGACGTGTTCGCCGACGCACGCAGATAGGCGGCGAAGCCGTCATGGAACCCCGACTGCCATCCAATCGTCGCGAAGCGCGAGCCGTAGGAACCGCCAGCGATGCGGGCATCGGTCTTCTCGGTCTGAGAAAGATCGATCGACTGCATGTTGATCGAGCCGCCGAACGACGCGTTGCCGACCGTCGAAGTCCCAACTCCGCGCTGCACCTGGATCGACTGCAGCGAGCGCGCGAGATCCGGGAAGTCCGCGAAGTACGTCCCCATATCCTCGGAATCCGCCAGTGGAACACCGTCGAGCGTGAAGTTCAGACGCGTCGGGCTGATGCCACGCAGCGTGAAGTAGGAGTAGCCCGAACCGCCGACGCCCGCCTCCGTGTAGGAGTCGACGGACGGCGTGTCGCGCAACAGCAGAGGAATGTCCTGCTGGTAGTAACGCTGCTCGATCTCCTCGCGCGGCACGTCGGTCTTCGTGACCGGCGTCGCCGCATCGGCGCGAATGCCGGAGACGACGATCGAGTCCGCAAGCGCGGGACGCATCGTCGCCTCGACCTCCGCGGCGACTGGAACGCTCGCGCTCTGGAAACCGGGATGGGTGAGCTCGAGGCTCGTGCACTTTCCCTGCTCGAGCTCGAACGAGCCCTTCGCATCAGTCGCCGCGTGCACCGAGCCGCACGAGACGGCCGCACCGGCGATCGGTGCACCTGAAATGTCTTTGACGATGCCACGGACCGTCGCCGCGTGAATCGCCGCCGTGAAAAAGAAAACGAGAACTGCCGTAAATGCCTTCATGGAAACCTCTCAACGAAGATTTTTCCAGAGGGCGCTGGTGAGACGTGTCGATCTGATCTGCCGTTCCCTACGCCGGTGTCAGCCGGGTCAGGTTCGAAGGGTTTGATCTCAGGCCGTTTGGCCACCCCCAGGCGTCCTGCTGCGTACGGAATCGTACCACTCGCAACGCCTTGAACCTCTGGTGCGCCTACTTATTCGATATACATCGCTGCGTCATGCGTGTATGGTGGATGCACGTCGAGGAACCTTCCTCGCCTCTTCAGTCCGTCTGAACTAAGTCAGATCTCTGGACTCACTCCTCTTAGACTCACCTCCTCCCGATCCGCGTGTCATTCGACGCGATTCATGTGTGAGGGCCGGCTACGCCCGGCGAGGAAATCAGCATGAAACTCTACGTGGGAAATCTCTCGAAACAAGTCACTGATGCGCAGCTTTCCGAGCTCGCGAGTCCGTTTGGAGCTCTGCTGTCGGCGAAAGTCGCGACGGATCGGACCAGCGGCGACTCGAAAGGATTCGGCTTCATCGAGTTCAACAACGCCGATGAAGCGAAAGCAGCGATTGCCGGTCTCGATGGCAAGGAATTCAACGGACAGGCTCTCAAAGTCAACGAAGCTCGTCCGAAAAAAGATCAGCCGACCTACTAACGCCGTTCATGTGAGGAGCTCGCCATGCAAGTCGCCTTCAAAGACAGAGGACCGCAATTGCGAGAAAAGCTCCGCTATCGCCTGGAACAGGCAGCACAGCTCCGCTGCAGCGAACACGATGAGCCGATCTTCGCCGTCACCATCCACGCACGGGAGAACGGCTGGTTTGACGCAACCTGGACGACGTGCTGTCTCGATCTGGAGCGCAGGGCCGCTTCCATCGTCAAGGATCGCTGCTGATCGGAGCTTCAATGCAACTGTGATTCGCCATCGGTCTGATGGCCAAGGAGATTCTCATGATATCGGTGTTATCGATCGTGGCCATGATTGCCGTCGTAGTCCTCGGATTGAATCTCTATCACCGCTTGAGTGCCGACCGGATCGGTGCTCTTTGTGAGACGCGCCGGTCAACGTCGCGCATCGTGAGCCGCGGTGAGTTCGTCGACGGAAGCCGGCACATGGAAGTCGCACTCGCACTGACCGGTACGACGTTCTTCTACGAGACGACCGACCTGCACGCATCGCTCGAATTGGAACGGGTCAGGGAAGTCGAATACGACACGCACCTCTCGACTGGCAGCATCGCTACAGGCGGCAGGGTGTTGCGTCTCCGTTCCTACAGCCAGGTGTTCGAGTTCGTTCTTCCGAATGACATCGTGCCGCGCTGGTTTCTGCTATTGCCGCCGCGGCGGGTGAATTCAATCGCGACTTCCCAGCTCGCAAACGCCTGACCGAGGGGCGTCTCCATGTCCGATGAAACAACGATCCGTCGCGTAGCGATATTAGGGAATCACCTTCCTCGGCAGTGCGGCATCGCGACATTCACGACGGACTTGAGCGATGCCATCGCGTACGTCGGTCCTGATCTCGACTGCCTCGTCCTGGCGATGAACGACGGCCGTCATCATCATGACTATCCGAGCCGCGTCCGTTTTGAGTTGACCGATACCGATGCCGCCGCCTACATGCGCGCCGCCGATTTTCTGAACGTCAATGACATCGACGTGATTTCGGTCCAGCACGAGTACGGAATCTTCGGCGGCAAAGCGGGGAGTCTCCTCCTCCCGCTTCTTCGAGAGCTGCGAATGCCGATCGTGACGACGCTCCACACGATCCTTGCCTCACCGAATCTGCATCAACGGCGAGTCATGGATGAAATCACCGCGCTTTCGGATCGTCTGGTGGTCATGACCGAGGGTGGCGCCGATCTTCTGCGCCAGGTTCATGGTGTGGCCGAAGAGAAGATCGATGTCATCCCGCATGGGATTCCGAACATTCCTTTCAACGGCAGCAAGAATCGAGTGGGCGTGGCAGGACGGCCGTTGATCCTGACCTTCGGTCTGCTGTCGCCGGACAAGGGTATCGAGAACGTCATCGACGCCTTGCCTGAAATTCGCTCGCGTTATCCCGACGTCGTCTACATCATCCTCGGCGCAACGCATCCGCACGTCATCGAGCGGCAGGGAGAGACCTACCGCATCATGCTCGAGGATCGCGCGAAACGCCTCGGCGTCGACGGCAATGTGATCTTTCACAATCGCTTCGTCAGTCTTTCCGAGCTTTCGGAGTTCCTTGCCGCAACCGACATCTACATCACGCCCTATCTCAATCCCGAACAAATTACATCCGGCACGCTTGCGTATGCCGTCGGAGCGGGGAAAGCCGTCGTCTCGACGCCCTATGCGTACGCAAGAGAACTGCTGGCCGGGGGGCGCGGCATTCTCGTGCCGTGGAAGGATCCGTCGGCAATCTCCAAGGAAATCGTGGCGTTACTCGACGATCCTGAAAAGCGTGGCGAGATGCGCCGGCGGGCAGCACAGCATGGCAGAAGCATGCTTTGGCCGTCGGTGGCGCATTCCTATCTGCGAACCTTCGAGCGTGCGCGTAAAGAACGAGCGCAACGTACGGGGACCGCATTCCGCGCACGAACGCTGGCCAATCGGCCGGCAGAATTGCCGCAGCTCAACCTCGATCACATCGAGGTGATGACGGATGACACCGGCGTGCTTCAGCACGCGAGTTTCAATGTGCCGCGTTACGAAGAGGGATATTGCCTCGACGACAACGCGCGAGCGCTGCTGTTGATGACACTCATCGAGGAAGCGGGAACGAGTGATCCGCGCCTCGTGCGCTCGCTGACGTCACGCTATCTCGCGTTCGTGAATCATGCGTTCAATCGCGAGAGCAGACGATTCCGCAACTTCATGTCGCATTCGCGGCTCTGGCTCGAAGAGCAAGGCTCGGAGGACAGCCATGGCCGGGCGTTGTGGGCGCTGGGCACAGTCGTCGGAGGTTCAAACGACCCCGGACGGCAAAGCCTCTCCGGTGCTCTGTTTCACGAAGCATTGCCGGCAGTCGCGAAATTCAGCAGTCCACGCGCCTGGGCTTATGCACTGCTCGGAATCGAACAGTACTTGCATGCCTTCGAGGGTGATCGCCATGTGCAGACCGCCGGACGGCAGATTGCAGACCGGCTTTTTCATCTGTTCCGCCGCACGAATCAACCGGATTGGCCGTGGTATGAGAGCTCTGTCACGTACTGCAACGCACGCTTACCGCAGGCACTCATCGCGACCGCTGCCTGGAGCGGCGACGAAACGATGAACACGATCGGACTCCAGTCGCTCGAGTGGCTACTGAGGATTCAACAGACCAGCGACAGCTACTTCGCTCCAATCGGAACGAAGGGATTCTTCGAGCGCGGCATGACCGCTGCGGTCTTCGATCAGCAGCCGGTCGATGCGTGCGCCACGATCTCGGCCTGCATGCACGCATTTCGTACGACAGGCGATCATCGCTGGACTGAACACGCACGCCGCGCCTTCACCTGGTTTCTGGGACAGAACCAGCTGCACCAGCCTCTCTACGACCCGTTGACGGGCGGCTGCCGTGACGGACTTCACGCCGATCGAGTCAATGAGAATCAGGGCGCGGAATCGACGCTCTCGTTCCTTCTCTCGCTGATGGAAATGCGAAAAGACGAAGTGCGATGGAATGCGATGCAGATCCCCCCGTCGGAGCCATTGGAAACGGCGGTGGCAGTGAGCCAGGCTCCGTGAGAGTCGCACCGCGATACGAGCCACTCTTTCGGCGCAACGAAGGGAATCCAATTCTGACTGCGGCCGAATGGCCGTATCCCGTTCATACCGTGTTCAACGCCGGCGCAACGCGGTTGCGCGACGGCACCACGCTTCTTCTGTGCCGCGTCGAGGATCGGCGAGGACACTCGCATCTCTGTGCTGCGCGTTCTGCCGATGGCGTCGGTGGATGGATCATCGATCCTCAGCCGACGTTTCGCGCCGATCCGGAGAATTACCCGGAAGAGCTATGGGGAATCGAGGATCCGCGCATCACCTACGTTCCCGAGCTGGGCAAGTATGCGGTTGCTTATACGTGGTTGGGGGAAACCGGACCGGGCGTGTCCCTCG
>CAZKID010000283.1:0-7063 GCA_964552405.1 uncultured Thermoanaerobaculia bacterium
ATCTTGCCTTTGTGCTTGGTGCCTGCCGGATAGCGTGTTTCCGCGCCGTCCCACACTTTCTGGAACAGACCGCAAAACAGAACACGGGCGCAAGAATGGAAAGAAGCGTTAGTGCTGCGTTAGACCATCGGGGTCGTGGCCGGGGCCGAAACCGTAGGAGCAGAAGGGATGATGTCGCGGAGGTTCTGATTCTTGCCTCAACCAAGTATTGCTGGCCCCCACCCGCAGACCACAACAAGGAAAACCCGTCCTCCGTCAGGGTGCCACCGATGAGGCCCCCTCCATGGACAATGGGGAGGCTCTCGGGAATCAGCCTCGCGACGCGCTGCAGAATAACTGCGGCAGTTAGGGGGGTCCGAAGAGTGACCAGGGGACGAAACGAGAGCATAAATTCCGGCCAACCGCATCGCCGCCGCGCGGCCGGCCACTGTTCCTCGTGGACCTCGGGAATCTTGGTTATCCCAGTCCACTGTTCTCAGGTTGATCCGTCTCCTCTTTGTTAACCTTGCGTTGCCGTTGCTATCGGTGCTGCGTCGGGTGCAATGTCATGTATCATCGCCGCGGCGCTCGGTGGCCGGTTGAAAGTCTCGCGGGAAGAATCGGACCGTCAGGTAGACTCCGAGGAGTTGTCCACTCCCGACACCTGCCACCATTGCCGCCGCCACGAAAGGACGCCCCGGCCGCCCGAGGGCTTGGAGGGCCGCCGAGAGACCGGCCGCGATGAGCGCGGATTGCACGATCGACAGACGAGCACGCCCGTGACTCCAGAGGAACGAAGTGACGAACAACGCGGCCGCGATCGCGGCGAAGAATGGCTCGCCACCCAGAAATGCCAGAGCCAGCACGACACCGCCGAGACGCGGACGGCACTCCAGGCCGCACCAGATCGCGAGCGGGATCCAGGCGAATGTCGCGAGATTGTTGTTCACGTCCCACAGCGACACCGTTGGACCGCACAGCGTCACGGCAACAGATCCAGCGAGTGCAGCGCCACGCGTCGAGCGTCGCGCGAACAGCACATAGGCGTTGCATCCAAGAAGCGCCACATGCATCAGCAGGTAGGCCATGTAGGCTTGCGCGAATGGCATCGCGACGAAGATCCATGTCGGTGGATAAAACACGCCCGTCTGCGGATTCGCGAGCCACGCTTCGCCCGAGGCGTTGTACGGATTCCAGAGAGGAAGCCGCCCCGCGCGCAGATGCTGCGCCGTGTAATAGCGGAATGGCTGAAAGTAGTCGGTGTGATCGCGAAAGGTGAAGACCTCGCGATGACGCATCGCGGGAATGAAGAATGCTCCGGCGAGCACGAGGATCACCGCGATCGGAAACGCGTGACGGCGCATCACGGCTCACGCGCGGCGAAGTCGCGCACGATCTTTCGCACGAGACGCACACCTTCGGTGAAGAATCGGATCCGGATGCGCTCGTCGGGAGCGTGGACCGTGTCCGCGTCGTAGTAGTTCACCTTGAAGGGCGCTATGCCATAAGCGATGACTCCTCGGGCTCGAAAGAACCGGCTGTCGGACGTTCCAGCACCGACAATCGGCCCGAGCTTCGAGCCGGGTTCCGACTGCTGCATATTCGCTGCGACTGTGCGATACAGCTCGGTGCCGGTACTCGTCTCATCGACTGGCTCGCCCGCGAGCAGGACGTCGAGCGTTGCGTTCTTGCCTGCAGCGGCCCGCACCTTCTCGACCATCGGTTCCGCCTTCTCGTCGGGCAACAGCCGGATGTCGAGGTCGGCACTGGCGCGCGCAGGAATCGAATTCACGGATGCGCCGCCGTCGATCCGTGTGATCGCGATCGTGTCGCGGAGCAATGAACGGTAGCCTGGCGTGAGTACACGCCGCACACGATCGAGATCGAGAGGCTCGCGGATGGTCCGCAGCACTTCACCGCGCTCGTCGGGCCGCGCTTTCCCCGCCTCGTGAAAATGGCGTGCAACCGAAGGCGTGAGCCGATACGGCGTCTCGATCTTCTCCACTTCCGCGAGCGCCCGCACGAGACGCGCGATGCTGCCTCCATCATCCGGCGGTGATGCGCCATGTCCCGGCAGCCCTTTCGCCTCGAGCCGGATCCAGAGCGGCACCTTCTGCTGGACTTCGATCCCCCAGAACGAGACGTGATCCACGATCGTCTCGGCGTATCCCCCTTCATTCAGAACATAGCCGGCATTGGCGAAGAGCTCAGGATGCTGCTGCAGAAGCTCAGCACAACCGTGCAGCCCTCCCAGCTCTTCATCGGCAACCGCCAGCAGAATCACATCGCGGCGGAGCGGCACCTTGCGCCGCTTCAGCTCGATCACGGACATCATCTCGGCGATGCCGAGTGACTTGATGTCGAGCGCGCCGCGGCCAAAGAGATATCCCCCCTGCGTCATTCCATCGAACGGAGGCTTCGTCCATTCCGAGCGGATTGCTGGAACGACATCGATGTGATGCAGCAGCACCAGTGCCTTCTCGTTCGTTCCGGAGGAGAGACGAGCGTAGAGCGACTGACGTTGCGGGTTCGATCCGATCAGCTGCGAGGAGATGCCGTCTTTCGCCAGCAGCTGCTGTAGATACTTCGCACCCGCCGACTCATTGCCAGGAGGGTTCGAAGTATCGATCCGAAGATAACCAGTCAGCGCGTCGAGCGCCTCGCGGTCGAGAGGATCTTCTGCCACTCCCGTCGCGCGACGACATTGCAGTGATGCAGCGAACGAGAGAATCAGCGCGAGCGCAGCGAGGGAGCCTCGTGACCGGCGAGCTGGCATTTCGTGCGCGCGAGTATAGCCGGGCTACTGACGCACCTGCGTACCTTCCGGATAGGAGATGAAAACGCCGTTCGAGTAGACGATGTCGCAATCGTAGTTCGTGAAAGGTCCCTGGCTGACCGTTGCCGTCACCGTCTGGTCTGCACCGCCCGAGACGATCATGTAACGCGAAGCTGGCGTCGCTGCACCCCAGGTCTGATCCACCAGGCAGATGAAGTCCTGGTTCCATCCATCTTTCTGCGGGAGAACCCTGATGTAAGTCGGCTGGACCGCCGGTGTGAGCTGCGCCATCGTGACCGGCAGGGAGACACCATCGATGCCCGACGCGTTGTAACGGTTCATGTCCGTAGCACGCGCTTCCCACGCGATCGCGATCACGCGAATGTCTGAAAGCGTCCGCTTTTGTTTCGCTCTGGAAATCGCGTTGAGAAGATTTGGAATCGCGATCGCTGCGAGAATGCCGATGATCGCGACCACGATCAGAAGTTCGATGAGCGTAAAACCGCCCATTCTTCGATTCACATTTTCCTCCGGAACCCTTTCGTCTCAGCGCAATTCCAGTACCAATGTCGAAAGCGAAGGTAAACCTCTCAAATCAAATGAGAAAAGGACAAACTGTGTGACTGCGATCACAACTCCGCTGACGCGTTCAGTTAGGCCCCGTGACAAACTTTGTCAGCCAGCGACGGCCGGAGCAGGAATCGTCAGTTGCACTGCGCCTTCCTCCTCCTGCAGCTCCGCCTTGTAGCGCTCATAGCACGCGCGGCATCTCGCCTCGTAGGACGAGTCGCCCACTTCGACTTGCGCATCACCACCCGCGACGCGCTGCGAATAATGAGCAGCGCCCCGGCACCGAACACACACCGCGTGCATCTTCGAGACTTCCTCAGCGACCGCGAGCAGTGCGGGCATCGGACCAAAGGGACGGCGCATATAGTCCTGATCGAGGCCGGCGGCGATTACGCGAATCCCTGCATCTGCGAGTTGCATCGCAACATCGACAACTCCCGCGTCGAAGAACTGCACTTCGTCGATGCCGACCACCTGCACACCGATCTCGACGCGCGACAGAAGCTCGACGCTCGTGGCAACGGCGTGTGCCTTGAGCCTTCGGTCGTCGCGCGATACGACTTCGTCCGTGGCAAAGCGATCGTCGATGATCGGCTTGAACACCTGCACTCGCTGCCGCGCAATCACCGCCCGCCGCAATCTGCGAATCAACTCCTCGGACTTCCCGGAGAACATGCCTCCGGCAATGATTTCGATCCAGCCGCCGCGATGACTGTCCAAGTTGGGAACCCTCCGTGGTTAACTAGGCTCAGGATAAATGCAAAACCAGAAACCGGAAACCAGAAACCAGAAACAGGCCGTTCGCAACGCTTTCCGTTTCTGGTTTCTGGTTTCTGGTTTCTGGTTTTTAGCGGCGGCGCTACCGCCGCGCATCGGCATGATCACGATCAACAGCGTCGATGTTTATTCAAAATCCGAGGCGGCGAAAGGGCGCTTTTATCGTGCGGCGGACGCGCTTCACATCGAGACGCGTGATTCCGTCATCCGCAAGTTTCTTCTCTTTCATGAAGGAGACGAGTACCGGCCGGAACGACTCGCCGAAACGGAGCGCATTCTTCGTGCGCTGCATTTTCTGAAATCGGCCAGCGTTACCGCGTCGCCACCGCATGACGGGATCGTCGACGTCACCGTCACCACGCAGGATGCATGGTCGATCGCGCCGGAGACGCAAGCAGGCAACAAAGGCGGCGAGAGCACCTACGGCGCCAGCATCACGGATTCGAATCTGCTCGGTCTCGGCAAGGAAGTGTCGCTGAGTTGGGACAAGACGATCGATCGCACGCGTCTCGCACTCGACTATCAGGATCCTGCGCTCAATTCACGGTTCTGGTCGGCTCATCTTGCCTACGGCCACAACTCGGACGGCTACGACCGTCGCTTCGTCCTTCGCCGCCCTTTCTACTCGTTCGCCACGCCATGGTCCGCGGACCTCTCCTGGCTCGCATTTCAGCAGGACGATCGGATCTACGCCAATGGCCGCACTTCTGCACGGTTTCAGCACGAGCACAAAATGCTCGTGCTCGACTACGGTCACGCATTTCATCCGACTGACGTGCGCGCCAACCGCATCACGGGTGGCCTTCGATTCATCGACGACGAGTTTTCGAGCGTCGCTGCGGACCATCGCTTCCGCTACGTTTTCGCGCGCTGGGAGCATGCCGAGAACGAGTTCGTGAAACTCGACTTCGTCAACAAGGACCTTCGCTACGAAGACTTCAACCTCGGCGAGCAAGCATCGGTGGAAGCCGCGGTCGCACGTCACACCGCCTATCTGCGCGCCTCTTCGACGAGCGGCCATGCATTGGGCCCACGTTCTTTCGTCGTGCCATTCGCGGTCATCGAGAGCCGCTTCGACGGCGGCCCGCAGAACAGCATCGCCACCGGAACGCTGCTCTTCGTCAATCGCTTCGGCGATGAACATCCGCAGGCGACGGTCGCGCGCATGGTCATGAACTACGGCTGGCGCCTCGATCGCGAGCTGCAGTTCTTCGCGGATGGACTCACCGGTTTGCGCGGCTATCGCGCGCACGCATTCGCCGGCTCACGCGCCTTCGTCATGAACGTCGAGCACCGCCTCTACCTCGGCCACGAGATCCTGCAGCTCGCATCGCCAGGCATCGTGGCATTCGCCGATGCCGGCAACGCGGCGGACGGCGGCTTCGGAAAACTGATGCGATTGAAGAGCGACGTAGGAATCGGCGTCCGCATCGGACTCCCACGAACCCCGAAAAATCTGCTGCGCATCGACCTCGCCTACGCGCTGCAGCACGACGCGCGCGGACATAAGGGGCTGCTGCTTTCGGTATCGAGCGGACAGGCGTTCTGATCAGACAGCAGGCAGCAGACAGCAGGTGGGTAGCCGCAAACCTGCTGTCTGCTGCCTGATCTAGCTCTAGCCCACCACCTCCGCCAACCGCTCCACTCCCTCGCGAATCCGCTCATCCGTTTCTTTCGCGAACGTGAGCCGCATCGTGTTCTTTCCGCTGCCGTCGACGAAGAACGGGCCGCCGGGGATGAAGGCGACGCCGCGTGCGACGGCATGGGAGACGCGTTCTGCGGTGTCGATGTCGTCGCGCAGCGTGACGAGCGTGAACAGTCCGCCATCGGCACTCGTCCACTCCGCACGGCCGCGAAAGTGCTCCGCGAGTGAATCGATCAGCGTGCCGCGTTTGCCGCGATAGAACGCGCGCACTTTCTCGATCTGCGGCGCGAGCGCACCCGTTGCGCAGAACTCATCGACGATCGATTGATCGAGCATTCCGGAGCAGAGATCCGCCGCCTGCTTCGCGATCTCGAGCTGTGTGCCGAGCGCGGCCGGCGCGAGAATCCATCCGCAACGAAGTCCCGGCGCGAGCACTTTCGAGAACGAGCCGAGATAGATGACGCGCTCTTCGGCGTCGCGCGATTTCATCGGCGTCGTCTCTGCGCCCTCGACATAGAGCAACTCGCCGTACGGATCGTCCTCGATCACGAGGAAGTCGTGCTTCGCGGCGAGCTTCAGCACGGCATCGCGCCGCGCCTGCGTCATCAGGCGTCCCGACGGATTCTGAAAATTCGGAATCGTGTAGAGGAGCTTCGGCTTCGTGCGCGACGCAACTTCATCGAGCGACTCGGGCACGATGCCTTCGTCGTCCTGCGCCACCCCTGCGAGCGTTGCACTGCGCGCGAAGAACGACGCGGAGCCGCCGATGTAGGTCGGCAGTTCGACGAGCACCACATCACCCGGATCGAGCAGCGTGTGCGCGATCAAATCGAGCGCCTGCTGCGAGCCGGTCGTCACGATCACATCCGATGGCGCGCACTCGATGCTTCGCTCGCCGCAGATGCGCGCGATTCCTTCACAAAGCCGCGGCAGTCCCCGTGTTGGACCATATTGAAGGGAGATCTGCCTCCGCTCCCGGATCACCCGCTCCGCGATCCCTGCCATCTCCTCGGCCGGAAACGTCTCCGGACTCGGCACGCCGCCGGCGAACGAGATGATGTTCGGATCGTTGATCAGTTTCGCAAATGCACGAATCGCAGACGGACGAAAGTTCGCGGCATCGCGCGAGAAGAATCCAGAGTAATCAGTCACGTCATTTCTCCGACAGCTTGATGTACGAGGCGAGGAACCAGCTCTCGACGCCGGCCGACAAGATCCCCTGCACGTAGTTCAAAGCCAGACGGATGGGCGCAGAAAAGCACACGAACGCCATGGCAAGACAAGACATCGAGACCGTGCGTAGCCAGCCGATGACC
>CAZKID010000284.1:0-2982 GCA_964552405.1 uncultured Thermoanaerobaculia bacterium
GGATACAGCATCACCATGTCGACGATGCGCTCGAGCGACTGGCTGGTGATTTCCTTCCCGCACTTCGGGCAGTGCGGCACGCCGATGTTCGCGAACAGCAGCCGCAGGTAGTCGTAGATTTCGGTGACGGTGCCGACGGTCGAGCGCGGGTTCGACCCGGTGGTCTTCTGCTCGATCGAGATCGCGGGCGAAAGCCCCTCGATCAGGTCGACGTCGGGCTTCTCCATCTGCTCGAGGAACTGGCGGGCGTACGCGGAGAGCGACTCGACATAGCGGCGCTGTCCCTCGGCAAAGATCGTGTCGAACGCGAGTGAAGACTTGCCTGATCCGGAGACGCCTGTGATCACGACGAACTTGTTGCGGGGGATGACGACGTCGATGTTCTTGAGATTGTGTTCGCGAGCGCCGCGGATGACGATGGAGTCCATGAAGCAGAATCTAACGCTGCCGCGGGCCGAAGGCTTCCCGTTCTACGCGGTGTAGATGGGGTCAGGTCGAAAGTCGAAAGTTCGCATGAGGGAAGCTTTCGACTTTCGACCTGACCCCATCTACACGCTGTGGAGCAGCCAGTCGCGGTATGGGCCGCGCACATCCGCAGGATCGATGACGACGAATTCCGGCACCTCGTATGGGTGCCGCTCGAACAATTTCTCTTGCAGCGCATCGAGCCGCTCGTCGACTGTCTTGATGACCAGCAGCTTCTCGCCGTCTTCGGCGATCTTTCCTTCCCATCGATAGACGGATTCCACACCGGGAAGAATGTTCACGCAGGCCGCGAGCCGCGCCTCGACGAGCTCGCGTGCGAGCGAACGGGCATCGAACTCCGCTCCGACGGTCGTGATGACGATGAGCGGCTTCACTCGGCCTGCTTGTACTCGGCAATGCGCGAGGCAGCATCGCGCGCAACTTCGTGTGCTGCGCGCTTGAACTGCGCGATCTCCATCACCGGCACGGAAACCCAGCCGATGAGCCCCGGAACACCGATGCCGATCGACGTTGGCGCAACGCCCTTCTTCGAATGATCGAGGTCGAAGCGGCGGATGAGCTCGAGTGAGCGCCCGTCGTACAGCCGGACCTCCGCCGCCACGTGCGCAACCACGAGTGAGACATCGACCGCGACCGCACCAGCGCCAACACCGACGCCGCCATGCGAATCAGCAGCCGCATCACTCGCTGCGATCTCGACATAGTAGTCGGCCGCGGAATCGACATTGCGGCTCAGATCGTCATACGTCGTCTTCGTATCGAAGGCATCGAAGCCCGACTTCTGCAACTCCTCGCGCAGATACTTCCGGATCGCCGAAGCCATCCGCTCATCCGTTCCCTCGTAGCGCGCAGGTGTAAGCAGAATGCCGACACGATTGCCGCGATGAGTCGTGTCGAGACCGAGCGCGGAAACGCTGGCGAGCAGAACCAGGACGAAGGTGAGACGCATGACGAGTTCTGAGTTCTGAGTTCTGAGTGCGTTGGCCCCACTCAGTACTCAGAACTCAGAACTCAGAACTCTCAGTGTAAGTACAATCCGCCGATTGTTCAAACGACTCCTCCTCGGAGCTTTCTTCGTATCCATCGCCATCGCGGCGTGGGAGTGGCTGACGTTTCCTGACGTCGCCGCACTCGCGAAGAATCCGCCGCAGTCCACCGCGTTCATGGAGCAACGGCGCGAACAACTGCGTGATGCCGGCAAAGATCCGTCCATCCAGTACACGTGGATTTCGTACGACCGCATCTCACCGTTCCTCCGCCGCGCCGTGCTCGTCGCCGAAGACGACTCGTTCTACGAACATCACGGCGTCGATGTGAAAGGGATGCAGGAGGCGATCGAGAAGGATTGGGAGAAGAAGCGGCTTACCCATGGCGGCTCCACGATCACACAGCAGCTCGCGAAGAATCTCTACCTCTCGCCGTCGCGCAATCCGCTGCGCAAGATCAAGGAGTTCTTCATCGCGCGCTCACTCGAGAAACATCTGACGAAGAAGCGGATTCTCGAGCTGTATCTGAACGTCGTGGAGATGGGAGAGCGTGTGTATGGTGCAGAGGCCGCGGCGCGCGCGTATTTTCATCGGCCCGCTTCCGCACTGACGCCGCAACAGGCCGCGCTGCTCGCCGGCTGCCTCCCCAATCCGCGCAAGATGAACCCCGCCGCGCCTAACAAGAGGCTGCACTCGCGGCAGACGATGATCCTCTCGCGCATGAGGCGCTGGGGCTACCTGTTCGAAAAGGAAGTACTGACGGAGAAGAAGCCGGAGGTCGCTGCGCCGGTCGTGGATACGGCACCGCTCGCGCAGGCGCCGGAGCAGACGACCACGGAGACCACGGGAACCACGGGGACCACGGCGACCTCTGAGACCACCGGGACCGATAGGACGGAGAAAACGGATACGACGGATACGACGGATACGAGCGCGACCTCTCCCTAATTTGCCTTCCCACCACCACCGATCGGCAGCGTGTGTCTCGGTTTGAACCCCTTGTTGTCCACGCCGAAGTGTTTCGCCAGGTAGTCGATGATCACTGGCTTCTCATCGTCGGTGACCGCCGCGCCCCAGCGTGTCATCTTCTCGACGGTTGCCGTCCACTGCTTCTGCGTCAGGCGCTGCTGCAACAACATGTCAGCCGAATGACATGCATAGCAGCGTGACTCGACGGCTGTCTTTCCTTTCCCTTCGGGCAGCGTGCCGAACTTCGTGCCGATCATCGGCAATGTCGCGGCGAGGATGAGCATCGCGAGCTTCATGCGGTCACCTCCACATCGACGGAGTGCCAGCCGTTGTACAGGTAGCCGCTCTGATTCCAGACGGACTCGCGCGGCTGCATCTGTCCGCGCTCATCGGTGGCGCGCACGAACACGCGTGCCTTGCCGGCACTCTTCGGCGTCCACCGAACCGACCAGCGGCGCCAGGCCCACGGACTGGGACGCGAATCGAGCTCGGCCCTCTGCCATGTCCACCCGTCGCCACCCCTCATCCTGACCCTCCGCGA
>CAZKID010000284.1:2992-6989 GCA_964552405.1 uncultured Thermoanaerobaculia bacterium
TGTGCCAGTGCGCGCCGCGGCCATCGCGTATCCGGACCCTTGCGAGGTCGGGCGGGCCCGACAAGGCGAGACCACTGCTCGCCGAGGCGAGGCCGGCGTTGGCATGCTTAGGCGCCGTCGTCATGTTCGACTTCACCGCGAGCTCCGTCAGAGGTTTCATCTCTTCCGGCTTGAACGCCACTCCAGGCTCGCCGGGCTTCAGCGGATAGCGATACGCCGTATCCATGTAGAAACCCCTTTGCGGCTCCGGCTGCGCACTGAGGCGCACGAGCCATTTCATCCAGTGATCGCCGGCCCAGCCGGGGACGACGAGACGCAGCGGCGCGCCATGCATCGCCGTCAGGGGCTTGCCGTTCATCTCATACGCGAGAATTGCATCGCTCATCGCCTTTTCCAACTCGATCGAGCGATGAAACGGCGGCACCTTTCCGGGTGGATCATCGGAGCCGAAGGTATGCAGATGCAGCGCGCTCGTCTTCACCTTTGCACGCTCCAGAAGATCCCTGACCGCGACACCTTTCCACCGCGCATTTCCGGCCGCTCCATACCGCCACTGGACACCGGGCACGGTTGGCGTGTAGAGTGCGCGTCCATTTCCTGCGCATTGCAGGACGCATGTGACCTCGGTCACGCGCATTTTGCGCAAATCGTCGAGACTTAGCTTCAACGACTCCTCGACGTCACCATCAACGGTGAGACGCCACTGCTTCGGGTCGGGTGTGCGCGGATTCCAGTGGCTCCGAACAAAAAACAATCCTACGGGAGTGATGTAGTCGGTCAGCAGCTCGAGCGGCGTTTCTGCATTCACGGCATAGCCGTTCATCTGCAGCATGTACTGCTCTCGCACCTTCGGATCCGCCAGTAACGCGGTGGGGACGAGCGACGCTGCGGCAGATAGCTGCAGGAAGCGGCGGCGATCGACGACAGGCATGGAACGAAAGTCTAACGCATTGAAGAACAACGATTTCGATTTGCGGCCAATGAAACTGGTGCGGGATTTGCCTTCTCGCGTGGAGCGTATGCACGCAAAGGACTTCCGCATCATCTGCGACTGTCAGATTCACGCGCGTCGTGAACGAACCATGTGGCGCCGTTCGTTACGCCTGGCGCAACGCGCAGGACGTGCAGCCAAAGGGAGCGGCCTCGCGTTGATCGTCGGCGTGCCTCTCGTCTTCGGCGCCGTCGGCATTCCGACCGAAGCCATGGACACCCATCTTCCGTCGATGGTTACGATTCGCCGAGAGGCGCAGCATGTGCGCGAGCTTCCCATCTTCGACACACCGCGCATGCGCGCCGCTCTCGCAACGCCAATGCTGCCGCCGCAGCGCTTCACACTCGAAGTGGCCAAGCAGCACTTCTTCGAAAGCGAAGTCCCCTACGGCGAGATCATTTATCGCGAGGCGCGCCGCAACCATCTCGCTCCGGAGTTCGTCGCCGCCGTGGTCGAAGCTGAATCCGATTTCCGTCCGCGTCTCATCTCCGAGAAGAACGCACAGGGATTGATGCAGATCATCCCGAGCACCGGACGTCTCATGGGCGCCGATGATCTGTTCAACCCTGAAGAGAACATCACCGCCGGGACCAAGTACCTCCGTTACCTCTCCGATCGCTTCGGTGATCAGCAGCGTGTGCTGGCCGCCTACAACGCCGGCGAAGGCAACGTCGAAAAATTCGGCGGCATGCCGCCGTTCGGCGAGACGCAGAACTACGTGCAACGAGTCCTGGCGCGGACCGCGGAGTACAACTCGACCATTCGAGGACGCTACCTCGCATCGACGAAGATGCAACTAGCGCAGTAAGAAAGTTGCGAGTGACGAGTGACGAGTTGCGAGTGACGAGTTGCGAGTGACGAGTGTCATCCTCGCAACTCATCACTCGCAACTCGTCACTCGCAACTCGTCACTCCATCTATAATCCGCAGCCATGTCGTCCGCCGAACGCCGTGAGTTTCAGCGGCTGCGTCTCATTCCGCCGGTCCCCGGCACACTAGGCACCTCCGCCATCTCGATTCTCGAGATCGGCGTCATCGGTGCGCGTGTGCACCATGCCGAACCGCTCGACCAGCATCACGTGGATCTCCGCTTCGCATTCGAAGGCAACGAAATCTGGCTTCGCTGCGAGACCGTCCGCACCACGACCGGCGCCGATGCGAAATATCCCGACAGCGGATATGAGTCGGGCGTTCGTTTCCTCGCTGCAATGGATGGTTCGGGCGACATTCTGCGCGCGATGCTTGCGACCCTGGTCACCAAGGAGATCGAGCGCCATCCGCCTCAAGCGATGCACAGCGATCGCGCGATCGACGGCGACAAGACCGTTCGCGGCACACAAGCGCGTTACGTCTGCTATCGCCTCGAGAACGGCGTCTGGAGCCGCCGCCCCGTCTTCCTGCCCGAACAACCGCGGAGCGGTTTCACCGTTGCGCGCAGCGTCGATCACGACGAGATGGAGCGCCTCTGCCGCGTCTATCAGGTCTCCGACGAAGAAGGTCATCGCCTCATTCGCCTCTTCGCCGAACTGAGCGTCAGCGAAGAGATGGAGATTCCGCCGAGACAGGACTGATGGGGCGCTGGGGCGCACCCACCCGGTGGCCCAGTGGCCCAGCACCTACCCCGTCACCGGCAACGTGAAGTAGAACCGCGTCCCGCGACCCTCTTCACTCTCCACCCAGATCCGCCCGCCGTGCGATTCGACGATTCCCTTCACGATCGGCAGCCCGAGCCCTGCGCCCATCCGCTCGGCACGTTCCGATTGCCAGTACGGACTGAAGATTCTTCCCAGATCTTCCTTGCGAATTCCAGGGCCCGTGTCCACAACGCGAAACACGACTTCGCCCGCTGCTCGCTCCGCGACGCATTCGATCGTTCCGCCGGACGGCGTGAACTTCAACGCATTGCCGATGAGATTCGACAACACCTGAATCACGCGATGACGATCGGCGAAGACCTGCGGTGTCCCCTCCGCCGTCTCGCACTGCAGCGCGATCTGTTGCGCGACTGCCTGCGACTTGAACAACTCATACACCTCTTTGAGCATCGATGAGGCATCGACGGCTTCCGGCTCGATCGGCAGCCGCTTGCCGCCTTCCAGCCGCGTGATGTCGAGGAGATCCGCGATCAACCGGTTCATCCGCTTCGCGGAGAGCACGATCATGTCGACCTGCTCACGATCGTCGCCGGTCATCTCCGATGTCTGCAGCAGCTGCGCGGCGAGCGTCACCGTATTGAGCGGGTTGCGCAGATCGTGCGACACGATCGCCAGTACCTGCTCGCGCGCACGCACCGCCTGCTGCGCATCGAGATAAAGATGCGCGTTGTCGATCGCGAAGGAGCCGTGCCGCGCGAGGTCGACGCACAACGACAAATCCTCTTCCGTAAAACTTCTTCCGCGCGGAGCTGCCGCGGTGATCACGCCGAGTGTTTGTCCGCGGCTCACGAGCGGCACGATCATCGTCGCGCGCAGATCGTCGGGCGGCCACCGCAGATGCTGCATCAGCGCGGGCGATGGCCCGACCAGCCGTCCGCTTCGTTCGCTCATCGCGCGCATGACGATTTCCGGCGACTCAGCGACGTTCTCGCCCACCGCTGGCGCTAACGCCGTCTGCTCTTCGGGATTGCGATGCACCGCGGCCACTCTCCTCAGTCCCGCACTTCCGTCGACCATGTCGACGACGCACAACTCGGCGAGATTCGGCACGATGAGACGCGCGAGCGTTGCAACGGTTTCCTCATACTCCAGCGAGGCCGTCAGCGTCTGACTCGCGCCGGCGAGAAACGCGGCACGCCGCTCCTGTTGCTCCGCGAATGCGCGCGCCGCTTCCGCATCGACCGCTTCTCTCTCCGCCTCACGCCTCCTCTTCATCGCCTCGGCTGCCAGCAATCGCATCTGCCGGCCGAGGCCCGCGACGAGCAGCGCAGACGTCAGCGCGAGGAACGTGAGCACGATCGTCAGCGAGATGTTCGTCTTCTCCGCGGAGCGAATCCGCTTGAGCCGGTCC
>CAZKID010000285.1:0-6962 GCA_964552405.1 uncultured Thermoanaerobaculia bacterium
GAGGTACTCTCTCAGAGTCACCGCATCACCACTTGCCTTCCTGACCCGGGAGTACTTTGATAAGACCTCCAGGGCCGGACCGAGAACCGCGAAGATCGCATCCGCGCCTACGATGCCTTCACTTGCGAGCCGAGGCATCCACTCTCGAATCCTGAGCGGGAGCTCGGCCAGTACCGCCCTCCAGTCTCCAACCGCCTCGGAAACGAGGTGCCCATCACTGTCCTCGCGTGGCCTGCATACGAGATGGACGGATGAAGCGAGAGCCGCCGAGTCCATAGCGCGAAGCCTTGTCGCCAGCTCTGTGTCTAGAGGCCACGACGCGGTGATAATCCAACCCGCATCGATCATTGAGCGGAGCTGAGCCTCCCACCCGGCCGTACTCTTATGGGCGAACACGACTATGCCGATACCGTCGGGCGCAAGCACGCGACGACCCTCTGCCATCGCCGATGTCATGACACCTTCGTAGTGTGAGCGACTCTTTCCGCGAACGGGATCTACGATGCACTCAGCTTTCTTCGGACTCAACGCTTCTTCAGTAACAAAGTGCGGAAGCATCCGCCGCAGCCACACGAAGAAGAAATCAGAAAGATCGGCGTATGGGACGGCATCGTAGTACGGCGGGTCAGTGAAGAACGCTGCCGCGGAGTCATCGGGAAGAGGACTGCTCTGCGCCGGCGTCTGAACGACCTGCCCAATGCGAGACTCCGGCGCAATCGCGGTGAAGGGCGCTTGAGCGCACTCCACGAGGTTCGCCCACGATCCAACTGAGCCACCAAAAGGATTCGCCTCGCAGAAGTCGAAAACCAGAGGAAGCGCTTGCCGACCGAACGTGGCCTGCATTTTCTGCGCACTAGCATTCCATCGGCAAAGACTGGTCTGATGTTCCGCGAGTCGATCAACGACGCACGCGAGAACGGACAGCACAGCCTTCTTGAATTCAGGCTCGCCAGGAGCCTCGGCGGCCGCAACGCGAACCTCGTCCGCGAACGTCGCCACGAGTGCTAACTGGCGGGGCAAGAATAGATCTCGCCATCGTGTGATTCCGTACCGCTGAACACGAAATCCGAGTGTGCCAATCGGCGGCAGCTCCTCGTCGGGGATATCAAGATGCGACGCGTCGCTTTCCAGTAGTTTGATTGCTTCGCGCTGTGCGTGTTCCTCGACAGGACCAGCGTCGACAAAGAACCGACCTACCTCGCCAGTTCGTGTTACGACGACGCACAGCGGGATCGCGTCAGCAGCGCCGCCATGTTGCAAGGTGAGTTGCGTGCGTACCGATGACACTGGAGTGGTGAATGAGCACACCGGGCACCGCGCAGAGCCCCTGCTCACAGTACCTGCGAACGAGGCGGGTGCTGATACCCGCGTGCCGCCCGCGTCATACCAATAGGCGTTGCGCTTCTCGATGACGGAAGCAGTGATCCTCTTCCTCTTCTCGTCCAACTTAAGGTGTAGAGCAGCGGCACGGGTGGCATGCTTTGGAGGTTGGGTCGAGCGGATAAGTGGAAACCGCACACCACATGCGGGGCCCTCGCAGCGAATCGTTCGGGCCCAGAGGTAAGCGATAGGCTGCATCTGTTTTAGATGAGAGCCGTACAGGTGTCCGATTCGTTTTCTGGCGGCGTTCTCCGCCTTGGCGGCTGCGACTCGAACGGCTTCGCGTAGTTCGGGTCCGTACTTTGGAACGTACTGGAGCGCGATTTGGTTTAGCAGAATGGGGATCGGGTTCAGGTCAGCGGCGAAAGGCTCCGCACCGATGCGCGCAGCCTCGATGGGGATCGCGCCACCTCCCGCGAAAGGATCTACGACGATTGGGACGCCTTCGTGACCACTACTCTGGTGTGCTGACAGCGTGAGCTTACGAACTGTCTCGATATACTCGGTCTTGAGGCCGTTGGAAGGATCGGCAACGTCGCTGATGAAGGACAACAACGCTTGCCGCAGACGGACCCCATTGGCCAGAAGTGTTGGGTCGCGTTGGAACTTCGTGAACGCACTGAAACTCTCCGCGCTCAGCAGGCCGAGATGCTCCGTAGCCCATCTTTCCATCTCCTGCCGAGCCGTTGCTCGGAATGCGTCAGGGCACAGCGGATCGACAGGGTCGAACCACAGCGCCGCGCATGCAACTGCGCGACAGGCCGACAGCGGCCGACGCGCCCACCACGTGTGCAAGGGTGATATGGACCCGATGCCGCTGCTCTTTTCGCGGCCGGAATGCAACGAAATGCGCCGGATTGGCAGGTCAACTTCAATCAGTCGCTTGCAGTAGCTCTTCTCCGTCATTCCGCCGCCTTGATGATCTCGTTTGCACCAACGAGGTAGTGCTCGATCTTCACGATCGGCTTCCAACCGAGGCGTACCGGGTCCTGAATCGCGTTCAGCTTCGGCGACGTCGCGCAGTCGAAGACGGCGTAGAGCCAGAAGTCATCACCGAGTCGTTGGGCGGTGCGATATTCGTTCTCCGTGAGCGCTACTTCCGCGGTTGTCGACCGGCCCTTCACCTCGATGAAGCGCGCTGCGGTGAAGACGCCGGGCTCGGTCGGATGTGGCTTCTTCGACAGGATGTCGTAGCCCCGATTTTCACTCTCCACACTTTCGGGAACCCAGCCGCGCTCGCGCTCGTACTTCATCGCCTCCGCTACCGCGATCCGCTCCATCTCGGGGTCGCGAACCATCGAGGCGATCACCGGAGTCTCGCGCTCCGGGTGCGGCATGACCCAAGCCGAACCGAGGAACTGCACACCTTCGATCGTGCACTCTCGCTCCTGTTCGAGTTCGCGAAGCCGGCGCTCGCGCCGTTCATTCAGCGCTTCGAGATGCTGTTCGGCCTGAGCGACGCGCCCTTCGAGACCGGTCTGCTGCTCGGTCGCCTGACGGAGCGTGTCGAGCTCCGCGTAGGCGAGCTGCGCTCGGTTGATCAGTTCTTCGAGCGAAATCTCGACGTGCTTCCGAACGATGTCGTTCTCTTTCACCCGTTCCGCGGTGATCTCCGCCAGGAAGGGCTTGAGCGCCACGTCGTACATATGAGCTTCCGTGGCGCCTCGGAGCGGCAGCCCCTCGACGAGGTGCGCCTTCGTGCCCGCGGGCGCCAACTGAAGGTCAAGGAAGACAGTCGGCTGCTTCACGGTGAGCGTACCGTCGGCGTCGACACGAACGACAAACAGCTTCTGGTGCAGGGTGTGTCCGCGACCGTCCTTGATCGCTGCTGAGAAGACGTCGAGCCGATACGGCTTTCCGAAGTGGAGGTCGTAGAAGACCGCGCCACGCCGGAGGTCGTTCGCCACGCGTGCCTCGACGTCGACGCGCACCGCTTCGAAGAGCGGGTGCCCTGGCGTGACCCATTCGAGCGTCGCATCATCGGTTAGGCGCTTCTTGTCAAAGGCGATCTGTTTGTACTCGCGGCCGAGGCGGCCGAACCGCGGCTCCTGCTGCTCGCCGATCGGAAGCAGCGTCTGCGGGACGCGGCCGACGCGATAGATGCCGTCCCTCCCGCGGATCTCCGCCGGATGGATGCCGGCGATCGGGCCTGCTTTCACGAAGAAGTCTTCGATCACTTCCGGGACGAGCCGGCGTTCCTTCGCTTCGACCGATTTCCCGATGAGCGCGGACAGGTTCAGCTCCTTCTTCGCAAGCCCTTCCAGCGTCGAGCCGGTGATCTGTTTGAAGCGGTCGATGTCGATGTCGGCCACGATCCGGTCCATGACCTGGTCGACCGTCATCTGCTGCGCGTACATCTTTCGGAAGAGTTGCTCGAGCTGATTCGCCGGGAAGAGATCGCCGACCACGTCGAAGACCTTGTCGTCGCCGAGCTCGTTCTTGATCTCCGTGAGACGCGCGAGGAGTTTCTCCAGCACGCGGCCTTCGCGCGTCTCAGGCGATGCGAAGTTGAAGATGACGCAGTCCTTCGTCTGGCCGTAGCGGTGGATGCGTCCCATCCGCTGCTCCAGGCGCACGGGATTCCACGGGATGTCGTAGTTGATCATCATCCAGCAGAACTGCAGGTTGATGCCTTCTCCGGCGGCCTCGGTTGCGACGAGGATCTGTGAGGTTTCGCGGAACTCACGCTCGGCATAGATGCGCGTTCGCGGCGTGTGGCGGTCGCGGTTCTTCTTCCCCCCGTGATTCTGCGTGACCGAAAGGCCCCACTCGCGAAGCTTCCCGAGCGGCCGGCCGTCCTTGCCGTGGCCGGCGAGGTAATCGAGCGTGTCTTTGTGCTCCGTGAAAATGAGGAGCTTCATCTTCGGGTCTTGGAAGATGTTCTGCTCTTCGAGGACCGCGCGGAGCTTCCGCAGCTTCGACTCCACCTCGCGCTGCTCGACGCGGCGGGCGTGATCGATGAGGAGATCGAGCCGCTGGATCTCGGCCCGGAGCGCCGCCGGATCGATGGATGCGACGACGTCTTCGAGGTCGGAGACGATCTGCTGCTGCTCTTCTTCCGGAAGATCGTCGTAATCTTCCGGAAGTTTCTTCTCGAGCTGTTCGCGACGATATTTCTCCGGGTCCTCGAGGATCTTCTTGCGCTTGTCGCGCATGCGTTCGAGCGAGCGGCGCGCCGCGTAGACACTCGATGCGAACCGCCGCTGGAGCATCGCCATCGTGAAGCCGAGCGCTTTCCCTTGCTGCGATTCGGCAGCGGCGGCCTTGATGGACTGGTCCTCGACGTAGCCGGTCAAGTCCTCGTAGAAGTCGAACTCCTCGGGGCTGAGGCTGAACTTCGCCGTCTGCACTTCGCGTTTCGTGAAGAGCTTGCGCGAAACGCCGTTCTCATCGGGGAACGACACCAGCGCCTCTTTCAAGCGACGCAGATAGAACGGTGCCGAGTGCCGCTTCATCGCCTCTTCGAGGCTCTTCACGTCGCCGTAAACGTCGTGATCGAGGAGGCTGAGGAAGAGGCGGAAGTGCTCCGCCTGCCCCTTATGCGGCGTCGCCGTCATGAGGAGGAAGTGGTCGGTGCGCTTCGAGAGCTCCTCGCCGAGCTGGAACGCGAGCGTCTTCTTGTCCGTCGAGTCGGCGCTCATCTTGTGCGCCTCGTCAACGATGATGAGGTCCCAATTCGACCGGAAGAGGCTTTCGCGAGCATCCTCGACGCGCGAGATCCAGGAGACGGAGGTCACGACCTGGTTCCGCTCCTGCCACGGGTTTGAGCCGTATTGGCTCCGCAGGATGTCGCCCTTCATCACCTCGAACTTCTCGCGGAACTTGTCCTGCATTTCGCGCTGCCACTGGAACGTGAGGTTCGCGGGCGCGACGATGAGCGTGCGCTGCACGAGTCCGCGGATCTTTAGCTCCTTCAGGAGCAGACCCGCCATGATCGTTTTCCCCGCGCCCGGATCGTCGGCCAGGAGGAACCGGATGCGCGGGAGCTTCAGGAAGTACTCGTAGACCGCCTCAAGCTGGTGCGGAAGGGGATCGATGCGGGCGATTGAGAGCGAGAAGTAGGGGTCGTACTCGTACGCGAGCCCGAGGCGCTGTGCTTCCACGCCGAAGCGGAACTTCTGTGAGTCGCCGTCGAACGGTGGCGTCGCCGGCGTCACGACGAGCTGCGCAAGTTGCTCCGCGCTGAGAATCGGATCGCGAAACTGCCCGGTTCGAAGACCTTTCCCGAGGATCTTCAGCGAGCCGCCCATCGGGACGGTGTACGCGATCTCGACCGGCTCCGGGAGGAGCGGTCCTTCGACGACGACGCCAGGGGCGAAATCTGACAAATCGAGTGTAGTCATGGTGTGGACGGCTCCCCACGTCGCACTCGGGGCAGAGCGGACGGAGGAACAGTCCCAAGTCTGGGCGAATCTGGCGCTTCGTTCAAGCCGATTTCACGTTACTCGATGCGGTTCCGCGTCACCTTGACGACGTGTAGTACGCATTGTACGCTTACAGCATGAAAACGCTAGGCGAACGCATCAAAGAGCTCCGGGATGCGGCCGACATGTCGCTGCGGGAGCTCGGGAAGAATGCTGGCGGGCTTTCGCCGGTCTTTCTCTCCGACGTCGAGCTTGGCCGGCGCTTTCCGTCTGAAGATGCACTGAAGCAGATCGCTGCGGCACTCAATACGCCGGTCGCGGACCTGCGGAAGTACGACACTCGGCCACCGATCGAAGAGATGAAGCGGCGGGCCGCCGAGAACCCCGCGCTCGGGGTCGCGTTCCGAACGATCGTCGATCTGCCGCCGGATCAGCTCCTCAAGATCGCGCAGCAGGCAGCGCAGCAAGCGGCGAAGAAGCCTAAAGAGAAGAAGTGATGAGGAGTTTTCGCACATCGAACGGAGGCCAACGTCCCTACTACACGGAGAAGGACGTGGAGAGCATGTGCGAGGATGCGCTTCGCGCCGCCGGGTACTATCCAGCCGCTCCCCAAGCAATCAAGATCGATCGGTTCGTGGAGAAACACTTCAACGTGTCCCCGCGGTTCGAAGACATGCCCGCGGGCGTCCTCGGGTTCTCCCGTTTCGGCGATCGGGGCATGGTGAGCGTGCATATTTCCCAAGCGCTCGTCGAAGACGACACGCGGTCCGCTGAGCGGCGCGTGAACACGACGCTCGCGCACGAGGCCGGGCACGGTCTCATGCACGCGCATCTCTTCGCACTCGCCGGGACGGAGACCACGCTCTTCGCCCATGGATCGGATGTGGAGGAGCAGAAGGTGCTGTGCCGCGACGAGAAGACGACGCCCAAGAAGGTCTATGACGGAAGGTGGTGGGAGCTGCAGGCGAACATGGCGATCGGTCCGCTTCTCATGCCGCGTCGACTTCTGCACGAAGCCCTCGGGCCATTCCTGGTCGTTCGCGGGACCTTCAAGACCGAGGAGATCGATCCCCGGCGCCGCGAAGAAGCTGTCCGCAAGGCAGCGGAGATCTTCGACGTGAACCCGGCCGCGATGCGGATTCGGATCGAAAAGTTGTACAAGCCGTTGGGGAACCAGTTGACGCTCTGAATTTTTTTGCCTACAGTGTACGCAACGTC
>CAZKID010000286.1:0-6955 GCA_964552405.1 uncultured Thermoanaerobaculia bacterium
AGCGGGCCGATCGGGCGTCGAGCCGGTCGTTCCTTCCTCGCGATAATGGATGCCTTGAATCGAGCGGACCGATTCGTTCCGCTCCAGAGCTCCGAGGATTTCGACGAAAGCACGCTCCCCCATGCCACGAACGACGATGTCGACTCGAGGATCTTCGATCGCCTGGCCGGCCGCGAACGTCGGATGCCATCCTCCCCAGATGACCGGAAGCTCAGGCCGCAGCGATTTCGCGTAGTCCGCAACAGCGAGGCCATCGGCAACGGCGGGTCCGGTCAGACAGGTGATCCCGAGGCAGAGCAGATGATCGATTCGCTCGCGGATGACGCGTTGCCAATCGGTATCCCACTTGGTATCGAGGATCCGCACGTCATAACCCGCCTCGAGCAAAGGGCCTGCGAGCGCGAGAAACGAAAGTGGAGGAGTGGCACGATAGGTCGCACCTTCACGAGCAGCTTCGCTCACCAAGTGAGGAGAAAAGAGAATGACCTCACGCCTTCGCATGGCCAAGAATAGCCCGGGACTCTGCGATCAGTCGTTCGTTTCGATGCGGTAGTTCGGCGCTTCCTTCGTGATCGTCACGTCGTGCGCATGCGATTCGCGCAGACCCGCATTCGTGATGCGGATGAACTGCGCGCGCGTGCGGAGATCTTCGACGCTGCGCGAGCCTGTCAGACCCATGCCCGAGCGAAGTCCGCCGACGAGCTGCGGGATCATCGCGCTGAGCGAGCCCTTGTACGGCACCTTCCCTTCGATGCCTTCCGGCACGAGCTTCGACACTTCGTCCGCATCTTCCTGGAAGTAGCGATCCTTCGAGCCCTGCTGCATCGCACCGATCGAGCCCATGCCGCGATACGCCTTGTACGTCCGATTCTGATAGAGAATCGTCTCGCCCGGCGCCTCGTCTGTGCCCGCGAACAGCGAGCCGATCATCACCGAGCTCGCTCCTGCCGCCAGCGCCTTCGTCACGTCGCCCGAGAACTTGATGCCGCCATCGCTGATGATCGGCACGTCGAACTGCTCCGTTGCCCGTGCGCACTCCATCACCGCCGTGATTTGCGGAACACCGGCACCGGCGACGATGCGCGTCGTGCAGATCGATCCCGGTCCGATGCCGACCTTCAGCGCATCGATGCCGAGCTCGCAGAGATCGCGCGCGGCTTCATACGTCGCGACGTTGCCCGCGATGAGCGGCGTGTCGGGAAAGACTTTCTTGAACTGTTTGATCGTCTCCATCACGGCCGAGGAGTGTGCGTGCGATGAATCGATGACGACCACGTCGACCTTCGCATCGATCAACGCGCGTGCGCGATCGAGCCCGTCGCGGCCGATGCCGATCGCCGCGCCGCAGCGCAGACGGCCGAGCCGGTCTTTCGCAGCTTGCGGGTAACGGCGCGCCTTCTGAATGTCTTTGACCGTGATGAGACCCTTGAGGTCGCCGTTGATGTCGACGACGAGCAGCTTCTCGATGCGGTGCTGGTGAAGAACATCACGCGCCTGCTCGAGCGTCGTGCCGACTGGAACGGTGATCAGATGCTCCTTCGTCATCCGTTCCGCGATCGGCAGATCGAAGCGCGTTTCGAAGCGAAGATCGCGGTTCGTCAAGATGCCGACGAGCTTGCCATTCGCATCCGTCACCGGCAATCCCGAGATCTTGTACTTCTCCATCACCTGCATTGCCTCGGCAATCGTCTGCCAGGGACGCATGGTGACGGGATCGACGATCATGCCGGCTTCCGAACGCTTCACGCGATCGACCTCTTCGGCCTGACGATCGATCGGCATGTTCTTGTGGATGATGCCGATGCCGCCATGCTGCGCCATCGCGATCGCCAGCCGTGCCTCGGTGACCGTGTCCATGGCCGAGGAGATGATCGGAATGTTGACGCGGATGTCGCGCGTGAGGCGCGTGGAGACATCGACGAAGTTCGGATGAATCTCCGATTTCGCCGGCTTCAGCAATACGTCATCGAAGGTGAGCGCGAACGGGATCGGGTCGGCGAAACGCGATGACGGCAGCTCCCGCGCCTCCGACTCGTTGATTTCGATACGGCCGATGACCGGGACATCCTTCAGAATCCGCTCTTCGCTCATGCGCGCCTCGCTTTGAAGGAGTATAAAACATGGTCAAATGCATCGAAATTGCAGGGCGTTTCGCGGGAGAATGACGCGGTGTTGATGCAATTCACGATCGAGGAGAGGCACCTGGCCGACCTGAGGGGCGGTGCAGTTCCCGATTCCGTGACCTTCCACACCTGCAAGGCGGCATCCGTCGAGGACGCAGTGAACGAGCATGTAGGATCCGACGGCGGCGAGATCATCGGTAAGGTCCAGACGTTCCCAGGATTTCAGGGCATGGCGACCGTGCGCAAACCGACCGGCGTCTACACCTTGACGATCGGGCCGTCCAGCCAACAACTGCGAACGTCATGAGAAAGGCGGTGGCAGTCTGCCTTCTCCTGCTCGCGCCGAATGCGATGCAGGGGCGGACGCGCGCAGTCCCATCGGTGCAAAAACTCGGTCACTATCGCGTGGCCGTTCACGGTCTCTACACGCAGTTCGAGCGGCGCGGCTGGCCCTCTCAATACTGGAGCGGCGATCTCGTGCGGCAGCTCGACGACTTCGACTCGGTCGTCGGCTCCACCGTTCGCGACGAAGTGGAGCGGCAACTCACGGCGATCTCCGGCCTCGGCGTCAACACGATCACACTCGAACTGCGAACGACCGACGCGGGGGACGATTTCACTTTCCCAAAATGTGAGCTGAGTCCACCGCTCGGATTCCGATGGCCTTCACCTTCGGTCACCGAAACGACCAATCTCCGTGCGCTGCTCGACCTCGTGCAAACACACAAGATGAAGGTCTATCTCCGGCTCGCCTCCACGCACATGGAAGAGCCGTTCGAAAATTCGAAGAACTGGCTCGGACCGATTCTCAATGCGATCGGCAATCATCCCGCGCTCGATCTGATCCTCTTCGAGGGCGACACGCATGTCGTGGACGCCAGTGGCGACGGAGTTGCCGATTCATGCGGCATCCCTGCTGAACCGCCGCTGTGGCTCGGTCCGAAGGCGAAACCGGCGACGTACGTCAAGGCTGCGATCGCGTATGCAATGTCGCTCGGCATCGACGCTCGCCGGCTTTCGGCGGAAGCAGTGGTCGGCGCCTACATGTTCGACGTCCGCAGCGGCGCGGGTCCCGATGCGCAGGACCGGCACCTCTGGCCGACGGTCGAAGTGATGCGCCAGATCTTCGACGACCTCACAGTTCCACAAGCGAAGCGCACGTACGCGATCTCGATGTACGAACATCGCAAGTGCTTCAATGTGCCGTCGTTCGTGACACCGCCATGCATCGATGCCGATCCGCATACCTGGGCCGACGAAACTCTGAAGAACGTCTTTGACATCGTTGGACGCGGCAATGGCGCGCGTGTCGTCGCCCCGGAGCTCGGCATCAACCGGCCCGTGTCCTCCGATTGGAAAACGGAATGGGCCGTCGAGAGTCTGACGACGCTCTTCGAGAAGTGGGGCGTCGACGGCGGCACCTACTGGGTATGGATCCATTTCAACGATTCGGAAGATCGCGACGTGGCACTCGAGGATGCCGTCAAGCGGCGCGGTGTGTCCTTCACGTACAACCCTGTTGCGAACGAGATCATCGACATGAGCGGCTTTCATCTGAATGCGATCGAGAATCCGTCGTTCGAATCGGGCGGTGCGACGCCCGACAAATGGATCCTGTCCGGCGACGGCACTCTCTCTCGCCTCGACCTCGGGCAGGCCGAGGTGCCGTCGCGCGGCCGCTATGCGCTGCGGCTGACGGCGAGTTCAACTGCTGAAGCAGTCAGCACTCCGATCGCAGCGACATCCGGCGTGACCTACACGACGACGCTGAACCTGCGATTCGACTCTGGCGGGAACATCTATGTCGCCATTCGCGAGCTCGACGCTGCGGGGAGACAAATCGGCGAGTCGTTGACGCGCTTCACTTCACTGACGAAGACGGACGGCTTCGATACCTTCCCGCTGCGCTACACGACGCCGGCAGGAACGGCGGCCGTTCGCATCGCGATCGGCGCATCGGGAGGGACGGTTGACGCCGACAACCTGCGCTAGCGCGCGTTCTTGATCGAATCCGCCAGCTTCTGCACGTCCGGATCGCCCGGCCGCAATTGCTGCAGCTTTGCGAGCTCGGTCTTCGCTTCGGCCATGCGCCGAGTCTCCGCGAGCACGATCACTTCGTTGAACAGCGCCTGCCACTGGTCCGGATTCGCCTGCACGACCTGCTGAAACTGGGCAAGCGACTTCGCGGTGTCGCCATTGTTTCGGTAACAGATGCCGAGATCGGTGCGCACCTGCGGATCGTCGTGAACCTTCAACGCGCGCTCGAGATACTCCGCCGCCTGCGGAAACTTCCCAGCATCCATGTACATCGCGCCGAGCTGCGAGAGCGCCTCGGCGTCATTCGGATTCTTCTCGATCTGCTGCTTCAGCTCGTTGAGCTTCTGAAAAACCGCACCCATCGGATTTCCGCCGCCGGCCGTCTGTTGCGCCATCGGCGCCGGCGGTGCAGACGACTCCGCAGGTGCAGCGGCTGGTTGGGCTCCGGCCAGCTTCGACTGCGCAAGTTTCGGCCCGAGCACCATGCTGCCGAGAACGAGACCGAGGAGAAAGCCGAAGGCGGTGAATACGAGGTTGTCTTTTGTCATAGGTCCGTGGGCGCCTCTCAGCCGTTCTTGATGATCTCCCTCAGCATCTCATCCTGCAGCGAATGCACGGCGTATACGCCGGTGTGGTAGCGATTGAAGATGAAGGAGAACGCGTAGATCTTGCCGCTCTGCGCATGGACGTAGCCCGAAAGGCCGACGACGCCCTGGATGTAGCCGGTCTTGGCGTAGACCTGCCGCGCGAACGGAGCCTGGCCGAGGCGATGGCCGAATTTCGAGTCGGGATCACCGGAGTACGGCAGCGATGAGACGAAGTCCTCGCGCCACGGGCTCTTCCACATGTAGCGCAGCAACTGAATGAAGGCGTTGGCCGATGCGCGGTTGTCGCGCGACATCCCGGAGCCATCCGCCATGTGGTACTCGTTCGCCGGCACGCCGATTTTCGTCGTGAGCCACTCGGTCACTGCGCCGGTGCCGTCCGCCCATGTTCCGTTCTTCTTCACCTCGGCGCCGATCGTCTTCACCATCTCTTCCGCGTAATGGTTCTGGCTCTTCTTGTTGACGACGTAGACGAGGATGTTCAGCGGCGTCGAATGCTGCGTTACCGCGCGCCAGTCAGGACGCGCATCGTGCGGCGTCACGATCATCTGCCCCTGCAGATGGATTCCGTTCCGTTCGAACGCCTCGTGCGTAACGGTCGCGAAATACTGAATCGGGTTTTCGACGGTGACGAAAATCGGACTCGTGCCCGACCGCGCCGGCACACCGCCACGCACGACCAGCGTGTTCGTGTTGAGAGCGCGCGTGACATAGAGCGCGCCACGGCCCGTGCGGCAGTTGTTGTCGATGTTGAGAAAGGACGTTGGAGGCTCGAGCTGGATGACACAAGGCTTGCCCGAGCGGCTCGGCATCACGCGCACTTCGACGCAACCCTCCTGCATCGTGAAGGCGGAGACGGGCGCTTCATACCAGTTGACGAGCTGATTCACCGGCCACGTCGGATGGATGTAGTCCGTATCCATGTAGCCATACTCGAAGATCAGATTGCCGTGGATCGTCTTGATGCCGGAGCGCTTGAGATCCGTCGCCCAGTCATCGATGACCGCGGTCGCATGCCCATCATGGAAGCGTCCGCCGATCGTCGGATCGCCGTGGCCGACGACTTTCACATCGCCTTCCAGCGTTCCGTTCGGCTGCACCGCACCGCGCGCGTAGACCGTCGTCTGCACTTCGAACGTCGGCTTCAGCAGATCGATCGCGGCCGCTGTGGTGAACAACTTCATGTTTGACGCCGGCGCGAGCGGCGCATGAGGCTCGCGCTCCGCGACCACGCTTCCCGTCTCGACGTCGACGACCTGCAGACTCGCTTCGGATGCCTGACCGACGCGCCCGTTCATGAGCGACAGCAGACGTTCGTTGAGCGTACCACCCGTTGCAGTCTCGACAGGCGCTTTCGCTGCACGCGTCGCCCGGCCCTTGCGCCGCGGCGCCTTCCGCCTCTTCTTCGCGGTGGCAGCGGTCGCGTCGAACGCGAGCAGCATGATCAACAGCAGCGGAAGAAACCCACGAGCCCGCGAGCCCGCGTACCCGCGCACCCCATCACTCATTCCGCATCCTCTCGATGATCCCTGGCAGTTCCGTCAGCGTGTAGATCGTCGCATCCGGCGTGATTTTGAAATCGAGCTCGACCGGCGGAGCGACCGCCGTTCCCCGCTGCGCGGGAACGAAGTGCACGCCGCGCATTCCGCAGCGCTGCGCACCATACACATCGACGTAAAGGTTGTCTCCGACGAACATCATCTCTCGATACTCGACACCCAATCCCGCGCGCAACTGTTCGAAGATCGAGCCACGTGGCTTGCACTCGCCGTGCTCATTCGAGAAAACCATCACATCGATCGACTGCGCGAGGCCCAGGCGATCGAGAATCTGCCGGAGGACGTAGCCTGGTGTGCGGCCCGTATTGCTGATCAGTCCAACCGGCAACTCCTGATGTTTGATCTGCGCGAGCATCTCCGGCGCACCGGCGACGGGATGCGGAAGAATGTCGAGCGCGGCATGTGCGTAGGCGTGCTCGATTTCATCGAGCGCGACTTCGTCGAACGATGCAGGATCGAGCTCGAGGCCCTCGAGGAAAAGCTCGACCTGCCGCCGGCAGGGAACATCGAGGTCCTCAGACCAGTAGAGCTCATGGCAGCGGCGCCACAACCTGCGATACGCATCTTCGATGCGCTCGGCGGAGTGCGACTGGCCCGCCGAGACCAGAGCCTGCTCTGACCGATCGGAAAG
>CAZKID010000287.1:0-6942 GCA_964552405.1 uncultured Thermoanaerobaculia bacterium
GTCGCGCGCGTCCGTTCCCGTCGTCTCGCGCGGAAAGATCATCGGCCGCGCCTGGTACTTCCGCGACATCACTGAGGCGTATCAAGACAAGGCGCTGCAATCGGCACTGTTCCGCATCGCAGAGCTGAGCCGCCACGAGACGAGTCTCGACAAGCTCTACGCCTCCATCCACGAGATCATCGGCACGCTGATGGACGCGACGAACTTCTACATCGCGGAAGTCGACGCGGCGCATGGCGACCGGCTCACGTTCCCCTACTTCGTCGATGCCTTCGACAAAGCACCGGAAGGATTGCCCGTGGGACGCGGACTCACAGCCTACGTGCTACGCACTGGCAAGCCGCTGCTCGCGACGCCGGCGAAGTTTCAGGCGCTCGTCGACGCCGGCGAAGTCGAAGAAGTCGGAGCTCCTTCCCTCGACTGGTTGGGCGTGCCGCTCATTACGGGCAACGACAGCTGGGGCGCGATCGTCGTACAGACCTACGACGAGAAGACGCGCTTCACCGAGCGTCATCGTGAAATCCTGCTCTTCGTCGCCCAACAGATCGCTGCAGCAATCGAAGAGAAGCGCCGCGAGACCGCGCTCATGGCGAGCGAACGCCGCTACCGCCAGATGTTCGAGAACAATCGAGCGGTGCAGCCGCTGCTCGATCCGGCGACTGGCGCAATTCTCGATGCAAACATGGCGGCCGCCGATTTTTATGGCTACCCGGTGAACGAGCTGCGCAACATGCGCATCTGGGACATCAATGTCCTCGGCGAAGAGAAGGTCCGCGAGGAGATGGCGAATGCCGAGCGGCAGGAGCGCAGCTACTTCGTCTTCCGCCATATGCGCGCCAATGGCGAGATCCGCGACGTCGAAGTGCACTCGGGACCGATCGACGCCGGCGGCCGCACCGCGCTCTATTCGATCATTCACGACGTCACGGAGAGGCGCCGCGCCGAACAGGCACTCCAGCAGAGCGAGGAGAGATACCGCAACATCTTCAACTACGCCTCGGTCGGCATTTACCAGTCGACTACCGATGGCCGCTTCATCACGGCGAACACCACGCTAGCGCGTATGCTCGGCTTCGACTCCGTCGAAGAGCTCCTTCAGCGCAGCCTCGCGGACGACATCTACTACGATCCCGCTCAGCGCGATGAACTGATTCGCAAGTACGAGCCGCTCGGCTACGCGAGCGACTGCGAGCTGCAGTGGCGCCGCAAGGACGGCTCACCGATCTGGATCCAGCTCAATGCGCACGCGATCAAAGCAGGCAAGGGCACGTTGTACTTCGAAGGCTTCGTTTACGACATCACCGAACGCAAGCACGCCGAGGGGATGCTGCGCTCGCAGTCGGCGGCGATGACGGCGTCGATGGATGGCATCGGCATCGTCAACGAAGAGCTGCAATTCACGTATCTCAACGATTCGCTGGCGAAGCTGTACGGCTTCCCGAGCCCGCATCACATGCAGCACGTCACCTTGTTCGAGCTCTATGTCGAAGCGGATGTCGAACGATTCAAAAACATCATTCTCCCCGCTGTGAGACAGCGGGGCCGCTGGCGCGGGGAAGTCACGGGCCGCCGCCGCGATGGCACCATGTTCCCGCAGGAGATCTCACTGACGGCCATCGACGCGGGAGGCGTCGTCCTCGTGCTGCGCGATGTCACGGAACGGACATACGCCGAGGAACAGATCAAGCACCTGGCGTATCACGATGCGTTGACGGGGTTACCGAATCGCCTGCTGTTCAAGGATCGCCTGGCCGTCGCGTTGTCGCACGCACAGCGCGAGCACGCGCGCCTCGCCGTCCTCTTCCTCGATCTCGACCGGTTCAAGGTCATCAACGACTCACTCGGCCACAACATCGGCGACCGGCTCCTGCAGGCGGTCGCCGAGCGGGTGCAACAGTGTGTTAGAGAATCGGACACGCTGGCGCGCCTCGGCGGGGACGAGTTCACGCTGATCATTCCGAATCTCATGCGCTCCGAGGACGCCGTCCCCGTTGCACACAAGATCCTCGAAGCCGTCCGCCAACCCTTCACGATCGAAGAGCGCGAGTTTTTCATCAGCACTTCGATCGGCATCAGCTTCTTCCCGGAAGACGGCATGGACGCCGAGAGTCTCATCAAGAATGCCGACACCGCCATGTATCAGGCAAAGGAACAAGGCGGCGAATACTTTCAGCTCTTCAAGGCCTACATCAAACCCCGGGCGTTGCAGCGCATGGCTTTGGAGCATGGTCTGCGCCGCGCGCTGCTCGACGGCCAGCTGCGCGTGCACTACCAGCCGATCTTCGATCTTCGCGCCGGACGCATCGTCGGCATGGAGGCCCTGCTGCGCTGGACTCATCCGGAGATGGGCCCGATCTCGCCATCGATGTTCATCCCTCTCGCCGAGTCGACCGGCCTCATGATGCCGATCGGCGACTGGGTTCTTCGCACTGCATGCAAACAGGCCAAGACGTGGCATGACGCGGGGCACAAGAGCCTCTCGCTCGCGGTGAACCTCTCGATGACCCAGCTCCAGCAACCCGATCTCGTCGCGCGGGTCAAGGAGGTGCTCGACGAGACCGGCCTCCCGCCTCGCCTGCTCGAGCTCGAGATCACCGAGTCGAGCGCGATGCAGAGTCCGGAAGCCAGCATTCGCACTCTGTATGAATTGAAAAAGATCGGCATCCGCATCTCGCTCGACGACTTCGGCACGGGCCACTCGTCGCTCAGTTACCTGAAGCGCTTTCCAATCGACACGCTGAAGATCGATCAGTCGTTCGTGCGCGATATCAACACGGACCCCGACACCGCGGCAATCGTCACTGCAATCATCGCCATGGCCCACTCCCTCCGGCTGAAGGTGATCGCCGAGGGTGTCGAGCACACCGAGCAGGCAAACTTCCTGCGGCATTACGCGTGCGATCAGATGCAGGGATACCTGATCAAGGCACCCGTCGACGCGGAAGCGTTCTTCGAATTGATCGCGGTGTGAAAAGTCTATCCTGAGGAGCGAAGCAACGAAGGATCTGCTGTTCCCAAGATCCTTCGCTGCCTTACCTCTTCACTGTCCGCCTGCGAATGTTGTCGATCACGACGACGCTGACGCTCTTTACCGAGCTGTCCCCCAGCGAATCCGTCATCGTCAACGTCACGGTGTACGTGCCGCTCTTCTGATACGAGTGATTGATCGTCAGCCCCTGGCCCGAGCTCAGATCACCGAAGTCCCACGAACAGGTGAACGGCGCGAGGCCGCCATTCGCGACCGCCTGGAACGTGAACTGCTGAAACGGGACAGGCGCCGGCGCGTGAACCGAAATCGAGCCCACGAGCGGACAATGCTTCACGACATACGAGAGAGAGCCACTATTGTCCGAGGCCGTGCGCTCGATCGAGCCGTAGTAGGCAGCGCCATTCCAAATCGGTGAGTAGCGGCCCGGTATGTAGATCTTCGTCGGATCGTACGTAAACAGCGCATCACCGATCAGCGAGCCGCCGGGAGTGAGCCGGCGAATGCGGTAGTCGCTGCCAAAGACCTCCGCGCCATTCGGCGCGTTGAGATACGCGATTGCCCACTCGTTGAGCGTGGAGTTCCAGACGAGACCGACCGGCACGACATCAATCCCCGTGCCCGTTACGATTCGCGCATCGGAACCGGTAATCCCGGTCGCATCGAAGCGATCCCAGCGCAATTCAGTCCTGGAGCCAACCACGGCCTGATACAGCAGCGCAATCGAGGATGTGCTCCCGGCGAGGCGCGGCAACTGCACATTGGAGGAGATCACAGTCGACTTCAACTGGTTGTACTGCCCGTCGTAGGCACTGACGAGCAGCGTGGGAACTTCATTCAGATTGCGAAAAAAAGAAACGCCGATCAGTCCATTCGACGCGACGGCGATCTTAGGCACCGGATCGCTGATGAAGACCTCGAGCCGTCGATCGAGGATCGCGCCACCGCCTCCACTCTGCAGAGGAATGGACGTGACCCACAGCCCTGAATCCGCGTTGAATGGAATGCCGTAGGCGATTTCCCAGCGCGCGAGTTGCGGGTTGTATGCGGCGTCGAATTGCTGGCGCTGCCCCTGGAACACTCCGTGCGCCGCGCCGACCTGAATCTCCGGTCCGACCGGATTTCCGGAGGCGTTGATCTCCTGGAACAACAACCTGCCGTCCGACGCGTAGAAAACAGCGGCGAACTCACCACCGCCTGCAAGCAGCATGAGATCGCGGCCTACTGGGGAGCTCGTGACCGTCGTCTCCCCGAGCGGATTCAGATTCTGATCGAAGCGAGTGAGGACGAGCGGAACCTGAACATTCGTTCTGGCAACGCTCAGAACCGATCCGTTCCATGCGACAGGTCCAGCCGGGCGATTCGGAACAAAGCCCGGAACGGAGGTTTCCGTCAAGCTGTCGGCACACTGGCCTCCAGCACCAACAGCGATCGTGAGCAGGGCGGCAGCGAAGGCGATCCGCGCCTGATTCTGAAGACCCATCCGCCCGCCCTCCGTTTTGGCGATCTGAAGTTATTTACGACCTGGCGTTCGAGTATAGCAGTTCGTCTGTCGAGGCCACGGTGGCGTACTCGCTGCTCAGGTTGGCAAGCGACATCGCATGGACTTCGGCGGACGTCCGCCAGCGGCCATCGTAGTCGTGACGGCCGAATGTCGCCGTCGCATCGCGCACCACGATCGTCTCGAAACCGAGGTTGCCGGACATCCGCGCGGTGGCTTCGATCGAATTGTTCGTGATCACGCCAGTGATGACCACACGCGTGATGCCGGCACGACGCAGCTCATCCTCGAGCGTCGTTCCAATGAACGCGCTGTTCACCGATTTGTCGATGACTCTCTCTCCATCGCGCGGACGCACTTCATCCTTGAACTCGATCAAGGGTTGATTTGGCGCGTACGTCGAACCCGGCTCACGCGAAAGATGGCGGATGTGGAAGATCGGCGCACCCTGCTCGCGCCACCGCGCGAGCAGCCGCGCGATGTTCGCTTCGCAGTCTGGATTGTTTCGATCGCTCCCCCAACTCGGGTCGTCGATCGCCTTCTGCACGTCGATGATGAGGAGGGCGGTGAGGAGTGACGAGTGACGAGTACCGAGTTGCGAGTTCTGCGCTGTCAGCTCATCACTCATCACTCGTCACTCGCCACTCGTCACTCGTCACTCGGTACTCGTCACTCGGTACTCGTCACTCGTCACTCGCCACTCGTCACTCAAATCCGATGATGATCTGCGCGCCACGTTTTCACGCGCCGTTTGATCTCGTCCGCCGACTTCGCGTCGCCCGTCAGCACGGCACGCGCCGCCTCCGGCAGTTCCTCGTCGCTGCAGAAGCGCAACGCGATGAAGTGCCGCATCCGCAGCTCGTCGATGCGCGGGCGGAGCTCGTCCGGCAGCAACGCCTGCAGACGAAGCCGCTCTTCGAGACGAATCACGCGATCCTGCACGCGTAGCGCGTAAAAGCGTCCGAGCACCAGCGACGTGACGAGCGCGAGCGCCACGATGATTCCGAATGCCGAGGCCCAGCCTGGCTCGCGGTAGCAGAAGTAGATCTGCACGAGCACGTTGATGGTCAGCACCGGCACTGCGAAGAAATGAAACCAGGGATGGAAGCGCCGATGCGTTCCGTAGTTCTGCTCAGGCTGCATTTGGATTCCTCGGAAACACATATTGCACACGAACGCGCAGCAATTCGAGCGCCGCCTTGAGCTCCGGCCCGGGCTGCACTCGGAAGTGGTGATTGACCTTCATTCGCACGCTGGGTCCGCCGAGCTCCTCCGGCACATCGATGATCGTGATCGTGACCGGGATCTCGCCGAGATGATCCTCGACGAGCTCGCGGATTTTCCGGACGCGCTCTTCATCCATCTCGGAGTACCGCACCTCGAGCGCAATCTCCTTCACACGCTTGTCCCGAATCCCTTCGAGCTGGATGATCTCGAGCGCGTTGAGCTCGGGAGTGATCGGCGACTCGGAAAACGCCGCAGCGTGCGCCGCGAACTGAGGCTCGGGCGCCGGTGCTTCTTCGATCGCAGCCGTCGCCTCGTTGAAGGCATCCACATCGTTTTCGGGGACAGGCGAGGGCGCCTGTCCTCCACCGCCGAACAGCGAGAAGTTGTCCTTTCGATCTCCGTACTTTTCGTTCTCGATCTCTTTCGGATCGCGTTCGTCCTCGAGATCATCCTCGCTCAACTCGTACGCCGAGATCCGCGCACCGCGCGCTTCGGGATGTCCGCCGTACTCATCGTCGATGTTGAGCGCGGCCTGTTCGGCCGACTGCAGCGACGCGCTGCGTCCCGTCTGCTGTCCGCCCGTGTCCTTCACCGCGGCGGTCAGCAGAATCGCGACGCCGTTGTCGAGCCACTTCGCATACTTCGCATAGAGATCACTGAACACCACGACATCGACGGAACCGAACTGATCGTCGAGGACGAACTTCGCCATCATCTTTCCTTCGTTCGGCCCCTTCTTGATCTTCGAGCGCTTGAGCTTGGAGACGATCCCGCCGATGTTCACCACTTCGTCGATGTGTTTGTGCAGCGTCTCCGTGTTCGCGTTCGAGAACAGCGTGAGCTCATCGCGATATTTGTTCAGGTTCTGATACGCACGAACAAAGGCTTCCTGAACTATATCTTCGGCATCATCTCGCCTGGGGGCCATCTGATAGGCGAAGCGGTATACCAACTGGCGGTGACGTTCAAACAGACGCTCGAACGCGCCGAAGTCACCATCTCTCGCTCTCTTAACTAGCGCGATATCGCTGTCTAAATCCATTCGTCCTGCTATGGACGCGTGCGTCAGTGATGCCAGGTTCATTCAGGTCTCCCTAAGCTCCTACATCGATTTGACGTGGCGTCCTATGCTTCGTTACGGTTATGGGTTTCGGAGGAGGAGTTCAAATTCAAACCCCCTGTTTGCGGATACGGTTTTTGTTCTGCTTCTTGCCTTGCAGCTTTGGAA
>CAZKID010000288.1:0-6926 GCA_964552405.1 uncultured Thermoanaerobaculia bacterium
TTCGTGCAACGCGCGAACAAGAGCCCCCTCATCCGCCTTCGGCACCTTCTCCCCCTGCGGGGGAGAAGGGACTAGTCGCCTCGAGGGACCCTGGGTGGGCGGGGCGGTACGAAGATCATGTCGCGCGCCTCCCAACCCCCCAGATCCCTCGACTTCGCTCGGGATGACGGAAGCTCACCTATTAGGCCGACCTACTCGATCCGCAGGAACCACTTGTTGCTGACGCGAGAGAACTTGATGTCCTTGTCTTCGACTTTCGCCACCGCGCTGTCGCCTTCGGTGTGCAGGTTCTGCAGCTTTCCTTTCGGAATCGGCAGGATCTCGGATGCATCCTGCCCTTTCGGCACATGCGTCTTCAGATAGGAGACCGTGTCGCTGATGAACGCGGCGAGGTCGGTGTTCTTGAACACTTCAGCCGGCGGCCGGTTGAGCGGCGGCTTGATCTTGTGCTTGTTGAAGATGGCGTCGATCTCCTTCTGCGCCTTCTCCGCCGCCTTCGGATCATCCATGTTGCCGAGCACCGAGAACGTGATGATCATCGCCATTCCCTGCGCGAACGTGCCGCGGTCATCGGGATAAATCACCGCGAGAACATCACGGCCTTTGCCCGAACCGAATCCGCTCCGCATCTGCGCGAGCGCGGCGTCGGGACTCGCGGCACCATCGCCTGCGCCGATCACCGGCGGCGTCGTCGACACAGGCCTGGCCGGAGGCGGAGGAGCGGTCTCCGCCGACGATGACGATGACGGCGACGGCGCACTCTCTCCGCCAGCGATCCCGATTCCGGCGGTGAGCTTGAACGGGACCTTGACCTGCTTCGTGTTCTGCCACAGCTCGAACTCGACCGCGACGGTCTTGTCTTTCGTCTTGACGTCGAACTCCATCTCCGCCGACTCGTTCATGTAGCCCGAGCTCGTGCGATGTGAATCGATCGCCTCACCCTTCGTGTCGAAGAATCGAATGGTGTGGATGCTGTTCATCGTCGAGCGCGGAAGTGCGAGCGTGACGTCGGTCGAGTCTTCGCCGGCGGTCGCGCTTTTCACGGAGATCGTCGCGGTGCCGACCTTCATCGACTTCCCCTGCTCGAGCTTGAGACTCGGGATGCGCGTCTTCTTCGTTCCGTTGGCGAGCATCATCGCGACGGAGCCGGAGAGATTCAGCGACGACGCGCCGATCGATGGGCGGCCGCGCGTTTCGATCTCGATGATCGCGGCGCCGCGATCCTCGCTGATCTTCGGAAACGGACCGATGCGCCCTTCTTCGAGCAGGCTCTTGCCCTTGTCATCGGTGAGCGCGTCGATGCGGCTCGCATGATCATCGATGTCGACGATCCCGCTCCCCTCGGGCGCGATGATGCCGAGACCGATCGTGGTGCCGGGCTGCTCGTTGAAGATGTGCAGCTCACTGCCGTTGGCGCCGAGGCCGTAGGCCACGACACGAATGCCGGCGACGGAAACCTTCGGTTGCTTCTGAGCAAACAGCGCGAGGGAGGGAACCAGGGCGAGGAAGACGACCCAGGGGCGAAGACGCATAACACCTCCTAGCGCGCGACAGTGTGCCATATCCAGCGAGAGAACGTTTTCACGGCGGAAGCAGTGTCAACGACGCTCTGACGTTACTCAATGCCCCGCCGAGCTCCGGCGCCTCTCCGGCGCGACGTACGCGACTCCATGCCCGATCACGCCGTTCGTCGCCCGCGACAGCACGATTCCAAACGTGCCGCGGCCTGAGGCGGTAAACGGCACAACGAGCTCGCGGTTCGAATCGGCGTCGAAGGTGAGATCCCCTTGCACCGGCACGTAGTCGCGACCTGCTTTTCCGCTTCCATCCACGGCTTCGAAGTGAACGGAAGATGGTTCGGCCGGAGATCCACCATTGATCGTCAAACGAAAGAGCGCTGCGCGACTGCCGCTGACATGAGTCTCGCCTTCGTAAGCAACATCAATGACTGGTTGCAATCCCGTCGTGGCGTTATTGAGATCGAGACCGAGGAGCTCGTAGCCGATGCGATCGACGGACGCTGCGAAGAAGATGTGATCTCCAGCGGCGACCATACGGGCCTTGTCGTCGACACTCAGATTATCGAGACCGGGAAAAAAGAAATCACCGGGGATCGCGCGGAACGAGCCGCTCTTCATGTTGAGAAGTCCACGGCCCATCGACCCTTCGATCGGAATGTAGACTTCCCCATCACTCGCGCGGAACGGTGGCAGCTCGGTCGCTACGCCCGTCAATGTCTGCACACGGCTGGTCCCCACAATGGTGCCATCCGTCTTCCAGACCTCGAGACGCCTGTCGATATCGAGACCAATCACATAGAGATTCGCATCATCACCAAAGGCCCACGTCCAGTGAAGATAGGGAACGGCACCAAGATCGACGACTGTGCCAGGCTCTGACGAAGTCCTCCAGAGGTGAAAACTCTCGTCACGGAAAAACATCAAACCGTGCCATGCCGCCACAGGATCGGGATAGAAAAAGTTCGATGTGCCCAGAGCGACGACTTCTTTGGTGCCCGCCGCCGTACCATCGGTCGCACCGATTGCGCCTGCTCCGTTGCCGAAGTAAGCACGCCCTCCGGCATCGAGCAGCCACACAACCCGCCCCGCGGGCAGAGTTTCCGTACCGGCAAGCGTGCCATCGGTGGAGAGCAGCAGAAAATCGCCGCCCCGCAGAAGGAAGCGCCCATTGATCACCATGGTCTGAACGGGGCCCGGCACGAAGTCGCGCAGGACTACATTGGCGCCATTGCGATTCGCGAGAAGCACAAGCCTGTCGTCGCGCACCGATACGAATAGTTCGGCATCGCCAACGATCAGCGGAGTAGTGAGGATCTCGCCAGCATCGGATCCATAGTGCGACTCCGACCACATGTTGCCAGCCTGATCACGAACCCATAGTCGCCAGGACTTGCGAAAGGAGAGTCGTCCTCCGGCGGTTTCGAGTTGATCGCATGGATCGCAATCCGTGGCGATGGCAATGGTCGACTGAGGCGTTCCATTGGATTGCCACAGTGCTCGCTTGCCATCGTTGCCGATCGCTGTGAAATAGAGCCTCCCGCCAAATTCCGTGAGCTCGTCCGGATCGGAGCTATTGTCGCGAACAATCTGCGAGGGAAGGTCATACGTGCCGAGGAGCGTGCCGTCGGTTCGCCACATGCGATTGCTCGCACGAAAGAATGCAACGTGAGTGGCGTTGCGGAAATCGACCGGATTGCCATTCCCATCGAGATTGATCAACGGCACGGATGTGCCGGACGTCGAGTCGCCGACATACAACTTCTCCCCGCTGGTATTACTGACGCGATAGAAGAATCGCTGCAGCCGGTCATGGATGCCGAGGATCTGCACTGCCGAATCTGTGAGCTTCGCGGGAACTCCGTTCCGGGGCCAGTACCAGGTGTCAAAGGACGTGAAGTTCTCTGGCCGATCCGTCTGGAAGAGAAGACCCGTCTCGCCGGCGATCAAGTCGCGGATATGAACGGGCTCCGAGATTCCCGCAAGATCGCGCACGCGTATCGTGCCCTCGGGCGTGCCGTCCGTGCGCCAGTACTGAAGATCGCTCGTGCGGAAGTAAACAAAATCGCCCGCCGCGCGGAATTGTGGATCGTTGAAGAACACAAGAGGTGGGCCGAGCGGCAGCGTTCCGGCGGCGGTTCCATCGCTGACGAACACTCGCGTCAGTGGCGGGTTCAACGCCACATTGGCAACGAAATAGACCTTCTCTTTCCATGCGAAGAGATAGCTCGCGCCTGATGGCTGAGGGCCGGGGATGAGATCGGCGACGAGGCGCGTGCCAAGCGTTGTGCCGTCCGACGTCCACAGCTCGCCACACGTTGGCCCTCCGAACTCATAACAATCGCTGTGAGCCGCGTCGCTTCCGCTGAAATACATTCTGCTGCCACTGCCGGCGAGGTAAAAAGGCAGGAACGAGTGCACCCCTGTCTGCGTCGATGCAAAGATCGAAGTCCCCGCAGGAGTGCCATCCGTCGACGCGAGACGATTATCGCCAAGAGAAAAACAGCGCTTGTTTCCACACGGCACTCCACCGCTCGCGATCGAAATCCCATCGATCAGCTTCGACGTTCCCGCCGTCGTCCCGTCGGTTGCCCAGAGAGCACGCGGCGGTCGATACAAGGGATTCGGAAAGAGCATCGGAGGAACGTTCGCGCGCCAGACAGTCGCGGCAGCATCGCTGGAATGATCGACGCGGTAGGTACCGGCCCGTTCACCGTTCGTATGCCAGAAGGTTGGGAACGGCGTGTCGGAAGCGAAATAGCATTCGTCGCCAAGCACTTCCGAAGAGAGTGGCGCGGCCTCGGCGACAGCTGGCGTCGTGTTGATGTTCTGCACGACGTATGGCACGAGCGTTGACGCACCAAAGAGACTGGACGACCAAACGACAATCGCGAGCAAACCGCTCATTCGTCTCATGGTTCAAGCATAGGGACATTCAACGGCCGATCGCAAGCCGCTGAGAACGGATCTTCGAGAATGCGTAAGCGAGCAGCAGAGCCAACAGGCCGGCAGCCGCGATGCGCAAGCCGCGCACATATCCATCGGGCCGATAAACGAGCTCCACGCGCGAAACGCCACTGGGAACGAAGCAGCCGAGAAAGGCGCCGTTCACCATGACGGTGGGTGAACGCCGGCCATTGACATAGGCACGCCAGCCGGGCCAGTTCACATCGCTCGAGACGAGCAGCGTCGAGCCCCTGCTCGAGACATGAAGGACCGTGCGCTGACCTTCGTACGTCTCGATCGATACGTTGGCATTCGCTGCGAGACCCTGTGCAAGCTCCGCACGAAACGCGTCGGGGATGCGATCGACGATCGCCTCCTCGCGAAAATCCCGAATCTGCTTCATCAGCGCGACAGCGACATCGAACGAAGGCTCCACGCGAAAGTGCGGGACGGCAAAGTACCGCGGCAGCGCGTTCCGATTCGCATAGATCACGCCGTCCGCGCCGCGATACACACAATCGAGGTCGGGATCGCTCAGCTCCGTTCCAGGCGGCGCATAGATGCTACGGATGTTCAAGTAGTCGAAGAACGGATAGGACAAGTCATTGATGATCGAGTCATAACCCTCGGCACGCAGATAGCCGCGGAACAAGCGTGCGTAGTGTGCGGAGTGAATCGGATCGGTCGTCTTGACGTCTTCCAGGCCATAAGCGCCAGGTGTGTCCGGGATGAAGGACCAGCCCCACGCAACCATGCGCGAAGGTTGCGGCACCTGCTGCAGTCTCCGGATCGCTTCGGTCTGCGGATAGACCTCCTCCGCCGGAGCTGGCGGGTTGTAATTCCACGTCAGAAAGCCGAGCTCGCAGAACGTGACGAGCGCAGCGGCGACGGCGGCGTGTCGCGGCGCGCGCCACAGAGCAATGCCGATGACGACTGCACTGCCAATTGGAACGATCACGCTCGACGTCATCGTGTGCCAGAGAGCGAGCAGCAGCGCGATCATCAACACGATGGCGGGCGCGGTGCTGCGGATTCGCGCACGCGGCTCCTCGTCGAGTGCGAGCGTCGCGAGCGCGACGACGCCGAAGGCCCAGAAGAGACGCAGGCGTTGATTCAACGCGATCCCGATCAACGGGATGTGATGAACGATGTCGCGCCACACGGGCACCTCGGCAAACGTGCAGAACGACAGCGCGGCGAGCGCAACGAGAAATCCCTTCGGCTTGCGGCGCACGATCCGCAAGGATGCAAGCGCCAGCGCGAGTGTCGCGAGGCCCGCGTAGCCGGAGGCCACCTCGCCATAGTCGCTCAGCACCACACCACGGTCGATCTTCGGCGGCGTGAAATCGTCGCGCTGCGGAGTGCCGAGAATATTGGGATTGATGAGCGTCCAGAACCACTGCCGCGAGAGTCCATGGCTGGCCGGCTCCATGCGCGCAACCTGATAGCGGCCGGTGATCTCGAGAACCTCGATGGTCGGATACCAGACGAAGGCAGTGAGCGCCGTCGCGGCGAGGAACGCACTCGCGCACCGCAGCATCGCGGGCAACGCACTTCGCGTCAGGTATCCGGCATAGGCTGCGCCCACGATCCACGTGAAGGCGGCCGACTCCGGATGACCGCCGAGAACGGAACAGGAGAGCGCGATCGTGAGAAATGCGTGAGCGCGGATCGTCGATTCACGCGCTGCGAGATCCGCACCGGCGAGGATCAACGGCAGCATCATCGACGAAAGGCCTAGCGGAAAAAGCAGCCAGACGATGTGAAACGCGCAGAAGGAGTATGCGACCGCGCCGAAGAGACTCGCCGCCTCGCTCACTCCCCAGCGCTGGAAGAGCACGAACGTGAAGAAGAGCAACGTGAAGAGCCGCAGGCTGGCGGTGAGCGTGAACGCCTTCCCCAGCGAGAGGAAGAGGCCGAGCAGCGTGAACGGATGGAACATCGCCGTCTGCTGATTGGCGAGCAACGGCGCGCCGCTTGCGGCCGTCCGATTCCATAGCGGAACGTGGCCGCGCCGCAGTTCGTCGCGTGCGACGCGCGACCAGGGACCGAGCTCCGTGAAAACGATGCCGGTGTTCGCATGGACCGCGGGCCGGTTCAGCGCCTTCCACGGATCGGCGACGAACGCGAGCTTCGCGGGAAGATCGACACGACCGGTGAGCAACGTGCGCGCCTGATAGGTGATGGTGAGCAGGAGGAACGCGAGCGCGATGCTGATCCTGACGCGTGGCTGAAAAAACCGGTTCCACGCGAGCGTGATCGCAGCGGATGCGGCGAGAAAGAGGATGAGAGTCGCGATCGCGCGAGTTTGTCACAACCTCCGCGCGACGCGAGGCAGAAGAGAACGAAAAGCGAAATGCAGAATCTGCCGATGAGTGAGTAAGTTCAGATCTCCGTCACGCTTCTGATGACACGACCCTCGTCCGAGCCTGAGATAGTCCCTTCTCCCCCGCGCACGGGGGA
>CAZKID010000289.1:0-6921 GCA_964552405.1 uncultured Thermoanaerobaculia bacterium
GGCGAATTCGATTCGTTGCAGGCAATGAGCGCGCCGACTGCCCGAGTCCCGGCGACCTCGATCTCGCGCCCCTGCACATCCATCGGCCTGCCTGCGGAATCGATCCGGCCGTACATGACGCGTTCGTCCCCGCTTCTTGTTGATTCCTGCCATACGGCGCGATAGCCATTGCCACACCACCGCACACTCCCTCCCGACTGCGTCATGCTGATCGCGGAAAAGTTCCGTGTCTCGCTCACGGAGACGCCGTCGGCGCCGATGAACGCTCCCTCGAGCCCCCAGAGCAGAAGCGCGCCGGAATCTCCGCCGCTCAACGCGATGACGCTCGACTTCAAACCACCCGTGCCCGGCGAAGTGCCCCTATCCGTGATGACGTGCGCGCCGTTGGAGAAGTACGTGATGACAAAAAAGTTTCCTGCCGGCACAACAGACAAACGATACGGATCCTGTTCGAGTTGCGCGACGACGAACGGTGCACCGGCCGGGTGTCCGTCGCGATCAAGACGGAGTGCGTGGATCACTGCGCCGATGGGCGCCCTTCCCGACTCGGGCCAGACGATCAGCGACTCGCGCCGGCTGCTCGCGATGGCAGCGTAGCCTGGGTGGGCCGCCGTGAACGGATTCGCGTCATCAGCAGGTACGACGAACGTTCCGTTTCGAAGCGCTGACGTTGGAGCGGTGACTACGTGATCCTCGAGGTCACTCCCATACCACGTGATCACGACGCCGTCCGTTGGCGCATTCGTGAACCGAAAATCGAAGAAGGGACCGAGGAGGGGCGTCGAGCGCACGACCGTTCCGTCGGAGTCGATCACCGTCGCAATGACGGAGCTGTTCTGAGGCGCCGCTGTGGCCAGGACATATGCGGATCCGCTCCACACAACCGACTGGCTGGTTCCCTGACGGATACCCGGAATGGGCGCCGAACGGATCAGAGTGCCCTGCTCGTCGAGGCATGCGAGCATCAAGTTGCCACGCGAGCCGACATAAATCAGAAGGTACCCACGGCCATCACTGGCCAGACCGACCGGCCGAAGACTGTCATCGCCGCCGGAGGACAGAATGACGAAAATGGGGCCGATCGGGTGGCCTGTGTCATCGGCACGCGCTCCCACGATCGTGAGTTGAGAATAATAGCCGCGGCGCTGTGCGCCCACGATGAGAAATCCCCGACCGGTCGACGCGCTGAAAATGTCCGAGGTTTCGCTGGGCCAGAGTCCCATGTGCGGAGCTGCGAGCGGGACTTCCGGGGATGCGGCGAAGAGTGCAGAGAGAAAAACGATCAGGAACCCAACCGTGATCAGGCACGCCCACGCGCTTCGTCGCACATGCTAGAGTCGGCCCGATGTTGCGAACGCTCTGGGCCGCACTCGTTGCCGTCGTCGCCTCCGCCACAGCGGGAACGGGTGTTCTCATCGTCGCAGTGTTCTCGACGAAGTCGCCGCTGATCGACGCACTCACGCGTTGGTGGGCACGGTCGCTGCTGCGATCGGCAGGCATCGAGCTTCACACCGAGGGGATGGAGAAGATCGATCCGGAGAAGCGATACGTGCTCGTGTCGAACCACTACTCCTATTTCGACATCCCCTGCATCCTCGCCTCGGTGCCACAGCCGATTCGCTTCATGGCGAAGGCGAGCCTCTTCAAGATTCCGATCTTCGGGTGGGCAATCGGGCGCGCCGGGTTCATCCCGATCGATCGAAAGAACCGCCGCAGCGCGGTGAAATCGTTCGACCTCGCTGCGGAGCGCATTCGCAAAGGCAACACGATCGTGATCTTTCCGGAGGAAGGCCGCTCGCGCCATCGCGAGATGCGGCCGTTCCAGCGCGGCGCGTTTCTCCTCGCCATCAAGGCGCAGATGCCGATGCAGCCGATCGCCGTCGACGGCACGTTCGACGTGTTTCGTGTAGGCGCGAAGCGGATCACGCCAGGTAAGGTAACGGTGAAAGTCGGAGCCGTAATCGACTGCGCGAACACGACCTTGCGCGACAAGGAGCGCCTCGCGACCGAGTCGCGCGCGCAGATCGAAGAGATGATCGGCGTGCACGGCGAGAGCGAGAGCCGAAGGGCGGAGCTCGGGGCGGAGTAGTGGTCGCTACCCACTGGCCTCGCCTGCCGGCTCGGAGCACAGGCGAGGGCGCCTGTGCCCCACAGGACACTCAGCCACGTTCTCGTCATCCTGAGCGCGCGATATGCGGCAAGTCCTCGTCGAGGATCGTGCGCATATCCAGCGTGAAACGATCATCGACGATGCGCCCAACAATCGGCGGATCGTTTCTCAGGAACCTCGCATAGAGCTCGTTCGCGTTTCCTTCGAGCGCCACGGCAATCGACGGAATCGTCTCTGACGGCGTCGTCCCTCCGCCGAGTGCACTCTGCGACTCGATCACCCTGCCGAGGCCGAGTGCTTTCGCATTCGCACGCAGATCGTCGAGCGAACGTGAAAGCATTCGATAAACAGGCACACGCGTTTCATGTTGCTCCGTCGCGAATGCGCGCAGCGTCTCGGCAATGACCGCGTAGCTCTCCTTCCCGGCCCGCAATGCGCGCATGAGCGGATGATGGCGGCATTTCGCGATGATCTCTTCGCGTCCGAGAATGAGTCCGCCCTGCGTGGCGCCGATGAGCTTGTCCGTCGAGCAGGTGACGGCATCGACTCCCGCTGCGATCAATTCGCGGATCGTTTCCTTTCGCTCGAAACCGTACTTCGCGAGATCGACGACGCGCCCGCTTCCCTCGTCGTACAGCAGCGGGATCTTCCTGTCGCGCGCGACCGAGAGCAGATCGCCAATCGATGGCGTCTCGGTGAATCCGACGATGTCGAAGTTCGAGCGATGGACGCGCAACATCGCCGCGCTCTGCTCCCCCGCCGCCTCCGCATAGTCGCGAGCGCGCGTGCGATTCGTCGTGCCGACTTCACGCAGGCGCGCACCGCCCTGTTGAATCACGTCGGGCACACGAAAGGAGCCGCCGATCTCCACCAGCTCGCCGCGCGACACGATCACTTCGCGCCCCGCTGCAACCGCCGCAAGCAGCAGCAGCGTCCCTGCCGCGTTGTTGTTGGTGAGGATCGCCGCTTCGCAGCCGAAGAGCGAATGACAGAGCGCAGAGAGATGCTCGTCGCGCTTGCCGCGCTCACCACGTTCGAGATCGAACTCGAGATTCGAGTAGCCGGTCACGACCTCGGCGGCATCGCTCCATGTTGCGCGATCGATCGGGGAACGGCCGAGGTTGGTGTGGATGATGACGCCGGTGGCGTTGATGACGCGGTGCAGCGTCGTACTCGTCTCCGCGCGCAACGAAATCGCAACGCGTTCATGGGCGGCTTCTTCGTCCCAGGCTGAACCCTTCGAGCGGATGTCATCGAGATGCGCGCTCACCGCCGCCTTCACGCGTGCGCGGCTGAAGGCATCGCTCAGCGCAGCGAACCGAGCCGTCGAAAGAATGCGATCCATCGATGGAATCGCACGCTGCGCGAGTGCATTGGAATCTGCGGACCCGCCCGTTGCTTTCCGCATACACTTGCATTGTATTAGCGGGCTGATCGCCCATGGCGCAATTCCAGAAAGACCAAGAGCTCGACAAGCTCGAAGAAGACATTCGGATCCTGAAGAACAAGTACGACCAGTTCTTCGCCGGCATCCAGAAGTTCCCGCCTACACAGGACCGGCGGAACGTCGAGGTCTTCATCTATGAGCTCGGGAAACAGAAGTGGCGCGACAACACGAGGCGCTTTCGCTTCAACCAACTCCTGACGCGCTTCAACCAGTTCCGCGAAATGTGGGCGCGCAAGATGCGCGAGCGCGAAGAGGGTCCACTCGATTTCAAGCGCCGCCAGGCCGCACTTTCAGAGCCCTCGGCACCCCCTCCTCCCCCACCCGAGCCGCAGCGCGTAACGTCACCGGCTGCCGATCCGTATGTAAAGGTGACACCCGGCACGAACGGTGAAGCGGTCAAGCGGCTCTATTCACAAATCGAGCGCGAACACTTGAAGATGGGCAAGATGCCACCGGTCACCGTCGAGCAGTTGGCGCAGATGATCGAAAAACAGACGCAGATGGTTCAGACGAAATACAACGTGAGCTCCGTCGCCTTTCGCGTCGAGACAGTCGATGGCAAAGTAAAGCTGAAAGCGAAACCACTCCAGGAATAGCGATGAAAAAACTTCTTGTGCTCGCGGCCGTCGCCGCACTCTCCGGCTGCGCCGCCATGCAGAACCTGCATCACGAAGACAATCCGTACAACAAACCGCAGTTCGTGCAGCGCTATCTGAATCCTGCCGACCCCTTCGATCAGAGGATCGCGCAGACGATCGATGCGTTGCGCGCGAATCCAAACTCGGCGCCGCTGCACAATCAGCTGGGGCAGATGCTCCTGCTGAAGGGCTTCCCCCACGATGCGGAGCGCGAGTTCACCCGTGCGATTCACGCGGATCGCAAGTTCTATCCGGCGTACTACAACCGTGCGCAGTTGCGCGCGAGCCAGGACGACGCCTCGGGCGCACGCTCCGACTTCCTCGCCACCGTGCGACACAAACCGGGACATGCCGAAGCGCTCTTCCAGCTCGGGCTCATCGAGGAAAAAAGCCATCACGAAGAAGCAGCGGTGAAGTACTACGCGAAGGCGATCAGCATCAATCACGCACTGCTCGACGTTCGCGTCAACCCGCGAGTGCTCGACAGCAATCTGATGGGCCTCGCGCTGATCAAGTCCTATTCGAAGGATCACGCCAACGCAGCGCTGCAGCTCACCGGCACGCCGTTCAACTACGTCGCGCCCGGCGCACAACAGGCAGCCTCACCACAACCGACGGCCCAGCAGATCGTGACCCCCGCGGCGCCGGTGACGGATCCGGGAGCGCAGAAGCCGAAGCCCTGATCGGGGGAGCAGGCAGCAGACAGCAGACAGCAGGCAGCAGACAGCGGGAAGAGAACGAGGTCGCCACGGCTAGGCACGACCCCTCCTGCTGCCTGCTGCCTGCTGTCTGCTGCCTGCCTCTGTATAATCCCCCGACTTTGCGAACCAGTACTCTCGCTCCGGCGGAGCGCATCTCGCGCCTCGGCTTCTCCGACATCGTCCGCATTCGCAACCGCGTGCTCGAGATGCAGGGCCGCGGGCTGCGCGTGCTCCGCTTCGAAGGCGGCGAGCCGTTCATGCCTACGCCCGACTACGTGAAGCAGGCGATGAAAGACGCGGTCGACGCGAACGAGACGCGCTATGCCCCATCATCCGGCGTACCGCGGCTCGTCGACGCGATCGTCGCCAAGCTCGCCCGCCAGAACCGCCTCGAGGTCCTCGCGTCGAACATCATCGTCACATCAGGCGGCGCACACGGCCTCTTCTGCGCATTCCAGGCGACGGTCAATCCGGGCGACGACGTCATGTTCTTCTCGCCCTACTGGACGCCCATCAAAGACCAGGTCACGTACTGCGGCGGCAATCCCATTCTCATCCCCTGGGACGACGTGCGCAGCGGCGAGTTGCGCGAACTGCTCGAGCGGCATCACACCGAGCGCACGCGCGTCATCTACATCAACACGCCATCGAATCCGACGGGCAACATGTTCACGCCCGAAGAGCTGCAGACGATCGCGACGTTCGCCATCGAGCACGATCTCGCCGTGATCTCGGACGAGGCCTACGAAGATCTCGTCTACGACGCACCGCACATTTCGCTCGCGACGCTCTCCGGGATGTTCGAGCGCACGCTCACCGTCTACACGCTGAGCAAGAGCTTTGCGATGACGGGCTGGCGCACGGGTTATCTCGTCGCCGATGAGCGTTGGATGGATGGCTTGCGCAAGCTCGTCCTCAATTCGATCAACGGCGTATCGACGCCGACGCAGTTCGCCGCGGCCGCCGCGATCACACACGGGTTCGATCCCGAGTGGCGCGATGAATATCGCCGGCGGCGCGACCTGCTCGTGAACGCATTCGCCGCTGCTGGGTTCCGCTGCGCACCACCGCCCGGCGCGTTTTATCTGTATCCCGACGTCCGCGACCGGCTCGGCTCCGATTCGTGGAAGGCGATGGAGACGCTGCTCGAGAAGACCTCGATCGCCTCCGTACCAGGCGTCGTCTTCGGACCGCACGGCGAAGGACATCTGCGCATGTCCTTCTCGACGTCGCTGGAGTTGATCGAAAAAGCCATCGCCGCACTCGAGAACCTATGACCGAGAACGAACAGCAGCCACCGCAGCCCGAAGTCGCCGAGTCCGAGCTCATTCGCATTCGCCGCGAGAAGCTCGCGCGCATCACGCAGCTCGGCTACGACGCGTATCCGACGAAGGCCGACACCGACATCACGATCGCGGAAGCCGTCGAGCGCTACAGCGGCAAGTCCGCGGCGGAGCTCGAAGAAGAGAAACCTGCGGTGAAGATCGCCGGCCGCATCATGACCATCCGCGAGTTCGGCAAGACGGCATTTCTCGTCCTCTCGGAGAAGACGGCGCGGATCCAGGTCTACTGCCGCAAGGACACGCTCTCCGAGCGCGAGTGGGAGCTATACAAGAATCTCGATGCCGGCGATTGGATCTCCGCGCACGGCACACTCTTCCGCACGAAGACGAACGAGCTCTCCGTCAAAGCGGCGAAGATCGACTTCCTCGTCAAAGGCATTCGTCCGCTGCCCAGCAAATGGCACGGCCTCACCGATCTCGAGCAGCGCTATCGCCAGCGCTACGTCGATCTCATCGTCAACGATGACGTGAAGGCGACGTTCGAGACGCGCGCGAAGATCATCAGCTACATCCGCAAATACTTCGACGATCACGGCTTCATCGAAGTGGAGACGCCGATGATGCAGCCGATCGCCAGCGGCGCGGCCGCGCGGCCCTTCGTCACGCATCACAACGCGCTCGACATGGATCTCTTCATGCGCATCGCGCCGGAGCTCTATCTGAAGCGGCTCATCGTCGGCGG
>CAZKID010000290.1:0-6888 GCA_964552405.1 uncultured Thermoanaerobaculia bacterium
CGATTCTCGCGCGAGGCGATGGTTCCTTTCTGATCAACGGCGCGCCGACCACACTCGGTCCATTCCCCGGCAACGCTCCTCCCTACTTCTTCTACGAGCCGCGGCTCGACGTGATCGAGACACTGCCCACTGGCCGAATCGGCAACATCGTGCTCGGCACGGACGGCATGCCGGCCGGCGAGTCGTGGATCGCGGATCGCTATTTCACAAATCCCGATGCGATTCGGCGCGCGCTCTTCCGCATGCAACCTAACGACGATGCGACGGTCGTCGCAATCCGGAGACGCGCATGAGACGCCTGTCCGTCTTTCGCGCCGCGCCGCAGCTCACTCTGCGCGGCGCGCCGCTCGAGCTCCTGCCAAGAAACCTGATCGGAAGCGGAGGCGAGGCCGACGTCTACGAGCATGCGAACGGGACCGCGCTGAAAATCTTCAAGAGACCCGAGCATCCTGACTACGCATTCTCCACCGCGGCGCAGGCGGCCGCGCGCGACCGTCTCTCGATCCATCAGAAGAAGCTGCCGCTCATGCAGCAATTGCAGCTGCCTTCACGGGTGATCAAGCCCGAGGAGCTCGTGATCGATGCGAGGAGCGGCGAGATCGCCGGTTACGCGATGCGGCTGGTGCGTGGCGAACCTCTCATTCGCTATGCGGATCGCGGTTTTCGCAGCGCGATTCCGGCGGATGCGGTCATACGCCTGCTCTGCGATCTTCATCGCTCGGTGTCCGCCATTCATGCCGCAGGAGTCGTCATCGGCGACTTCAATGATCTGAATGTCATCGCCCACGATGACGCAGCGTGGCTCATCGACTCGGACAGTTACCAGTTCCCGCCATTCGTCACACGCCTGTTCACGCTTCGCTTCCTCGATCCTTTGCATAGCGATGGAACGACGATGGCACTCGTCTCACCGCACGACGCGAGCTCCGACTGGTACGCCTTCGGTGCGATGGCGATGCAACTGCTTCTGTTCGTCGATCCTTACGGCGGCGTCCATCGTCCGCCGGCGGGAACGGCTCGCGTGCCGCAGGAAGCGCGTCCGCTGCAGCGCATGACGGTCTTTCATCCCGAAGTGCGCTATCCGAAGCAGGCGAATCGGCTCGATGTGTTGCCTGACGATCTGCTGCACCTGTTCGAGCGGACATTCGTGCACGACGCTCGCGCGCCATTTCCGCTACCATTGCTTGAGTCGCTGCGATGGACGCGTTGTGCGTGCGGTGTCGAGCATGCGCGCGCGCACTGTCCACAGTGTGCGCATCTCGCCGTGCCCGTCACGCGGCCGCTGCAGATCATCCGCGGCGGCGTGACCGCGACGCTCGTGTCGCGGAACGAGCTTCCTCACCTCGCGCAAATGCGGCGCACATGGATCGCCGGAGATCAGCTGTTGCGCGAAGGCCGCGTCGGGCCGGAGGTTGTCGGCACGGTCCTCGAGAACGCGACACGCTTCTGGACAGGTGCGCGCTTCGGTTTCGGGTTCTACGGCGCAGGCGCACTCGTTGCCGGCTTCGTTTTCCCCGCCGAGTCGCGCGGCATCAAAGCACCCGTCCCCCTTCTTCCCCTCGGCGGCGAAGTGATCGAGGCAGATTGGGCGTTCACCGAGGAGCGCTGCTGGTTTCTCACGACGATCAATGTGCAGGGACGTCTCGTTACACGCTACGTCGTGATCACGCGCGAGGGCCGCGTGGAAGCCGTTGGAGAAGTCGCGCGAGCTCGTGGCAACGCCGCGCACGGCCGCTACCTCTTCGTCGCTACAGATGATGGGATCGAGCGCATCGCGGTCGACGGAGCTCGCGTGACGTGGCCCGATACGGAGCCGTTCGTCGACTCCGGGACGCGGCTGGTCGTTGGCAGCGATGGGATCTACGCGATCAGCGGCGCAACAGTGACGCGACTCCGCGTTTCCTGAACGTATCTCTCGTCCTCCCGAGCGCGAGACTGAGAGAAAAACCAAGACACGCGATCGCAAGCCTCCGTCATCCCGAGCGAAGTCGAGGGACCCTGGTGGGCGGGCGGTACGAAGATCATGTCGCGCGCCTCCCAACCACCCAGGTCCCTCGACTTCGCTCGGGATGACGGGAGCGCCATCTTGACATCGTGTAAATACGACACTATGTTGTTAGTGTATGCGAAACACGAAGACGAACGACCTCCCTCTCCCAGCCTTCTACGACACGAACAACGCTTCGAAGTGGTCCTACCGGCCGGATCCCAACGTGCTGCTGCAGGCGGCGCCGGACTGGTCGCGTCAGCACGGCATCACTGGCTCTGCGCGCGACGGACGCCGCCTGCATCTGCTCCTCATCGACGTGCAGAAGGATTTCTGCTTTCCTGAAGGCTCGCTCTACGTCGCGGGGCGCAGCGGACGCGGCGCGATCGACGACAGCGATCGCATCGCGCGCTTCATCTATCGCAATCTCGACCACATCGCCGAGATCACGACGACGCTCGACACGCATTTCGCCTATCAGATCTTCTCGCCCACATTCTGGCTGACGAAAGACGGCGGCCATCCGGCGCCGTTCCGCTTCGTCACATCCGACGACATCCGCAGCGGCGAACTGCGTCCCGACCCGCACGTCGCGGCGCTCTACACCGGCGGCAACTACACGTGGCTGCTCGACTACGTCATCCACTACTGCAAGCAGCTCGAGAAAGCCGGCAAGTATCAGCTCTACCTCTGGCCCTATCACTGCCTCCTCGGCAGCGACGGTCATGCGCTCGTGCCGGTGATCCATGAGGCGCGCCTCTTCCACTCGTTCGTGCGCGGCAGCCAGACGCTGAGCGAAGTGAAGGGCGGCAGTCCATTCACCGAGAATTACTCGGTGCTCAGCCCCGAGGTGCTGGTGACGCACGACGGACGAAGCGTCGCGCAGAAGAACACCGAGTTCCTGCGCAAACTGCTCGACTCCGACGCCGTCGTGATCCCCGGCCAGGCCCCCAGCCACAGCGGGAAAGCCAGCCAGGTACGCAGTCATTTGACCGACCTGTCTGACGGAACGCCGGTTGCAAAGGCGGAAGTGACGTTGGCTGTGCGTCGCAAGGGTTCCGAAAGTCCGGTCGTCCAGACGGGCAGTCGCGTCGGTAAGGTGACGGGAATCTATGTCGCTGAGTTAACCATTGCAGGCCCCGGCGACTACGACATCGAATTTCACATCAAGAATGCCAGGCTCGACGAGCGCTTGCCGTTGAGCGACTTTAAGGTGGACTGAACTATGAGCCAGAAATTTGTTCTCTCATCAATATTAATAATGGTGGTTGTCGTTCCGGCTTATAGCCAGACCACGTCTCCAGCACTAACTCAGGAGCGCATCGTCGCCTTATACATCGAACACAACCTCGAACTTCAGGCAGCACGATACCGGCTGGAGCGGACGAGGGCCGACCAGATTGCGGCACGACTGCGACCGAATCCCGGGCTCTCCATAACCGCTGAGAATTTGAGACTCTCAGGTCCCGTTATCGCCGGAGGCCTGTACGAAATCGCTGTAGCGTATTCGGAAACGATCGAGTTGGGCGGGAAGCGGGCGGAGCGTGAGCGTGTCGCAGATGCCGGTGTTTCGGTTGCCGAAGCGCGATTTGCCGATGCGATGCGGCAGGGAATTGCGGAAGTGAAACGCCTGTACTTTCAAGCGGTATTAGCACGCCGGAGTATCGAGGTCGCTACCGAGAATCGCCAGACTTTTGAACAGCTCGTCAATCTGAACGTCGCACGATTTCAGGAAGGAGCAATTCCAGAAGCGGATCTGATCAAGGTGCGCCTCGAGCGCATCAAGTTTGACTCCGCCATTCGCCAGGCACAGCTGAGTTTCCGGCAGGCCATGATTCGACTGGCCGAGAATCTCGAAGATCCTGCCGTTGCGAAGCAACCGATCGCCGTTGAATTCGATTTACGGATCGTCAATCCCGATCTCGAATCGCTGCGTCAACTGGCGTTGCGCGAGCGGCCTGATGTCCAGGCTGCGGAGCGCGAGGTCGGAGCTTCCAAGGAAAGAATCACGCTGGAAGAAGCTCGAAGCCGGCCGGATATCACTCCATTCATTGGATACAAACGATTGGCGAAAGACAACACACTCCTGGCCGGCGTTTCAATTCCATTGAAGATCCGTGATCACAATCAGGCAGGGGTCGCGCGAGCTGAAGCGGATCAAAAGGCGGCCGAAGCGCTACTCGATGTCGCTCGCAGCCACACGATCGCCGAAGTGGATGCTGCGTACGAAGCATTTCAAACGGCCCGGCAACAGGTTCAAACGTTTCGGGACGAACTCCTGAATCAGGCGGACGAATCCCGCTCGATTGCTCTGGCCGCCTACGAAGAAGGAGCTACACCACTGTTGTCGGTCCTTGAAGCGCAACGGACCCGAGCCGAAGTGCGGCAGCAGTATTTCCAGACGTTGTTCGACTACCAGCTCAGCCTCAGCGAACTCGAACTGGCGGTGGGAAGGGACATTCAACCATGAAGAAGCATTGGATCTTGCCGATCGCGGCCCTGCTCGCTTTGGCTGCGACTGGAATATGGATCTGGAATCGGCCTCAGCAGAGCGAGGCAGACGCAGCGCCAAAGACTGCCGAGTCGAACGGTATCGTACCGTTCCGGATGGAGCAGCAGTGGCTCATTCATCTAAAGCTTGCGTTAGCGGAAGAAGCGCAGCTGTCTCCGCAGATCTATTCAACGGGAAGAGTCATTCCCTCGCCTTCAAATCGCACGGTGGTTGCTCCCCCTGTCGGCGGCATCATTGCAACCCAGGTGCTTCCGAGAATCGGTCAAACCGTCACGCGTGGGGACGTGCTGGCAACACTTGTCCAGACTCCGACTGCAGCCGAGGCCGCGCAAATCCGAATTGAAAACAGCCGGGGCGCAGCCGAACGCCGCAAGCTCCCGGAAATGGAACTCGAAGCCCGCGCGGAAGTGGCGGCGGCCACTGCCGAGGCGGAACGAGCGAAAAGGCTGCTGGAGAAGAAAGCATACTCGCAAAAACAGTTCGAAACGTCGGAGGCGGACCGCAAGTCCACGGAAGCAAATCTTGCGGCGATTCAAGAACAGGAAAGAGCGCTTCAGACCGCGCCGCTCACATCCAACTATGAAGTAACGGCTCCGATTTCGGGAACCGTCGTCGAGGTGAAGAAAGCTGCGGGAGAAGAAGTCCGCCCTGGCGAGGCCATCGCCGAAATCATCGCGCTACAGACAGTTTGGGTCGAAGCTCCGATATTTGAGAAGGACCTCGGGCGCGTCAAAAAGGACACCGACGCGACATTCACGACGGCTGCGTACCCGGACAGAGAGTTTCATGGACGGCTCATCAATATCGGAGCCGTCGTTGACGATCAGACGCGGGCGGCCAAAGCGGTGTTCGAGGTCAACAATAGTTCCGGTGATCTCCGGATCGGCATGCAAGCCAACCTCCGGCTGGATGCCGGTGAAAGAGCACACGTGCTCCTTGTCCCAAAAGAATCTGTTCTCGATAACGAGGGAAAGAAGATCGTTTATGTCCTTCGTACGGGTGAAGAATTTGAGCGCCGCGATGTGATTGTCGGCGACGCCTATGGCAATAAGCTCGCGATCGTGTCCGGAATCAAGCCCGGCGAACGTGTCGTGACGCAAGGCGCCTATCAACTCAAGCTGCAAGAGCTGCGGCCTGCGAATGCCGGCGCACATACCCACGAGGTGTAGGAGCACTGCATGTTAAACAAAATCATTCAATGGTCGATCCGGAACCGTTTGGTCGTCGTGATCGCCGCGATCGGGCTCCTGATTTACGGCGGTGTTGTCGCTTTTCGTGCTCCAGTGGATGTTTTTCCCGACCTGACGGCGCCTACTGTGACAATCCTGACCGAATCGCACGGCATGGCGCCCGAAGAAGTTGAAGCGCTGGTCAGCTTGCCGATTGAAGCCGTAATGAACGGGACATCCGATGTATTCCGTGTCCGATCGAATTCCGCCGCCGGCATCTCGATTGTCTTTGTCGAGTTCAACCTCGGTACCGACATTTATCGTGCTCGCCAGCTCGTTACCGAAAAGCTCGGACAGGTTCGTCTTCCGGCTGGTGTTCGTTCGCCCGTTCTCGGCCCGATCGCTTCGGCCCTGGGCCGAATCATGCTGGTTTGGATGACCAGGAAGACCAATCCTCCAATTGAACGGCTTTCCCTTGCCGACTGGGTTGTGCGTCCGCGTCTGTTGGGCGTGCCCGGGGTCGCTCAGGTGATGATCATCGGAGGCGAGACGAAGCAGTATCAGGTCCTCGTCGATCCGGCGAAACTGCGTGACTACAACCTGACGCTCAAGCAAGTCATGCAGGCTGTGGGTAACGCCAATTCGAATTCGTCAGGTGGATTTCTGGAAGGGCCGACAGAGGAATACATGATTCGCGCGCGCGGGCGCGTGAACAACCTCGACGAACTGGCCGGTTCCGTGATTGCCGTCAAGAATGGCGTGCCGATTTTCGTGAAGAACATCGCCACCGTTCGGTTTGGTCCTGCACTGAAGCGTGGAGACGGCAGCTTCAATATGCATTCCGACGTGGTGGCGACCATTCAGAAGCAACCGAATGCGAACACGCTTGCAGTTACCCAAAAGATCGACAAAGCGCCGGCAACGTTCAAATCGCAGCTGCCAGAGGAATTACCGAACCATACGAAGGCCTTTCAGCAGGCGGCCTTCATCCAGCGCGCGATCGGAAATGTGAAGGAGTCCCTTGCAGAAGGAGGTCTACTCGTCGCGATCGTCCTGTTTCTGTTTCTCTGGAATTTCCGGACAACGCTCATCAGCCTCACGGCGATTCCGCTGTCGCTGATCACCGCCATCATCACGATGACTTACTTCGGAATCACCATCAACACGATGACCCTGGGAGGACTGGCCATCGCAATCGGCGAATTGGTCGATGATGCGAT
>CAZKID010000291.1:0-6880 GCA_964552405.1 uncultured Thermoanaerobaculia bacterium
ATCTGCGGGAACACAACATCGTCACGATCGATGGCGAGACCGCGAAAGACTTCGATGACGCGGTCGAAGTGCAACTCCTCTCCAATGGCAACTACCTGCTCGGCGTCCACATCGCAGATGTCGCGCATTACGTGGCGGAGGGAAGTGCGCTCGACGAAGAAGCGTTCGAGCGCGGCACCTCGGTCTACTTCCCGGGACGTGCCGTTCCCATGCTGCCCGAGCGTTTGTCGAACGGCATCTGCTCGCTCAATCCACGTGTGGAGCGGCTGACGTTTTCCGTCGACCTGGAGATCGATCCGCGAGGGCGCGTGCTTTCGCGCAAGGTGTACAAGTCGGTCATTCGCACGAAAGAGCGGATGACGTACACGGATGTGAACGCAATTCTGACTGCGGCCGAGACGGCCGCTCTCCGCGAGCGTTACGAGTACCTCTATCCCGAGTTCGAGCGCATGCATGCGCTCTACGAGATCCTGCGCAAGAGGCGCGAGGCGCGCGGCTCGATCGACTTCGACCTGCCCGAAGCGAGTGTCGTGCTTGCGGAGAGCGGTGAGATCTCTGCGATTCTTCCCAGCGAGCGCAACGTTGCGCACCGGCTCATCGAGGAGTTCATGCTCGCCGCGAATGAAGCCGTGGCACAGGAGCTCGTCTTCAGTGGTCAGCCCGGCATCTTCCGCGTGCATCAGCAGCCTGATCCGCAGAAACTCGAAGACCTCCGCGAAGTGCTCAAGGAGTTCAAGCTCGCGCTGCGCGGCGATGTCGAAGAAATGCGCCCTTCGGAACTGCAGCGCATTCTGAAGTCCGTGGCCGGCACACCCGAAGAGCGTTTCCTCACGAACATCGTGCTCCGCTCCATGAAGCGCGCGTTCTATTCGGACGCCGACACCGGGCACTTTGCGCTCGCGCTCGAACACTACTGCCACTTCACCTCGCCCATCCGGCGTTATCCGGATCTCATCGTGCATCGCCGGCTTGCGGAGCTGGTGGGCAGCGGTGCGGTGTTCGGCGAGCGGCGCACGAACATCGAAACGACGATGCCCGGCATCGCGCTCCAGTCGAGTGAGCGTGAGCGCCGCGCTGAAGAGGCCGAGCGCGAAGTCCTCGAGTGGAAAAAGGTCATCTTCATGCGCGACAAGGTCGGGCAGGCATTTCATGGCATCGTGACCGGCGTCGCCCCCTTCGGCCTCTTTGTCGATCTCGAGGAGGTATTCGTCACAGGGATGGTTCCCGTGGCGACGATCGGAGGCGACTTCTGGGTGTTCAACGAACGGGCGCACCGGCTCCGCGGCGATGCCACGGGTCGTGAGCTCCGTCTCGGCGATCGGGTGAAGATCGAGGTGAAGTCGATCGACGAGGACAGGCATCAAATCGAATTCCGCCTCCTCGAGGCCGCTGGAACTCCGATTGCACGACGCGAACGTCAGACATGACGCGAGGCAAACTGAACGAACTCGTCGACCGCCGTGTGGCGCTCGAAACGCGGCTGCAGCACGAGAAGGGAGAACTGTCGGACACGGCAGTTCGCGGATACGAGAGGGAGTATGCGGAGCTGCAGCGCGAGCTTGCGGCTCTCTTCCGTAGTTCGCAGGATGAGCACGAGCGCATCGTGGCGATGCTGGAGATGATGCGCATTCTCGAGAACCGGCTCGTCTATCTCCAGAACTTCACGGTCGATCCCACATCTGACAATCGAATGCTGGCACAGCTCGTCACGAGGTTCATCGACGAGCTGGGAGAGAGCCGCTCCACGGTTCTCACGTCGCTCGAAGCCATGTACTACCGCGCGGTTGCGGCGCTTTATGCGGGCGATGTGGCACGCGCCGCCTCGGGGTTTCGCGAGGCCTGCGCATCAGAGCAGTCCGACGAGGCGAACGACATCAAGTACAAGTCGTACGTCATTCTCGGCAATCTTTCACACGAAGAGAAGGACTACGCGCAGGCGCGCGAGCTGCACGATCAGTCGCTTCGCTATTCGTCGAACAGCAACGTCACCGCGCAGGCGCTGGCGCTGAAGGCGCTGAACTCGTATGCGCTGGGCGAGTTCGATGAGGCGCTCGCGCATTTTCAGCAGTCGCTGACGCTCTTCGATCCGAATCTGCCGTTCTTCAATTCCTATTTCTATCGGAACGCGATGCTGTTCTGCGGTGCGATCCATTTCGACAGGAAGGATTACGCCAGGGCCGCGGAGTTCTATCAGCGTGTCGTCGAGACGGTCGGTGAGACTTCGTACGACTATTTCGACGCGCTCGCTCACCTCGGCCGCATTCATTTCGCCGGAGGGCGTTTTGAACAGGCGGTCGAGGTTCTGGAGCGCGCGCTACGCAGCCAGCAGATGAGCGAGAACGAATACGTCGCCGATCTCTGGTTTCTCATCGCGCGCGCACACCTCAAGCGGAACGACGCTTCTTCGGCGCGTCCATACCTGCAGAAGATCACCACTTCGGAGGTGCGTTACGAAAAGAAGCCGCAGGCCGAGGAGTTACTCTCACGGATGTAAGCGGTCTCCGTCACTTCGCGACGACGACATCAGAGTACGTGTCGAACAGTGAGGTCACCCAGATCTCGGGCGACTTCCCCTTCGGCACCACGACCTCGATGATCTGATTCGTGTCGCCGATTGCCTCTTCGTTCGCCATCACGCGCGCTTCGACCGGCTCGCCGGTCAACGCATCCTTCGCGGTCACCGTGATCGTGTTCTTTCCAGGCCGCAGCTTCGCGGGTGTCATCGACACGATCATCTTTCCCGGTTGCGTGGGCATCGGAAACGAAACAGGTGGGTAATACGCAGGCTTTACGGTCACCATCGGCGACACGACGTCTTCATGGCCCGCAGCATTTTTCACGCGGAGATACTTGACGGGCCACTTGAATGGATATCCAGTGGACAGGTTGCCGGCTGGATTCGTGGCCGTATAGAGGATTGTCTTTTCGATCGCGAAGTCGGCCTTGATCGGCACGTGCGTGTCGGGATCGATCGCGTAGATCGTGATGTATCCCGTGTAACCGCGAGGAATCACAGAGGGCACCATCCAGACCTCGGGCGGCTTCGTGTGCTGGGTGTCCAGCCCCTTTTCCTTGACGCACTGAAGAGCGGCCTCAGAGGCCCATTTCGCCTTCATGTCGACGCCGAGCGCCCAGATCTCCGTAAAGGCATTGCACTGATCGAAGTCCACCGGGCTCGTTGCTTTCGGGAAAGCCTTGTCGCACACCGCTCGGTATTCGTTGATCATGATGTCGTCGCAAAAAAGGAAGTTCGTTCCGGCTGTGCCGAAACAGGTGGCATGCTTGCGACACACCGGCGCGTACAACTGAAGCATTTGCTCGTAGTGATCCTCGATCCAGTGCGAATCGAGCTTGAGCGCCAGCATCGTGAACGCCGCATCGCGAAGTTCCGATTTGTCATAGCTCTGGCACGGTTTGTCGGGCGCACAAGGACTCGGCGTGTAGTCGTCCGGAAAGATCGGGCGCGGTGGCTGTTGCGCCAGGGCAGCAGACGTGGTGAACAGAAGGGCAGCGATGAGAGCTTTACGCATTCGTCGTTCTTAGACGCGCGTCAGTGGAAGCGCGTTACGACAAAAGCGATATCGTCCTTAAATTCTTCCGTGGAGGCGAACGAGCAGATATCGGCGTAGATGCGGTCGTAGACCTCGCCAATGCTTCCGGCCGGCGCCTCGAGCAGACAGGCCACGCGCTCGATTGCATAGAACTCGCCGCTGGCCGTCCGCCGATCCGTAAGCCCGTCGGTGTAGATGAAGAGCGTGTCCCCCGGTTCGATCGCGAGGCTGCAGTCCTCGTAGATCATTCCGGGCAGGGCCCCGAGCAGGTGGCTCGGATACTCGACGATTTCCGTCCGGCGCGTTTTCTGACGGTAGAGGAGAAAGGGCGGGTGAGCGGCGTTCGCATAGACGAGCATCCCTTTTTCGTCGATGCGCAGCAGCTGGCCGGTTGCGAACTGAGCCGGAAGGCTGACTGTGAACAGAAAATCGTTGAGTCGCGACATGAACGTTGCCGGTGACGACTCCGTCGGCGCCTCGGTTCGCAGGTAGCTCTTGAGGAGTGAGACGAGGATCGCCGCCGGCAATCCATGTCCCGACACGTCTGCGACGAACAGATACGTGAGTCCATCCTCGACGAAGTAGTCGTAGAAGTCGCCGGACAGCGTCTCGCTGGGAATGTACGCGGAACGCGCTTCGATCCGAGGTGCATCGAAGGAAGCTGCAGGCACGAGTGCTTCCTGAACGCGGCGCGCGATCTGGAGGTCGCGAGACATCTGCTGGTTTACGCGGCGCAGTTCATCCTGATAGGCCTTCACTCGCAGCAATGCGCCGAGGCGGGCGAAGAGGACTTCGGCATCCGCGCCTTTCGTGACGAAGTCGTCCGCGCCTGCGCCGAGTCCGTCGACGACATGCTGCGGTGTGTCGGCACCCGTCAGCATCAGAACGGGAATCGTCTTCAGTTGCGCATCCGACTTGACGCGCCGTGTGACTTCGAAGCCGTCCATCACAGGCATGCGATAGTCGACGACGATCGCGTCGGGGAGCACCTGCGAGGCGAGACGAAGGCCCTCTTCACCCGAAGTGGCCGGAACGACGTGATATCCACGGCGCTCGAGGACTCGCCGTGTGACCGTCACGTCGTTTGTGTTGTCATCGATGAGAACGATACGTGCCTGCATTTGCCGATGCGCTCGCCAAGACGGTAGCAACGAGTACGCCAATCGTGACGAGGCGCGGTAGGCTGCACGAGTGAGTTCTTCCCCGACTCCCAATGAAGAAAACGAACGGATGATCCGTTCGCAGATCGTCGCACGCGGTATCTCCGACGCGCGTGTGCTCGAGGCCTTCCGCGCGGTATGTCGCGACCAGTTCGTGCCGTCACGCCAGCGCGCGTCGGCGTTCGACGACACACCCTTGCCGCTCGAGCACAATCAGACGATCTCGCAGCCCTACATCGTCGCGTTGATGACGGAGCTCCTGAAGCTCCAGGGTCATGAGCGCGTGCTGGAGATCGGAGTGGGCTCGGGATATCAGACCGCGATCCTCGCGCGGCTCGCGCGGCATGTTTACGGCGCGGAGCTGGAGCCCGATCTCGCCCGCACGGCCGCCGCGCGACTCGAGGGTCTCGGGTTCACCAACGTAACGATCGTCGCGGGCAGCGGACTCGACGCGTTCCGCGGCGAATCCCCGTTCGACGCGATCCTCGCCGCGGCCGCACCGGCAACGTTCCCCGAAGTGCTGCTGGAACAACTGAGGGATGGTGGCAGGTGCGTGATTCCGGTCGGAGAATTCGAAGATCAGAAATTGTGGCTGATCGAGAAGAAGCTCGGGAGGGTGGTGAGGAGCATGGTGACGGCAGTGAGGTTCGTGCCGATGAGGTGATGGGACAGATGTTTCTACCTGTCCGTCCCGTTTGTCCTGCCACCGTAGTAGTGACAACGCGAAGTACAAGTCTCCTCGATGGTCACTCTCGCCAGCCCCGGCACCTGGGGCTCGAGCCGGTTCCAGATCCAGATCGCGACCATCTCCGCGGTCGGATTCTCGAGCCCCTCGATCTCATTGAGGCAGTAGTGATCGAGCTGATGCACGATGGGATCGACGGAGCGCCGCAGGTCGGCGAAGTCGATCAGCCATCCGGTCTTCGGATCGGTCTCGCCGCGCACAGCAACTTCTCCACGGAACGAGTGTCCGTGCATGCGGCGGCACTTGTGCCCCTCGGGCACATTGGGCAGCCAGTGTGCTGCCTCGAAGCGAAAGTCCTTCACCAGCTCGACGAAATGTGATTGCATCGGGACCGCACAACGCATCGGGTACCTGTTTTGCTCCCGTTGACCAACATGAGCGCAGCACAGATGAATGAAGACTACCGCTCGCTGGGACAGATCATCAAGGATCTCAGCGCCGATTTCTCCACGCTGTTCCGCAGCGAGATCGCCCTCCTCAAACTGGAGGTCAAGGATACCGTCACGAAACTCGGCGGCGGCTCGGCCCTTTTCGCCGGCGCTCTCTTCCTTGGCCTTTTCGGACTTGCGTTTCTCTTCGTAACGATCACCCTCGGTCTGGTGGCGCTCGGCGTCCCGGCGTGGTTGTCGAGCCTGATCGTGACGATCGTTCTCTTCGCCGCGGCTGCCGTCCTGGCCTTCATGGGCAAGAAGAAGTTCGCCGGCGTCGAATTCGTCCCCAACGATTCAGTGCAGCAGATCAAGACCGACATCGAGTCGATCAAGTCGGACATCGCGCGGATCAGGAGTCATTGATGCCGGACATTCAGCAGGAGAAGCAGCACGTCGAGCGCGAGATCGCGCGAGCCCGCGACGGGATCAGCACGCGCATCGACGAGCTCGATCAGCGGATCCGCACGCAGTACGACGCGAAGCAGTTCGTCGCCGAGCACGCGGTGCAGATCGTCGCGGGTGGCGCTGTGCTCGGGCTCTTGATCGGCTTCGGCTTCCCGAAGCCGCTGCGCCGTCTGGTGCAGATCGGTGTCCCTCTCGGTCTGATTGCGTGGAAGGTGAAGCAGACGATGGACGTGGACGGAGCGGAGATGCTTCCTTCATAAAGCCGTATCCGGTGGGGCCTGTCTCCCCACCGGACTTCAGTCGCCTACTTCGACCTCACGTACCGCGCGCCGGGGAGTGCGCGGATCCAGCCGGCCAGCTCGAGTTGCAGAAGCGGTTCCGCGAGTGCCGAGGGTGCGCGGCCGAGCCGCTGCGCCAGGTCTTCGACGCCAGATGCCTCGTCGCGAGTCATCAGCGCGAGCACTTCGCGCAGTGGCGACTCCGGTTCGGGTGATTGCTTCGTAGCGACAGGCCGCAGATGTACGGGCAACTCATCGAGCACATCGTTCCCGTCATGCACGAGATTCGCTCCGGACCGAATCACACCGG
>CAZKID010000292.1:0-6878 GCA_964552405.1 uncultured Thermoanaerobaculia bacterium
TAAGACGCAAGGAGAAGCCGAATGGAACTCGTCGAAGTGCTGAAGGCGGCCGTGGGGGTGGGTATCGTCGAGGTTCCGAAGTCCTTGGTGTTGACGGACGGCCTGCTTCCCTATGTTGGCTCTCTGAAATATCGACGAGATCTCGCGCGTGCCGGCATCGACTTCCGCGAGTACAAAGGTCCCGATTGCCTGCATGGGAAGGCAATCATCGTCGACGTGCGCGCCGTGATGATCGGCTCATACAACATCGATCCGCGCTCGCAGTACCTCAACACGGAAGTGATGTGCGTGTTCGAGAGCAAGGGATTCGCGCTTGCATTGCAGGAAGTGATCGACCGGCACATCGCAGATTCATGGACGATCAGCGATGCTCCAACCGCGAATCCGCTGAAGGTCCTCGGCATTCGGCTGCTTCTGCCGATCCTCGAGCATCAGTTGTAGTCACGAAAGGGACAGGCGAGGGCGCCTCTCCTCCACTGGACGGCTCGCCAGAAACCCGAACAGCGAGAGCCCGGTAATGATCGTCAACGAGACCAGCGAATGGTGACCGTACCACTTCGCAAAATCGAACGTGAGCATCTCTGCCTGCAGGAAAACTCCATAGAGCGTGAAGACCGCGGCGAGCAGGCCGTAGCGAACCAGCAGGATCAGCGGCACGATCACGGCGACCACTGCCAACCCGGCCCCCATCGGCACGAAGATCAGAATGATGATCGTCGACACGATCGCAACGACGATGGACAAACGCTTCACCGCGAAGCCGAACAGCAGCAGAAGGAACACGTAGGACAGCGCGAGCGTCACCGCGAGAAACAGATCGTAGAAGCACTCGCCGGCGGCGCGGCTGGCGCTCTCGAAAAACAGGATTGCCGTCGGTCGCGGCTCGGGAACGCCGAAACGTTGGAGGACGGGAGTGAGCACGTTGAGCAGCAGGCGAATGATCGCCGCAGCGGCAAAGCCGATGAGCAAGTCGCGGCCAACCTGCGAATCACGAAACCGTCCGGCGAGAAGCCGCGTCCAGCCGACGAGCACGCGCGGCCAGCGTCGTCGCACATGCGGCTCGAGCGCAACGTAGAGCAGCCAGGTCTCGGCTGCGGCGAAGACGGCATACGCGACTCCCATCTGCCACGTGGTCATCGCGCACGTCAGCATCCAGAAAAGCGCCCAGGTCACGAACACGAAACACGCCAGCCGCCAGGCCGACCGTGTATCGCCCCGTCCGCGATTCAGATTCGTGCGCGCCATGAACACGGCTGCGGCACTCATCAACAGCCACACGGCGACGAACAACGCCGCCACCATCGTCACGCTCGGGTCGGAATGATCGACATCCCACTTCGCGCGCACATCGAAGAAGACCGGCACGTTCTGCAGGGAACCGGCGATCACCGTGAGCCCATCGCGTGGCCTCGTCCAGGCGCGCACGTCATCGGACGCGACTGCGGGCAGACCGGCCGGCGCCGCAGGTTGAAACTCTCGCACGTCCAGTTGCGCTTCCTGAAAGAACTGATTCCAGTTCACAGGACTCTGCGCACGTTGCGCAGCCGTTGCCGGTGCGCGAAACGTGCGAAGGCGTCCGGCGCCGTCGACACGCACGGCGATCGTGCCGGGGTCGTACGGCGGATCGTCGAAGGTCACGCGCTGCGCGGCGAGCGGCGCGAGGGCCTTGCCTCGCCTGTACCAGAAGCGAAGCGCGGCCGCCGGATCGGCATAGACAGGTTGCCAGCGCGAAGCCGTGTTGTCTGTTCGTTCCAGATACGAAAGGTAGTCGTCGTATTGCTCGAAGCTCGCGACGGCCATCTGGTCAGGCTCATGTTTCAGCCAGCGTCGCGCGATCGTTTGCGCTCGCAGGAGCAACACATCGGGCGCGCTAATACGATCGAGGATGCGTGCCTTGCTCGAACGGCTCCATAGACCGGCGCTGATGGTGGTGGCAGCGAGCACCGTCACGACGAGAAGCACGGCGTGTGTTCTCGCCAGAGGTGCTGCGATCTCGGCTGCCGCAACGACATCCGGCGAAGGCGTCTCTCCCGCTTCGATCGCCGCGGTGAGCGCATCCCCACCCGGCAGCATCTCTCGAATCGTGCGCGCGGACGCCGGCCGGCGACTCGGATCGTGGTCGAGACAGAGCTCGACGATGGCTGCGAGGCGAGTGTCCGTATCGGGTGCGACCGTCAGCAGAGGCGCGGGCCGCGCACCCGCTCGCTGCGACTGCAGGAGCTCCGAGAACGACGTCGCATCGAGCGCACGCTTCCCCGCCGCCATCTCGTAGAGCATCAGGCCGAACGAGTAGAGATCCGATTGCGGAGTGGCCTCTTTGCCGCGCAGCAGTTCCGGCGCCATGTAACCTGGCGTTCCGATCACACCGCTCTGCCGTTCTTCCGTCGACGCGGCGAGCCCGAAGTCGGTGATCTTCACGCTGCCTCGACTGTCGAGCATCACGTTGGCAGGCTTGAGATCGCGATGAATGATTCCCTGATCGTGCGCCGCGGCGAGTCCTGCTGCGAGCTCGCGCGCGATTGCGATCACACGTGCAGACGGCAACGCGCCCACGCGCTGCAGCAGCGACGCGAGATCCTCTCCCTCGACGTATTCCATGACGATGCACGCGTGCTCCTCGAGATCGACGAGGTCGTAAAGACGGCAGACGTTGGGATGCGCAACCTGGCGCCCGAGCCGCACCTCCGACACGAGCCGCGCCACCACTCGCGAGTCGTGCGCAACCTCGGGCGACAGAAACTTCAGCGCGACGCGCTGGCCGAGCCGTAAATCATCGGCCTGATAGAGCACGCCCATACCGCCGCGTGCGATGGGCGCGACGATGCGATAGCGATGCTCGAGAATGCGCCCCGGAGCGAGACGCAGCGCATCCTCGCCCGCGGTGCGCGAGACATCCGGCCATGGTGTGGTCGGTTGTTCCTCGCTGGGATGCATCGGGAAACATCGTAATCCTGGTCCTGGCTGTGGAGCGAAGGCCCCACGTGATTTTGCAGCGACCGATCTCTCGTCATCCGAGCGGGCGACGTCGCTGCGCGACGCGACTGAGAGAAAGAAACCAAGGCACGCGATCGCAAGCCTCCGTCATCCCGAGCGAAGTCGAGGGGCCCGGGTGGGCGGGTGGTACGAAGATCATGTCGCGCGCCTCCCACACCCCCAGGTCCCTCTCGGGATGACGGAGCTCACTTTTTAGGCCGCAAACCCGCATAAACACTGGAAGTTTCTTGGAAGCGTAGCGAGGGATGACGAGACTAGAGCTGCCTCGGCACCAATCCCATCTCGCGAACGAGATTCTGTCCGCCATCCAACTCCAGGACCCAAAGCATGTACACGCTGTCGACGTGGATCGAGCGCGTCATCGCGGGATTGAAAAGGAAGTCGGCGTCGATCGATTCGTAGTTGCCGTCAAAGAGGAGTCCGCAGAGCTCGCCTTTCGCGTTGAGTGTCGGCGAGCCGGAGTTGCCGCCCGTCGTGTCGCAGGTCGAGAGGAAGTCGATGGGTACCGCATGCAACTCGGGATCTGTGTAGGCGGCCAGCTTCTTCGGGTCGTGTGCGGCCGCGAGCAGATTCTTCGGCGCGTCGAACGGATCCTTTCCCGTTTCTTTTTCGAGCAGACCATTCACCGTGGTCTGCGACGCCAGCCACGTTGCATCTTTCGGTTTGTAACCTTCGAGTTTCCCGAACGTGATGCGAAGCGTGCTGTTCGCATCGGGATAGAGATTGCCGCCGGAGACCTTGCGCAGCGATTCGAAATACGCGGGACGGATGCGCGCCATTGCGCCAGCCGCCGCATCATCGCGCGCGTCGATCTCTTCGACGATCGGCAGCAGCACTGCCGCAAACTGCAGCATCGAGTCATTGCGCGCGGTCAGCTGCTTCGACGTCTCGCCGAGCATCCTCAGGCGCTCGTCCTTCTCGCCGATTTTCGTATTCGCATACAGCCAGTCGAGAAACTTGTCGATGCCGCCCTTCGACTCGATGTACTTGACGGCAGGATCCTCGGCGCCGCCTTTCTGCTTCAGTTCGTTGAGGAAATACTGGAGGCCGGCGCGGTCGCTGCCAGGCTCCATCACGCGCTGCCAGCGCTCCGCATTCTCCTTGATGCGCGAGAGATCGCGCTCGTGATACCCGGCATCGCGATCGAGATCCTTCTTCGGCTTCTCTTCTGCGAGGCGAACGGCCTGCATCGCGCTGCTCAGCATCGGCGATGCTCTGTACGTGAAGCCTGAAGAGCCCTGGGTGCCGGCGATCCAGGTGATCACCGTGTCGGGCGCCTGTGTCTTACGCGTCATCGCATTCGTCTGCGCGATCTGATCGAGCGCCGCTGCGGCGGCCGGATCCGCGGCAACCATCGCCTTCTCACGCTCGATGCGCGCCAGCCAGATGCGGTCCTTGACGAAGCCTTCGTTCGTGCTCTGATAGTTCTTGAGCGAGTTGTTGAGGCTCTTCACGCGCGACGCGTTCTTGATCTGGATGTCGCGCTTGCCCTTCCCCTGTGCCTCGAGGATGTCGATCAGCGCGGTGAAGTACTTGATCGACGTCGGATAGACGAAGTCTTCGTAGTTGTGGACTTCATCCGCCGTCTTGTAGCGGAACGTGCGTCCCGGGTAGCCGGCGACGAGCACGAAGTCGCCGTCGTTCATCCCTTCCGCGGAGACCTTGAGCCAGTGCGCCGGGTGATACGGCTGGCCATTCGCATAGGCGCGGAGGAACGAGAAATCCCCCGCGTGACGCGGCCACTCGAAGTTGTCGATGTCGCCGCCGAAGTCGCCGACGCTATTGGCCGGCGCGTAGACGAGCCGCACGTCATTGAGATCGAGCTGCGTGATGCGCAGGTATTGCGATCCCTCGAAGAACGATGCGACGCGGCAACGAACGCCCCCAGGCTTCTCGCACTCGGCAACGAGCTCGTTCTGCTTCCGCTCCATCGCCTTCTGGCGCGCGGCATCGGTCATCTTCGCGAGCCTGGCGTCACCTGTGACCTTCGCCGTCACGTCCTCGATCTTCGTCGTGACGTAGACGTGCTGTCCAGGTCCGGCGGTCAGCTCTTCCTCGCGCGTCTTCGCGAGGAACCCGTTCGTGATCAGATCGCGTTGCGGCGTCGAGTTGTACTGGATCGCGCCGAACGCGCAGTGATGATTCGTCGCGATGAGGCCGTCCGGCGAAACGAACGAGGCCGTGCAGCCGCCCAGCGAGACGACGGCGCCCATCGGATCGCCGGTCAGATCGGCCAGCCGGTTCGGATCGAACTTCGCCCCCATCTTCTGCACATCGGCCGCGATCTGCGGAATCTGCTGAGGCATCCACATGCCTTCCCCGGCGAATGCGGACGTTGCAACAAACAGAACGATCAACACGTATTTCTTCATGGCGGGCGCATGCTAGCAGACAGCGGGAGCAGGCAGCCTGCTCCCTGCTGTCTGCTGCCTGCTCCCTGCTGTCTGCCTAGGTGTAGACTCGCAACGCTACGGAGGGCAAAAACGTGGGCTTCTTCGACAATCTGAAAAGTGAAGCGAAATCGCAGTTCATCGAGATCATCGAATGGCTCGATCAGACCGATGACACGATGGTCTGGCGCTTTCCCGTTTACAACCAGGAAATCAAAATGGGCGCGCAGCTCGTCGTGCGCGAGAACCAGGCCGCGCTCTTCATCAATGAAGGGAAGGCAGCCGATCTCTTCGGGCCCGGGCGCTACGAACTGCAGACGCAGAACATTCCGATTCTGACGACACTTCGCGGCTGGAAGTACGGCTTCCAGTCGCCGTTCAAGGCCGAGGTGTATTTCTTCAACACGAGGCTGTACACGGACCTGCCGTGGGGCACGCCGAATCCCGTGATGATGCGCGATGCCGACTTCGGCATGATCCGCATCCGCGGCTTCGGCAAGTACGCGATCAAGATCAGCGATCCGAAGGAGTTCTTCGCGACCATCGTCGGCACTCGCGGCCTCACCGCCACCAACGACATCCTCGGCCAGCTTCGCTCGACGATCGTGTCGCGCCTGACGGATGCGATCGCGGAGGCGAAGATCGCGGCGCTCGATCTCGCATCGAAGTACGACGAGCTCGCATCGGTCGCGCTAGAAAAGATGGGGCCGGATTTCAAATCGTTCGGACTCGATCTCTCGCGCTTCTTCATCGAGAACATTTCGCTGCCGGAAGAAGTCGAGGCAGCCATCGATCAGCGGACGAAGCTCGGCGTGCTCGGCGATCGCATGGGCCAGTACACGCAGATGCAGGCCGCGGAGTCGATCAAAGTTGCCGCGGCGAATCCCGGCGGCTTCGGCGGCGTCGGTGCAGGCCTCGGCGCCGGCATGGCGATCGGCAACGCGATGACGGGCGCGTTCAACCAGGGCAACAACGCAGCGGCGCCTCCGCCACCGCCTCCTCCGGGAGGAGCCATGCCCGCTCCACCGTCATCGAATTCGCCGCGGTGGTCGCTTGCGATCGACGGCAAGACGTACGGTCCGTACACCGATGATGCGCTGCGCACGATGGTGCAGAACGGACAGGTCGCGCCGAATACACAGGCGTGGCGACCGGGCGCTGCAGGCTGGGCCGCGGTGTCAGAGTTTCCGGAGCTCGGCCTCGCCAGCAACACGATGCCGCCGCCTCCGCCACCGCCTCCGGTGAAGTGAACGCAGTTGATCCCGGCCGCGGTAGCGCCGGGATCAACGTTCGCTCCTCAAGCCACTCCGCGTGCGCTATCCGGCTCCGCCGCAACGGCCCCGACTCGATACGGCAGCGTGAACGTGAACGTGCTGCCCACGCCGAGCGAGCTCTCGAGCTTGATCTGCCCGTGGTGCAGTTGCACGAAGCTCTTTACGAGCGCGAGACCGAGACCCGTCCGCACGTTGGGATTCTCGGGCGGGGTCGACAGGA
>CAZKID010000293.1:0-6854 GCA_964552405.1 uncultured Thermoanaerobaculia bacterium
TTTCAGCTCTGGCCGCAGGCGTTCGCCCCAGGCGTCGGTCATCCTCGATTCCACGCCGGAAGACTTGATCGTGGTGATGCCGGTCAGCATCTCGACGAGGAGCGATCTCTGCCGGCGTTGCGCATCGAGCTCGCGCCGTTGAGTCGCCGCCTGCCGCCGTCCTGTGATCATCGTCAACACAATGATCGTCAGCGCCCCGCCGAAGACGACGATCGCCGCCGCGGGCATGAACACCGCCATGAAGACGATGTAGAAGAGAGCAGGAACGAGATCGAGAATTGTCGCCATTGCGCGCTCGGTGAGCAACTCGCGCGCGGTGCGGAGGCCGTCGAATGCCTGCAGGACATCGCCGATCGTCCGCCGCTGGAGGAACGGGAATGGCAAGCGCATCACATGTTCGAGGAAGGTTCGCTCGACGACCTTTTCCAGTCGTGTTTGCAGGTAGAGGATCGCGCGTCCACGCAGCCATGCCACCAGGTACCGGTACGTTGCCGTCACGACGACTGCGATCACGATCAGATCCAGCAGCGAAACCGCATGCTCCGGCAGCGAGCGATCGATGACCATCTTCGTCAATAGTGGAGAAACGATCGCGAGCAGATGAAAGAGCAGCGTGAGTGTGGCGGCGGTGACCGCGCCGGGAGTCTTGGCGAGGAGGCGAAACATCGAGCCGAAGATCGAACGGCGGACGGCGAGACGCGGAACGATCTCGATCGCCTGGCCGCGGAATGATGCGCTCAATTCGTGCGCCGTTGCAGTGATGTCTCCGCTCGGTGTCTGCACGTTCCGGCCGCCTTTCAACAGCAGCCACAAGTCACCATCGACGAGAAGGAGTGCCGGTGCCTCGACGTAGCGCAGATCGGCCGCATCGACCTGGACGAGCCGCGCGTGAACGCCTCTCGACTCGAGCTCGATTGCCAGGTCCTGTGCAGTCATCGGCCGCGCGTCGCCGGCCGCTGCATCAGGAGTGTCGAACAGCGAGAGCGTCTGGCGCAACGCCTGATGGGAGTCGAGGCCGAACGCCGAGAGATCACGCACGCGCGTCTCCGAAAAGCTCGCGGAATGGTCCATCGATCGTCGTGAGCTCCGATGGCGGTCCCTGTTGCACGATCCGTCCGTTTTGCACGACGAGGATGCGATCCGCGTCGAGGACCGTCGCCACACGATGCGCGATGACGACGCGTGTGCACCCTAGCGCAGCGAGGTTCGTGTGGACGCGGCGCTCGGTCTCGAGATCGAGCGCGCTCGTTGCTTCGTCCAGCAGAAGGATCATCGCATCGCGCGCGATCGCGCGCGCGATGCAGAGGCGCTGGCGCTCGCCGCCGGAGAACCGGCTTCCATTTTCACCTGCGAGCGTATCGAACCCGGAGGGCAACGACTCGATCAGGTCATCGATGCAGGCGATCTGCACCGCACGCCGCAGGCGATCGTCGTCGATCGTCGTGTCGCCGAGCAGCAGGTTCGCGCGCAACGTGTCGTTGAAGAGAAATGCCTCCTGCATCACGACGCCCAGTTGCGCGCGCATCGCTTCGTGCGAGAGATCACGAACGTCAGTGCCATCGAAGCGGATCGTCCCTTCGTCGGGAACGTGTAGACCGAGGATGAGACGGGCCAGCGTCGACTTGCCGGTCCCAACTGCTCCGACGATCGCTATTTTTTCTCCCGGCTCGATCATCAGCGAAACAGAGTCGACGACCGGCTGTGCGTTGCGTGCGTAACGAAAGCTCACCCCCTCCAGCTCGATCTTTCCGGTCAGGCGCGGCGCAAGGACTCCTTCGGGCTCCGGCGCCGATTGCATCACGTCATCGAGTCGGGCCATGTGCGTGAAGATCGAACGGAATTGTCCGACTGCGATGAGAAGGGACTCGAGGGGTACGGCGAACAAATTCTGGATGATTACGAACGCGACGAACACGCCGATCGTCATCTGCTGATGGATGACCTCGCGGCCGCCAGCGAGGAACACGACACTGGCGGTCAGACCAGAGAACAGGAACATCAATTGGCGCGAGACGATGTCGGCCTGCGCGCGCTCGATTCCCGCGCCGATTCGCTCCACCATCGCTTTCATCCAGCGCGACATCACGCGCTCGTGGGCAGCGACCGCGCGCACCATCTCCTGATTGAAGAGGGTTTCGACGAGAGCATTCGATTCCTTTCCGCGTGCCGCGAGCTCGGCGCTGGTCGCGAGTTGAATGCGATCGGAGTAGATGACCACCACCGCGACACGCGCCAGCGCGATCGCGATGACCCAGGCGGCCAGCTTTGGCTCGTAGGCGAGCATGAGCGCGCCGTAGGCAACTACGAGAAAGACGTCGAGCAGTGCGCCTGCCGACGCGCTGGAGAAGACCCCGCGCACCGCGGCGTTGCTCTGAATCCGATCGAGCAAGTCACCTGGCTTGCGCTGCAGGAAGAACTGCAAGGGCAGATGCATGAGGTGAATGACGAAGCGGCGCATCAGGATGAAATCCAATCGCGCCTGCAACCCCTGTACGGTCCACGCGCGCAAGTGCTGGAGCACTGCTTTCGTCGCGATCAGGCAACCGAGGCCGAGGGCGATGCCAGGGAGCCAGGCATCGCGATGCGGAATGAGAACGCGATCCACAGTGAGCTGAGTGGCGATGGGCAGCGCCAATCCGACGAACTGCAGAATCAGGGAGGCGCCGATGATTTGCGCAAACGCACCGCGATGCTGGCGCGCAAGTTCCGCATAGAAACCCGCAGTTCTGACTTTGGACCTCCGGATCAAATCGTCGCCGGGCGCGAAGAGTAGTGCGACACCGGTAAATTTCTTTCCGAGCGCCGCCGGCGAAATCCGTAATCGCCCTTTCGCGGGATCGACGACGATCGCTCCTCGCCGGCCAATCGACTCGAGTATGACGAAGTGATTGAACTCCCAATGGAGAATCGCAGGCAGCGGAAGTTCTCCCAGATCCTCGGCGTCGACTCCAACGCCCTCGGCCTCGAAGCCGTATCGCGTTGCGGCCTCGATCACCGCGGCCGCGCTGGCGCCATCTCGAGAAACGTCACACGCTTCGCGCACTTCGGCAAGCGGAACGTGATGGCGGTGCCATGCCATGATCATGGCCAGCGCCGCCGCGCCGCATTCGGCGCTTTCCATTTGCGGGATGAAGGGCACGCGGCGCATCAGCCCAGCCAGCGCCTCAGAGGCTCGAACAGCAGAACGATCGGGCGTTCGCGCCGGAGAACGTATCGCACATTCATTAGCATGCCAGGACGAATTCGAATGCGATCATTTCTCCCGGTCACCTGCAACTCGACACGGAAGGCTTCTCCTTCGATTTGCGCGTTTTCGCCAAGAGCTTCGCGCGTCTCGCGGACGGATGCCAGATCGTTGCTGATGCGAAGAATCCGCGCATCGAGCGTTCCGAATTGACCGTAAGGATACTGGTCGAGCTCGAGGTACGCAGCGCTGCCTGGCTTGACGAACGCTCGATCCTTCTCGGGGATGAAGGAGACGACTTGCAAGGCCGATCCGCGCGGAATGAGTTTTCCCACTGGATCACCAGTGCGGACGAAATCTCCACGACGAGAGAGAAGGGCCTCTACATATCCCGTCTCGGGAGCGCGGATCATCGACTGCTGCAATGGGAACGCGAGTGCGTCGCGGCGCGCCTCAGCGTCGTGCAGACGCTCGCGTCTTCCCCACAACGCGTTCTCATGCTGCTCGCGTTTCGAAGAGAGCTCCTGCTGCACCTGTAGAAAGTCGTCGCGCTGCCGCTGAAGCTCGCGCTGCGCGCGTTCCCATTCGTCGCGTGCTTCATCGGCAGCGGTCTGGCTGACGAGTCCCTGCCGCATGAGCGTTTCCGTGCTGTGGTTTTTTTGCGCGGCGACGGAAACGGAACGCTCGGCGCTGGTCACCTGTTGTCGGAGCACATCGAGCCTGCTCGTCAGCGCCGCCGCCTGTTGGCTGTATTCGCGATCCTCTTTTTCGCTGGAGCGCTGAAAATCGGACCGCAGCAGTTGAAGCTGACGATCAGCCTGAAGGACAGCCTGCTGCGTGTCCGCCGATTCGAGGCGCAGGATCGGCTTGCCCTGTTCGACCAGTTCGCCAGATGAAGCATTAACCTCGGCAACGACACCGTCAACCGGCGCGATGAGCGATCGTACGCCGGCGACGGGACGCAGAATCCCGCGCCCGCGGTCGGTAATCTCGACCCGTCCCAACACCGAGAGAATGAGCGCAGAGACGAACATCGCGGCGACGATGATGAAGACGGTCCATGTCCACGGAGGGGTGATCCGCGCGATGGACTCACTCTCTTCCGAAAGACGAGCTTCCACGGCCTCTCGCCGAAACACGATCTCCGTTACGGGATGGATGCCTTCCTCGCGCATGATTGGAGGCGCGAATGATAACTCCGCGCCGCCTCAGGAGACACCGCTCCGCAGTTGCCGGCGTGGACCAAGGGCGCCCGATCAGACCAGGCGTCGCTGATCTCAACACCATCTGGCGAACTTAGACGGATCCGCGACACCGAAACTCGGGATCCTTCGCAATCAATTGACACCGCGTTGATGGGATGAAGTTCCTCTGGAACACTCCCGGGATAATTTCTTCAAGTCGTTGACGAGCGGGTACGATTCGTCACGCCTCGACCTTGCAAATCCCGCACGCCTTCAATGGTTGCCAGCGACGCCGCCGTCATCCCGAAGCAAACAGCCGCCGACGGGAATGCGAAATTCACGCGATCAACCGCAGTTTCTGGGAAGAACTGCAACTCGGTCGTCACGCCGAGATGATTCACGGCCGTCGTCGCTCGAATCGCTGCGGCTTCGTGAGAAGCCTTCGATTCGTTCAAATCACCGTTCTCTATCATTGCACTGCGGTCCCTACTCTCATGAAATCTTGTCTCGAACGACGACATCCGTATCCCACACGGTTACGCCCTGGCGAGGAATCTCAACACGGCTCATCGAGTGTTGCGATTGGAGCTGGGCGAGTTAGTGATCGCATGGTCAACAAGCACGAGTCGCTAAACAAGAAACGCGGCCTCGCGGCCGCGTCGGGTGGATACGAATTGGTGGAGCTGAACGGGATCGAACCGATGACCTCCTGAGTGCGATTCAGGCGCTCTCCCAGCTGAGCTACAGCCCCACATTTGCTGCAAGTATCCGCCGTAACTGCCTCTCCCCGGCGAACATTCCTTCTCGGAAGAGGTCGCGATTATAGGGATGGTGGGGCTGGACGGCAAGCGTCGGGCAGCAGAAAGGTTCGCTTCGCCTTTTCGGAGCGAAGCGTCTCGGGGTGGTACATCGAATCGATCACCGATGGCTTCCAGCGGAACAGATCCCCGTTCGCCATACGGAATGCCTCGAACGACTCCTCCCCGTTCATTCGTTCATGGATGAGCAGCAGATACGCCCACGTGATCGTCTCGTGATAGAGCCCGCTCGCGTTGTTGTGTGCCGCGAAGCGCTTGAGCGCTGCCGTGAACCGCTCGATCGCTGCCAGCAGCGGGAGCTCTCGCAGATACGACCAGGCCAGACGCACGTGATCGGCGTGGTGAAACTCCTCCACCTCGCACCGCTCGAACGCCGCAATGAATTCGTGGCCGTTCACCTGCGCTCCTTTCGCTTCGGCGCCTGACTCTCGATCAGCTTGTGCGACGCGGTCGCGTCCAGATCGAGGTGGTACACCTTCTTCAACTCTGCGATCTTCTTGAGCGACTCGGCTCCGAAGGGCGCCTTCCCTTCGAATACGTGCAGCACGATCCCCTCCAGCAGATCGCCGAGCGTGATGTCGTGATACTCGGCAAGACCTTTGAGGACTTTGAGAACTCGTTTTTCCATCCGGACACCGGTCTGGGTGCGTTCGATTTCAATCATGGTAACAAGGTACCATGATAACTTGGTACACACAAGACCGCCAGGCAGCAGGCAGCAGGCAGCAGGCAGCAGACAGCAGGCAGCAGACAGCAGGCAGCAGACAGCAGGCAGCAGGCAGCAGGAGACGTGTCACGCAATTTGCTCTTCTTCTCACCATGAAGACGAATCGAAAAACAGACCGGCCACAGCTTCAGAAACAGCTGGCCGACAGCCGCCTCGGCGGTCCTTACGCTCGCGACACTCATCGAGGCGGTCTCGGCGCGGACTACACGAGGGATGAGCACTCGCCTCGCGTTCGCGAAACGAAGGCCGGCGGCCGCAAGCTCGGCAAAGCGAGCGAATGACGCCTACGTGCTCTCGCGCGAATCGTCATCCGAAACCGCAGGATCGGGCGGCTCCGAGAATCGATTCGTGTGCAGATCGTCCGCAAACTCGGCGGCGACGATGCCGTCGCGCCCCGTGCGCTTGGCCGCGGAGCCATCGTGCGGATCTTCTTCCCCGCGTCCCTGTCCGTGCCGATGTTCAGCCATGCCAGCTCACAAGCAAATTCCGGTCCGCTCGTCACCTGAGCTTGACGAGTCCTAGCGGCCCCGCGACCTGTGCATCGAACACACGCGTGTTGTGACGAAAGGGAGCGCCGCCACAATTGGAGCGCAGTTCCACCAGCCAGACATTCACATCGCCATTGCCTTGCGGGACCAGCTCGACCGTGGCCGTGAATCCCTTCGCACACGACGCCTCGTCGAACGTGAAGGTGTATCCCGGCGGCGAAGCCGTGGACGTCGGGATGCTGGCCACCGCGACGCGGATCCCACGCCGCTCGACGTGCGCGAGAAAGTCCCTGCCCTTCTCATGGCACGCATAGCCGGCCAGCATCGATGCCGGAGGACCGATGTCATCCGGCGACGGCTCACGCGAAGTCGCCGCGAATGCCGCGAGCGACGCGATGATGATCGACAGGCGCAGTAAACGCGACGATCGGCGCACGGGACGCAGCGCGAGCT
>CAZKID010000294.1:0-6838 GCA_964552405.1 uncultured Thermoanaerobaculia bacterium
GGCCGCAGTTCCGCAGCCCGCTGATGTGGGACGTGTTCGCGGTCTCGACCTACGCGACGGTCTCCGCGCTCTTCTGGTTCGTCGGACTGATTCCGGATCTTGCGACGCTGCGCGATCGCGCCACGAATCCGATCGCACGGATGCTGTACGGCGCGGGCGCGCTCGGCTGGCGCGGTTCCGCGAAGCACTGGCATCGCTATGAGCATGCGTATCTGCTGCTGGCCGGTCTCTCGACACCACTCGTTCTCTCGGTGCACACGATCGTGTCGTTCGACTTCGCGGTCGGCGTGATCCCGGGGTGGCATGCGACGTTCTTCCCGCCGTACTTCGTCGCGGGCGCGGTGTTCGCCGGCTTCGCGATGGTGCTCACACTCGCGATTCCGGCGAGAAAGTTCTTCAAGCTCGAGGACTTCATCACGATGCGGCACCTCGAGAACATGGGCAAGGTCATGATGGCGACGGGGCTGATCGTCGCCTACGCGTACGCGATCGAAGCGTTCTTCGCGTACTACAGCGGCAACATCTACGAACGGTACATGTGGTGGAACCGCGCGTTCGGTCCTTACAAGCACATGTACTGGGCGCTGATCGTCTGCAACGGTCTCGCACCGAATCTGATGTGGGTGAAGAAGTTCCGCACGAGTCCCGCGATGCTGCTCGTCACCGCGATGTTCGCGAACGTCGGCATGTGGCTGGAGCGTTTCGTCATCATTCCGACGTCACTGCACCGCGACTTCCTCGTGTCGTCGTGGGGCATGTATCACGGCACGATCTGGGACTGGGGCATGTACCTCGGATCGATCGGACTCTTCTTCTTCCTGTTGTTCCTGTTCCTCAGGTTCCTGCCGATGATCTCGATCTTCGAAATGCGCACGCTGCTCCCCGAAGCGCAGGCGCATGCGGAGGAGCACTAGATGCCGATCGGTAAACCACTCGAAGGTACTTATGGCGTCATCGCCGAGTTTGGCGATCCGCAGGAACTGCTGAACGCAGCGAATGCTGCGCGTGAAGCGGGCTACAAGGAGATCGACGCGTATTCACCGTTCCCGATTCACGGGCTGGCGGAAGCGATTGGATTTCATCACTCGCGTCTGTCGGCGGTCGTGCTCGGCGGCGGCATCATCGGCGGCCTCTCCGGCTTCTTCATGTGCTGGTACGCCAACGTGATCTGGTATCCGCTGAACATCGGCGGCAAGCCGTTCAACTCGTGGCCGGCGTGGATCCCGATCACGTTCGAGTGCACGATTCTCTTCGCCGCATTCGCAGCGGTGTTCGGCATGCTCGCGCTGAATGGGCTGCCGATGCCGTATCACCCCGTCTTCAACGTGCCGCGCTTCGATCAGGCGTCGCGCGACAAATTCTTCCTCGTGATCCAGGCCCGCGACCCGAAGTTCGACATCGACGACGTCTGGAAATTTCTCGAGAGTCTCGGACCGCGAGAGGTGACCGATGTCCCGTGGTAGTTGGTCAGGCAGCAGGCAGCAGGCAGCAGGCAGCAGGATGAACTCCCTGTCGTGGCGCCGGCTCCTCCTGCTGTCTGCTGTCTGCTGCCTGCTGTCTGCAACCGGCTGCCGTCAGAAGATGGCGAATCAGCCTCGCTACGATCCGCTAGAGCCCAGCGACTTCTTTGCCGACGGGATGTCCGCGCGTCCGCGCATTCCCGGCACGGTCGCGCGCGGCGAACTGGCGATGGATCCCGTCATGGCGACGGGCAAGCTGAATGGTCAAGATGTTGACGGGTATCCGTTTGCCATCGACGCCGCGGCGCTCGATCGCGGGCAGCAGCGCTTCAACATCTACTGCACTCCGTGCCACGGACGCACGGGCGATGGCAACGGGATGATCCCGTCGCGCGGCTATCGCCATCCGCCATCGTTCCACACCGACACGCTCCGCAATGCCAGGACAGGACATTTCTTCGACGTGATGACCAACGGATTCGGCTCCATGCCGTCATACGCGAATCAGGTTCCGGTGGAAGACCGCTGGAAGATCATCGCGTACATTCGCGCGCTGCAGCTCAGCCAGAACGGCACGATGAACGATGTGCCGGCCGAGCAGCGGGCAACGCTCGGGGGTGCGAAGTGAGCAACGCGCAACCCTCGCAGGAAACGACCGGCATCGGCCGGCTGCAGATTCCGGCGCTCATCGTCGGAATTCTCGGAATCGGCGTCACGATCTTCGGCTTCGTCTCGAGCATCGACGCGGCGATGCACGCGTATCTGACGAGCTATCTCTTCTGGTTCCAGATCGTGGCGGGTGCGCTCGGCGTCCTCTGCCTGCAGTACGTGACTGGTGGTGAGTGGGGCATCCTGCTTCGCCGTCCGCTTGGTGCCGCGGCGCGCACGATGATCATCATGGCGGTGCTCGCGATTCCTGTGGTGATCGGCGCGAAGCACATCTATCCATGGACGAATCTCGAGTTCATGAACTCGGACAACGCTCTGCGTCTCAAGCAGGGTTACCTCAATGTGAACTTCTGGATGATCCGCACGGCCGCGTATTTCGTGATCTGGATCGTCTGGGCCTGGCGCATCCGCGTCCTCTCACTCAAGTTCTATGAGGACCGCTCGCCCTATATCGATCTTCGTCGCCGCGGCTGGGCCGCACTCGGCTTGCCGATGATCGTCATGACGCTGACGTTCTTCTCGATCGACTGGATGATGTCGCTCGAGCCGAAGTGGTACTCGACGATGTACGGGATCAACTTCCTCGTGTCGGCGGGGCTCGCGGCATTCGCGTTCTGCACGTTCTTCCTCTCGCGCCTTGCGACTGCGCCCGCGATGTCGAACATCCTCAAGCCGCAGCATTTCCGTGACCTGGGCAACCTGATGCTCGCCTTCGTCATGCTGTGGGCCTACACGGCGTTCTCCGAGTACCTGCTGACGTGGTACGGCAACATCAAGGAAGAGATTCCGCACTACCTCGCGCGTCAGGAAGGGGCGTGGGGCGGGATCGCGCTCGCGCTCATCGTGCTGCACTTCTTCCTGCCGTTCTTCCTGCTGCTGATGCGCGCGGTCAAGGATCGTCCGCAAACGATCGGCATGGTCGCCATCGTCGTGCTGGTGATGCGCTACGTCGGAACGCTCTGGAATGTAGCGCCCGCTTTTGGACACTTCAGCTATTCGCTGTGGGACATCTCATCGCTGCTCGGCGTCGGCGGTATCTGGCTGTTCTTCTTCATCCAGCAGCTCAAGGGACAAACCATCATTCCGATTCACGAGACGTGGGTCGAAGAAGCGATTCGAGAGGGGGCCGTGAAGATCAATGGCTAATCTCAATCTGCACGACTATCACGAAGAAGACATCGTCAATGCGGAGACGCATCACGAGAAGAGCGACGTCAACGTTCGCGCGCTCTTCGTGTTCGGCATCGTCTTCGTGATCTTCGCCGCGGTCTCTCACGGCGCGATCTACATCATGTACCGGCAGTTCATCAAATACGCGAACGATCATCAGAACAAACCGCTGACGATGATGGAGCGGCCGGAGAGCATGATCGTTCCGGCGACTCCGCGCCTCCAGCCGTTCCCCTCGAAAATCTCGAAAGACGTGACGGTCGCTCCGAACGCGAACACGCCGGTCACCGACATGGCCGACATGCGCAAGGAGCAGGAAGGGGTCCTCAATTCGTACGGCTACGCCGATCGACAGAAGGGCGTCGTGCACATGCCGATCGAGGATGCAAAAAAACTCGCCCTGCAAAAAGGCTTCGCACTGATGTCGGCTCCAGTGGGGGGACAGGCGCCCTCGCCTGTCCAATCCAAACAACCATGAAGCAAACGTTGATCCTCGCGGCTGTTCTCCTGGCGGTCCCCGCGATCGCACAGCAGAACTCCGCCGAACCTCCGAAGCTCCCGGGCCGCGTCGCGATTCAGCAGAAGCTCGACTCGCAAATCCCGCTCGACACGATGTTCCGTGACGAGACCGGCCGCGTCGTTCGTCTCAACGAATACTTCAAGAGCGGCAAGCCGGTGCTGCTCGACTTCATGTACTACCACTGTCCGATGCTCTGCCCTACGGTGCTCGAAGGGACGACGAACACGCTGACCGAACTGAAGTTCGACATCGGCAAAGAGTACGACGTCATCACCGTGAGCATCGATCCTCGGGATACGCCGGAGATGGCCGCGGAGAAGAAGGATCACTATCTGAAGCGCTACGGCCGGCTGAACTCGGCGGCAGGGTGGCACTTCCTCACGGGCAACGAGAGCTCGATCAAGCGGCTCGCGAATGCCGTCGGCTTCGAATACGCGTACGACATCCAGACGGATCAGTTCGCGCACGGCGCCGCGCTGCTCGTGCTGACGCCGCAGGGCAAGGTGTCGCGCTACTTCTACGGGTTTGAATACAGCCCGCGCGATCTAAGGCTCGGCCTCGTCGAGGCGGCGTCGAACAAGATCGGTACACCCACCGATCAGTTCATGCTCCTTTGCTTTCACTACGATCCGGCAACGGGCAAGTATGCCAAGACGGCGATGAACATCGTCCGTGCCGGAGGCGTGGCCACGATCATCAGCCTCGCCAGTTTCATCTTCATCATGCTGCGCAATGAACGGAAATCGAATCAATGATGGTTGCGGATTTTCCTCTCTGGCCTGAGCAGGCATCGTCGTTCGCGAAAGACGTCGACGCGCTCTACATTTTCCTGATCCTGCTGACCGGAGCAGTCTCCGTCGGCATCTTCCTGACGATCTTCGGTCTCGCGATCAAGTTCCGCCGCCGCCCTGACAACGAGCTGGCTCAGGATTACGAACCACCCAAGATTCTCGAGGTCACCTGGATCGTCGTTCCCACGATCATCTTCATGGGCCTCTTCGTCTGGGGCTCGTGGCTCTACTTCCACCTCGCGCGTGTGCCCGACGACGCACTCGAGATCTACGCGACCGGCAAGCAGTGGATGTGGAAGTTCCAGCATCAAACCGGACAGCGCGAGATCAACACGCTGCACGTTCCGGTCAACCGTCCGATCAAGATCACGATGGCATCCGAGGATGTCATTCATAGCCTGTTCTTCCCGGCGTTCCGGACGAAGATGGACGTGCTGCCCAACCGCTATCGCACGATGTGGTTCCAGGCGACGAAGACGGGCCGCTACCACATCTTCTGCGCCGAATACTGCGGCACGCTGCACTCGGGCATGATCGGTTGGGTCGAAGTGATGGAGTCGGCCGATTATCAGAAGTGGCTCGCCGGTGGCAGCGAAGGCTCGCTGGCATCGCAGGGCGAGCAGCTCTTTCAGAAGTACGCGTGCAACACTTGCCACCAGAGCGATACGAGCGGCCGCGGTCCCGTGCTACTCGGTCTTTATGGCAAGGACGTCACGCTCAACAACGACTCGACCGTCAAGGCCGACGACAACTACGTTCGTGAATCGATCCTCAATCCGCAGGCGAAGGTCGTGAAGGGCTATGGCCCGATCATGCCGACATTCCAGGGGCAGGTGAGCGAGGACGACATGCTGAAGCTCCTCGCGTACGTGAAGTCGATTGGACAGAACACCACGCCGGCGGCGACAACGCCCGCGCCTGCGGCAAAGGGTAAGACACCATGACCACAGCAACACTGCACGACGTCCGGCTCTCAGGCGCTGCGTCGGACCGCAACTACTTCAACGACGAGTACGGCGCGCTCTCCTGGTTCCTCACGAAGGACCACAAGCGGATCGCGATTCTCTATCTGATCTCGGTCTCCGTGCTGTTCGTCATCGGCGGCTTCTTCGCGATGATGATGCGCATCGAGCTCCTGACGCCGGAAGGCGATCTGCTCACCAGCGACACGTACAACAAGTTCTTCACCATGCACGGCGTGGTGATGATCTTCTTCTTCCTGATTCCGGTCATCCCCGCGGTCCTCGGAAACTTCCTGCTGCCTCTCCAGCTCGGCGCGAAGGATCTCGCGTTTCCGAAAATCAACCTGCTGAGCTGGTATCTCTACATGCTCGCGGCGGGCATCGGTCTGATCGTGATCGTCACGGGCGGCGTCGACACAGGCTGGACGTTCTACACACCGTTCTCGACACAGTACTCGAACACGCATGTCTTCGGGACGACGTTCGCCGGCTTCATCGCCGGGTTCTCGTCGATCCTCACAGGCCTCAATTTCATCGTCACGATTCACCGCATGCGCGCGCCGGGCCTCACCTGGTACCGCCTGCCGCTGTTCGTCTGGGCGCTCTACGCGACGTCGATCGTCATGCTGCTGGCGACGCCGGTGCTCGCGATCACACTCGTGATGCTGATGATCGAGCGGACGATCGGTGTCGGCTTCTTCGATCCTTCGCTCGGCGGCGATCCCGTGCTGTATCAGCACATGTTCTGGTTCTACTCGCATCCGGCCGTCTACATCATGATTCTGCCGGCGATGGGCGTGGCCTCGGACGTCGTTGCGGCGTTCACGCGCAAGAAGATTTTCGGTTATCGCTTCGTCGCGTTCTCATCGCTTGCGATTGCGTTCCTCGGCTTCCTCGTCTGGGCGCACCATCTGTTCGTCGCCGGCATCTCGGTTTACTCGGCGATGATCTTCGCGTTTCTAACGTTCTTCGTGGCGGTGCCGTCAGCCATCAAGGTGTTCAACTGGACGGCGACGCTGTATCGAGCTTCGGTGTCGTGGCAGACGCCGATGCTCTACATCATGGGCTTCATCGGCCTCTTCACGATCGGTGGCGTCACGGGACTCTTTCTCGCGTCGCTCGGTCTCGACATTCACGTGACCGACACGTACTTCGTCGTTGCACATTTCCACTACGTCATGGTCGGTGGAACGGTGATGGCGTATCTGGCAGGCATTCACTACTGGTGGCCGAAGATCACCGGCCGCATGTATCCGGAGTGGTGGG
>CAZKID010000295.1:0-415 GCA_964552405.1 uncultured Thermoanaerobaculia bacterium
TGGGAGAAACAGATTTCGTCGCGAGGATCGGATAGCCGGCGGCTTTGGGCCGGCCCTGATAATTCGAAAAGTCCGGCTCCATTGGATTCGCGATGCGGTAGAGCGTAACCTTCGTGGCATGTTCGAAGTCTTTGAGATCGTCGAGTGTGCCGGCAAACGCCCGCTCGCTCGCACGCGCCTCTTCCTTGTAAGTGCCTTCATTCGAGGTGTCGGTCGTTGTTGCCTGATCGCGATGACGCAGAAAGAGGACGACCGCCAGAGATGCGACGATCAGAGAGGTGACCGCGATCGCAATGCGCCGCATGAGCGAATTCTAATGCCAGAATCCGCGGGTGCGGGGTCTGGTTGGGGTCACAAGAATGCGAGGCATCGCGGTGTCGCGTGCCTGCACCGAGGCAATGTAGGCGGTTGGTCA
>CAZKID010000295.1:425-6833 GCA_964552405.1 uncultured Thermoanaerobaculia bacterium
TCTAAGGCAGGAGGCCGCGGGTGCAGGCGCTGGTTGGGGTCGTGAGGATAAGAGGGCTCGCGGGTTCGAGGTGCTCGTCTGAGCGAGTGTAGGCGGTTGTCAATCGTTACCCCTCGCCCTCGCGCCCTCGGGCCCAAAGATTCACCGCGAGCCCGCGAGCCCGCGCTCCCAGAAAACTACGCCGCCTTATCCTTCTCCTGCGCAGACCACGCCCGCCCCGACACCGCCTCGTAGATATCCGTGATCTCCGAGATGAAGCGGATGCGGCCGTTGCGCGTCGGCATCACGAACGAGCGGAAGAAGGCCCATCCGTTCTGCAACGCTGCCTTGAAGCCCGAACGGACGACGTTGTACCAGACGCGTCGCGGCGTCAGCCAGAAGCGGAGGTAGGCCTGGCGCTGCAGTTGGAGCAGCGCTTTCGTGTCGAGGTCATTGACCTCCATCACGACCTTCTGTCCCTGCCGCCGCAGCTCGGAATACTCCTCGGTGAGGAGGCGAACGCCTGCTTCACCGGCGAGTGCCTGGCGGCGGATCTCCGTGCCGGGATAGGGCATCGCGATGTTGAAGTATGCGTGGTCGCATTCCTTGAGGCCGACGACGAAGTCGATCGTCTCCTGGGCCGAGGCGCGCGTGTCGCCGGGGAGGCCGAGGATGACGGAGCCGCGGGTCTCGATGCCGGCGTTCTTGGCCCACTTGTAGGCCTCGCGAATGCGCGGCAGCGTCGAGTTCTTCTTCAGCGAATGGAGCACCTCGGCGTTACCCGATTCGATGCCGAACGACAGCCGGCGCAGTCCCGCCGAATGCATTTCGTGCAGCAGGTCCTGATCGACCGTGTTGACGTGCGTCCACCCTTCCCACGTGATGTCGAGCTTGCGCTCGCGGAGGATCTGGCACATCTCCATGATCCGCTCTTTGCGCGTGGTCAGTGTGTCGTCGACGAAGATGAAGTGATTGATGTTGTGACGATCGTGAAAGTCCTGCACTTCATCGACGACATTCAGCGCGGAGCGGAAGCGCGTCGTGCGGCCGTACATCAGCGGCTCCGTGCAGAACGTGCAGTTGTAGGGACAGCCGCGCGAGGTGATGAGCGTCGTGAAGCGGCGGATCCCCGCACCCGGAACGCTGAAGAGGTACTTGCTGTGATCGAGATCGTGGCGATCGGGGAAGTGGAGGTTGTCGACGTCGGGACGCAGCGTCCGCGGCTGCGTGCGCCGGATCTCGCCGTTGCGGCGATAAAGGATGCCGCCGACTTTGTCGAGATCGTTCGAATCACCCTTCGCAATCGCCTCGACGAGCTCCGCGAATCCATCCTCGGACTCCGAGAGCACGGCGTAGTCGAATTGCGGCGCTTCCTTCATCGCGTCGACATGCGTGAGCGTGACGTGCGGACCGCCGCAAACCGTGATGATCTTCGGGAAACGCTCTTTGACGGCGGAGGCAATGGTCTTTGCGGTCTCCCAGAGCGGGGAGACGACCTGGATGCCGATGACGTCGGGGTTGTAGTCGCCGACGACGGCCAGGATGTCCGTCATCGAGTACCCGGATGCCTCGGCGTCCACGACTTTGACGTCGTAACCTGCTGCGACGAGAGGACTTTTCAGATAGCAGAGTCCTAGCGGCGGGTAGAAGACGCCGACCTTCGCCACGTGCTTGAAGTTGCCGTAAACGTCGCCCCAGGGCGGACCAATAAGAAGAATGCGATGAGACATTTCGCGTAGTCTACACGAAGGATCGCGCGGGAATTCCTGACGGCGTCACGAGCGATAACGTAGCGAACCATGCCGACCCACGAATGGGGCACGCAGCCCGAGATGTTCGGCCCGCTTCACGCGCACCGGCTCAGCCGGATCGTGAGAGAGGTCGAGCGCCTTCCGGCCGGGTCCCGCGTCCTCGACGGCGCGGTTGGACTCGGGACGCTCGCCGCTCGCTTGCAGGGCCGTGGCTTCAAGGTCACCGGCATCGATTACTCGTTCGAAGCCGCGCTGCACGTGAAGCGAGGGAGCTCGATCCCGGTCGTCGTCGGCGACATGACGCGCATGCCGTTCCGCGACGGCGCCTTCGACGGAGTCACGTCGGGCGAGACACTCGAGCACCTCGAGCACGATGGTGCAGCGGCTGGTGAGATCCGCCGCGTGCTGCGCAATGACGGTGTTTGCGTGACGACGGTGCCGGCGCTCATGAGTCTCTGGAGCACGTCGGACGTTTACTACGAACATCGCCGCCGCTACTCGCGCGAAGAATTGCGATCCCTGTTTCAGAAGGCGGGCATGCAGGTCGCGAAGGCGAGCTACTGGGGCTTTCCGCTCGCGCTGATCTACGACTTCATTCTGTTGCGGCCGATGAACCGCCGCCGCGCGAAGAAACGCATCGATGACGACGCGATGCTCGGTACTGTGCGCAGGGCAGGGAAGTCGCGCCTGCTCGTCGCGATCGTGCGCGCACTCTTCTCGATCGACGAGCTCTTCGCGTGGGTGCCGTACGGCCCGGGACTGTTGCTCGTGGCGTCGAAGAAGTAACTGACTTTCGGCCTGACCCCTTCTCCCGCGAACTCGAGTTTGGTCCTGGTCAGGTCGAGCAGCGGGCCGAGCTCCCAGACGTTCTTGTAGCCGTAGCTGTAGAGCGCGATGTACGTCGAGAGGTTGAGCGATGCGCGCGCCGCCTTCGATGCGAACGCCACCTCGTCGCCTTTGAAGTTGTTGTTGCAGTAGATGAGGATCCGCGTGTTCTTGTCCGGCAGCAGGCCCGCGAGGCTCGCGATTGCGATGTCGGGAAAGCTGAGGTTGATGGCACCGCGGACGTGGCGCAGCCGGTACATCTCCGCGCTGCGCGCATCGAGAATCACGGTCCCCGGCAGCTTGCTCATCTCGATGAACTCATCCTCGGACAGCCGGTGCGTCTGCCGCTGCGCCGCGGCTTCACTTGCGACCCGCAAGTACGCCTCCATGTCGATGTTCGGATTCGCGATGTTCTGCGCGGCGAAGAAGAGGATGACTGCGGCGAAGCTCATGCTTCGAATATGAGATCACGCGCTCCGCGGCGCAATCGGCGTTACCGAACGTTCACGACGTACGGGCGCGGACGAACAGGTAGATGCTCTGCGGCTTGTGCCCATAGCGCGCGCGAAGAGCATGCGTGTCGGAGTGGTAATCGACATTCACGCCGGCGCCGGTCCGCCAGCTCTCGCGCTTGATGAAATCGAAGAGATATCCGAGCGTGACGTGCGTGCGCCGCTCGGGCAGCGGCTGCGACTCTGCGCGGGCCAGGAGAGTATTCCGCGCGAAGCGCAGCGCGGTTTCGACTCCGTATCCGGAGGCGCCGCCGTTCTCGATCCACTGCGCGGTTGCCGCGAGGGTTTGCGTCGAAAGGGAGAGCGACGCGCTGCTGATCGTCTGCCCGTGTCCGAGCCGCCCGCGGGATAGCTGCAATGAAACGTTAGAAGCCGGTGCGATCACGGCACGTGCCGACCACGAATCGTGATCGAACCTGGCGGCATCGATTCGAAAGGACTCCGACACGACGCCCGCACCCACGAGCCTCCGCACCCGGCGCCACCCCTCGGCCACGTCATACGTGAACGGCGCCTCGGCGAAATCGACGGACGACTCACGCCGCTCGAACGGAATCGGACCGAGCGGCGCTTCCGCGACCGGAGCCAGCATCACGTGCACGATCGCCCCTCCGGCTCGCACTCCCGCATCGAGGGAGGCCTCGCCCAGCGCGTCGTGCGCGCGCATGGAATCGACGAGCGGGCCGCGGTTCTCCGCGGAGACGTACTGCAGCAGTTGCGGGTAGCCGCTGTCCCGGATCGTCAGCGGTTCGAGCGATCCCTTGACCCGAAACGCGATGACTCCGCGGCTGCCGATGTTGCGCGCCGCACCGGTGTCGAGCCAATTCGTGGAAAAAACTTCATTGCGCGTCGTTGCCGGACCAGTCTCCGTCACCGAGGTCACGAACATCGCGCCGTCGAGAAAGGTGGACCACGAGCCGCGATCGATGATGCGCGGCGACTTTGCGCCCGGATCGTTGAACAGGGAGAGCGAGAGCAGAACTGCGGCGAAGGGATTCATCGCCCCCCGTTCTGCAACTCATCTGCCCGAGTTCGTCAGTGCCCGACCGCGAACTCCGCATGACAGCCATCGGTGACCCAGATCGCATCGCGGTCATAACCCCAGGTGCGATTGAGCACGCACGCGACGTCACCGAGCTGGCGAACGAGACCGAAGCCGCGCGTGGTGTCGGCAGCGCACACGTTCTTCTTTCCGTCGAGCGAGTCGCAAATCACTTTCTGGGCACCGGACGGCACCGCGTCCAGCGCGATTCGATAGCCGCCCAATGCGAACTGCGCGCTGCAGCCGCCGGTCACCCACACCCCGTTCGCATCGAAGCCCCACGTCTGATCCAGCACGCACGCTTTCTCGCTGAGCTGCCGCACGAGCGCGACGCCGAACGCCGTGTCCGCCGCGCAGTTGCTGCGTGTGCTGCTCGACTCGCAGACGATCGAGAATGCGCGCGCGGCTCCCGTGCGCTTCACCGCGAACGCGGCCCGGCAGAGGTTCGCCACCCAGATCGACTTGCGGTCATAGCCCCAATCGGTGCCGAAAGAACACTTGTCGCTCGTAAACGTCCGAATGAGTTGTACGCCGGCCGACGTGTCGGCCTTGCACTCGACGCGATTGCCGTCGAGCGACTGACAAGTGATTGCACCTTCAAGCGCAGGTTGGACCTCCTGCACACGTTCCGGACCGAGCACGAATTCGGCGCGGCAACCTTCGTCTACCCAGACGTGACTCTTGTCGTAGCCCCAGGTCACTTCCGGATTGCACGGCTTCACGCTGAGCTGCCGCGCGAGGCGGATGCCATTTCGCGTATTCGCCGGACAAACCGTGCGCCCGCCATTCTCCGACTCGCAGACGACGCGATCCGGCGGCAGCGTGCTCTTCTCCCGATCGGCGATGAACGTTGCGCGGCAGCCGCGAGTCACCCACACGACGCCGCCTTCTTTCGTGCCCCAGGTGACGCCTTCGAAACAGCGCGCATCGCTCATTTCATAGGTCAGCCTTATGATCCCGCTCGAACTGACGCGGCATTCGCGATACGTTCCATCGATCGATTCACACGGAACGTTCTGCGCGAAGGCGAGGGGAGACAGGAGAAGCGCAGCGGCAGCGAGAATGCGCATCACGAAATCATAGACCTATGACCACCGCCATCAACATCGTCCTCGGCTTCCTTCCACTGCTGATCCTCGGCGGCTCGATCGCCGCAGGTATCGACGATGACCGCCGTCACCGCACGATGTTCGCGCTCGTTTACGGCCTCTGGGCGCTCACGCTCGCGATGTGGAACTGGATGAAGTCGTGGCCGGTGGGGTGGATCGCATTGTGGGCCGTCGTTGGAGTGGTGTCGCTGGTTGCTGCGATGATGCGGCGGCGGTAGCAGGCAGCAGGCAGCAGGCAGCAGACAGCAGGCAGCAGACAGCAGGCTATGAAAACCTGCTGTCTGCTGCCCGCTCCCTGCTGTCTGTCATCGGTAGCTCACCGGGATATCGTCCATCGTCAGCAGTCCCGGCCTCGCGCTCACGACGCGTGGGATCGAGTTCACGACCATCGCCGCGGTCGCGCGGTCGCCGTGGACTCCGCCTTTGATCTCCATCTCGACGTCGGGGATGCCCTTGACGATGACGCGGTCAGCGGCGATGTCTTCGGCTCCGACGTACATGCGCAGCTCGAGCGACACGTTGATCTTTCCGCGAGCATCGATCGTCTGGTGCACGCCCGCGACCTGGCCCGGTTCGACGCGCAGATATTCCGTGACGATCTCCCGTCCCGCCACGATCGGCTCGATCCGTTCCTCGGACACGCTCTCGAAGTCGATGCCGAGGCCGTTGCCGACCATCATGAGCGATTCCTTGAGGCCCATGTGCTTGATGCGTCCCTCATCGACGGCGCTGCGAAATTCCTCGACGCTCATGCCGGCCCCAACTTTTCGTTGCAGCGGCTCGCGGCGCGTCGAGGCGTTCTGGATGCGGATGATCTGAATCGAGTCGACGCGCTGGCAGACAGAGGTGACCGTCAGCGGCAGTTTGTCCATGACGAAGCCGGGATTCACGCCTGTGCCCAGGAGGGTCACGTTGTGTGCGCGTGCCGTGTGTTGCAGGTCCGCGCGGATGTCAGCATCGAGAGGGAACGAGAGCTCCTCGCAGGTCGAGACGACGTGTGCCTCGCGCTCGAGCAGCATCTTGAGCTGGGCCGAAACGTCGGCGAGACGCGAGCCTGTGGAGTGGCAGACGACATCCGCTTTTACCTCGAGCTGGGGCGTGACCTTGACGCCGGTTTCCTTGCCGAGTCCGATGACTTCACCGACATCGCTCCCGATCAGCGCTATCGATTCACCAATGTGGCCTTTGAG
>CAZKID010000296.1:0-6802 GCA_964552405.1 uncultured Thermoanaerobaculia bacterium
ATCTGAATGCCCGGACCCTTCAGTACCATCGGATTAAGAGCGAACATTCCGAGCATCACGAAGCCGAGGGGCGAGACGGATGAGTAAGCGATGAGCTTTTTCATGTCCTTCTGCACCAGCGTCACGAGCGCGCCGTAGATGATGCCCACGATCGACATCCGGATGATGAACGGCAGCCAGTCCAAAGTCGCCTGCGGAAGAATCGGCAGCGCGACGCGCACGAAGCCGTAGGTTCCCATCTTCAGCAGGACCGCCGCCAGAATGATCGACCCCGCCGTCGGCGCCTCGGTGTGCGCGTCGGGAAGCCAGGTATGGAACGGGAACATCGGCACCTTGATCGCGAAGCCGAAGAAGAAGCCAAGGAAGAGCCAGAACTGCAGCGAGTGCGGAATCAGATGTCCGATCTCATGGAAATGGATCACACTGAACGTCGGAGCGTTACCAAGCCCCTTGATGTTGAGGAACGGGATGCCGTCCGTGTTGTAGAAGTAGAGGCCGAGGATCGAGAGCAGCATGAGCACCGATCCGGCGAGGGTGTAGAGGAAGAACTTGATCGCGGCGTAGAGCTTCCGCGCTCCGCCCCAGATGCCGATGATGAAGTACATCGGCACGAGCATGATTTCCCAGAAGAGATAGAAGAGGAAGAAGTCGAGCGCGCAGAACGTGCCGATCATGCCGGTCTGCAGCAGGAGGAGAAGGATGTAGTACTCCTTCTCGCGATGATTGATCGCCGAGTACGACGAGACGATCGCGATGATGCCCATGAATGTCGTGAGAACGATCAACAGCAGCGCGATGCCATCGATGCCGAAGTCGTACTTCACGTGCAGAGACGGGATCCAGTCATACGTCTCGCGGAATTGCCACAGCTTGCTCGAATCGAAATCGAACCAGAGCTTGAGGGAGACGAGGAAATCGATCACGGCGATCGCAGTGGCCGTGACTCGAATCGCTGCAGGATTGTCCTTCTTGAAAAAGAGGAGCAGCACGGCGCCGATCGCCGGGATGTAAGTAACGATGTTCAGAATGCCCATCGGAGCGTTTCTCCCCTTCGCCTATGGCTTGAAGAACAGGTAGACCACTGCGAGCAGCACGATGCCGCTGCCCATCACAAGAGCGTAGTTCTGCACGAATCCGGATTGTGCTCGGCGCAGCGCGATCGAGCCTTGCTTCGCAGTCCACGCCACACCATTGACGAGACCATCGACGACATACTTGTCGAACAGCGATGAGCCTTCACCGAGCGGGAACACCGTGATGTGGCGCACGAGATTGACAAAGCCGTCGATGACCCATTTGTCGAGGAACGCGAGGACTTCCGAGAGCACGATCGTGCCGTGAATGACTGACTTGTTGTAGAGCTCGTCGACGTAGTACTTGTTTTCGAGCAAGCGATGCACGAACCAGTACTTCGATGCGAGCGCTTCTGCTTTCGCGAACTTCGTATCGGTGAAGTAGTAGCGGCGAGCCTGCAGAATGCCGAAGACTGCGACGGCGATCGACGATAGAACGAGGAACCACTCTTCGCCGTGTGTCGGCTCGGGGAACTCGAAATGCTCACCACCGAGCGCGGGCAGTGCTGACAGCAGCCAACGCTGGAACAATGTGGGTGACGGTCCACCCCAGATCACAGGCCAACCAAAAAACATGCCGCCAAAGATCGCGAGAATCGCGAGCGCCCACAACACGCCCGTCATGCTGACCGGTGACTCGTGTGGATCATGCGAATGCACGTGATGACCATGGGCCTTGTCTGAATGCTCATCACCCTGATCGAGGTGACGCTGATCCGGAATCAGATTGTGTCCGCCGTGCTCTGGCTCTGAGGTCTCGATGCCCTCCACATGCGCGCCGCGGTACTCGCCTTCGAACGTCATGTAATAGAGGCGGAACATGTAGAACGCCGTGATGCCCGCAGTGATCAGTCCGATGATCCAGAGTCCCTTCGCATGCACGAACGCGCCGGCGAGAATCTCATCCTTCGAAAAGAAGCCTGCGAGCGGAGGGATGCCTGCGATCGCGACACACGCGATCAGCATCGTCTTGTGTGTCGCGGGCATGAACTTCTTGAGCCCGCCCATCTTCCGCATGTCCTGTTCGCCGCCGCATCCGTGAATCACGGATCCGGCGCCGAGGAAAAGACATGCCTTGAAGAACGCGTGCGTCATCACGTGGAAGATCGCCGCGGTGTATGCGCCGACACCAGCCGCGAGGAACATGTAGCCGAGCTGCGAGACCGTCGAATACGCGAGAACTTTCTTGATGTCGTTCTGTGCGATGCCGATCGTCGCCGCGAAGATCGCAGTCAATGCCCCAACCAGCGCGACGACGCCCATCGCCGTCGGCGACAAGCGGAACAGAGGATTCGAGCGGACCACCATGTAGACGCCCGCGGTCACCATCGTGGCGGCGTGGATGAGTGCGGAGACAGGAGTCGGTCCGGCCATCGCATCCGGCAGCCAGACATACAGCGGAATCTGCGCCGACTTGCCGCACGCGCCCACGAAGAGCAGGAGGCAGATCGTGGTCGCGATTCCCGCGTACGCATTCGGATTCGCGCTGACGAGCGCGAACACCTTGCCGTAGTCCGCGGAACCGAACGTGTTGAAGATCAGGAAGAGCCCGAGGACGAAGCCGAAGTCGCCGATGCGATTCGTGATGAATGCTTTCTTACCCGCGTCGGCCGCGAAGTTCTTGTCGTAGTAGAAGCCGATCAGCAGGTACGAGCAGAGGCCGACGCCTTCCCAGCCGACGAACATGACGCCGTAGTTCGCGCCGAGCACGAGCAGCAGCATCATGAACATGAAGAGATTGAGGTACGTGAAGAAGCGCGTGTAGCCCTTCTCGTGCGACATGTAGCCGGTCGCGTAGATGTGGATCAGAAAGCCGATCCATGTCACGATCATCAGCATCGTGCAGGAGAGGGTGTCGACGCGGAACGCGAAGTCGACGCCGAAGTCGGCGATTGCGTTGCCGACGTGGCCCATGCCCGCGGGGACCCAGTTGTAGTAGGTGTGCGCGAACGCTTCGTGTGTGTTGCCACTCGCATAGGTGAATACGACCCACGCGGCGATGAGTGCAGACAGACCCGTCGTCGCCAACGCGACGACATTCGTGATCGTGCGATTCTTCGGGGTGAGCGGATTCGCGAAGGAGCGGGAGCCGTTAATCAGCGCGCCGAGTGCGGGAAGCAGGACGATCAGCAGCAGCGCGCTAGCCATTGATTCGCTCCCGAGTCCACGCTGAGCGTAGCGAAGCGTCAACAAAGGCGCCGGGACCAACCTGCAACGAAGCCCAACGATTCAGGCTGACCGCAACAGTTTCGCGGCGCCTTGGTTGATGCTTCGCTGCGCTCAGCATGACCTTTGCGCTAGCCATTCAGCGTCCTCGCTTCGTCGACATTGATCGTGCTCTTCAACCGGTACAACTGAATGATGATCGCGAGTCCCACCGCGGCCTCGCCTGCCGCGACCGTGATGACGAAGATCGTGAAGACCTGTCCTTCGAGCGACGCCACGCGATGACTGAATGCGACGAGGTTGATGTTGACCGCGTTCAGCATCAGCTCGATCGCCATGAGCACAGTGATCATGTTCCGCCGGATGACGACGCCGATGAGTCCAACCGCGAAGAGCGTCCCCGACAGCATCAGATAGGCATCGGTGCTTGGAGCCGTATCAAGCACTCATGGCCTCCTTCACTTCCTTCTCGGTCTCGACGCGATCGAGGATGAACTGCTGCGCGGATTCTTCTTCGATCGCGGAGAGCTCGCGCTTGCCGATGACGATCGCGCCGATCATCGCCACGAGCAGAAACAGCGATGCAACTTCGAAGGGGACGAGGTAGTCGGTGTAGAGCGCCATGCCGACCGCTTCGGAATTCGCATTCGTGCGATGGATGCGGCGATAGGTGTACGTGCCTGGATTCTTGTGTGACTCCGTCCAGATCCGCTCGTTCACGAGCCCCAGCCGCGACTTGTCCGCATGCTCGTCGTGATACACGCCGGGACGAACGATCGTCGCCAGCAGAATGAACACACCGAGTCCAACCGCAAACCCGCCCTTCCAGAAATTCGACAACACCTTCTCGTCGGGCAGATGCCGCACGTTGATCAGCATGACCACGAACAGAAACAAGACCATGATGCCGCCCGCGTAGACGAGCACCTGGACGGCGGCGACGAACTCCGCTCCCTTCATCACGAACAACACCGCGACGCAGAGAAACGTGAGCAGCAGGAACAGCGCGGAGTGCACCGGATTGCGCATCGAGATCACGAGGATCGACGACGCCACGGCAATGGTTCCGACGATCAGGAACACCGCAAAGGCTGGCGTCACTCGTGGCCTCCTTCGATCCGCGGAGCCACATCCTCTTCCGGCAGGCCCGTGTACACCGGACGCTCGTCCCAGTACTCGAGCTCCTGCATGTTGAAGTAGAGATCGTTGCGATCGTATGACGCGAGCTCGTACGTCTTCGTCGTGAGCCAGATCGACTTCGGCTTCGTCGGACACGCCTCCTCGCAAAGCGCGCAGAACATGCAGCGCTTCACGTCGATGTCGTAGCGATCGAGCACCTTCAGCTTCTTCATCTTTCCATCGACTTCGCGCTGTTCATCGTGAACGTCGATGTAGATGATGTCGATTGGACAGGCCTGCGCGCAGAGCTTGCACGCGATGCAGCGGTCGTAGCTGAACTTGAACATCCCTCGAAACCGATCCGCCGGTTCGAGGCGCTCTTCCGGATACCGAATCGTGACCTTCGGCTGGAACAGCTCATAGAGCGTCGTCTTGAGTCCCTCGAAGAGATCGAGAAGGAGAAAGCGATCCGTCCACCGCGGCTTCGGATGCTCAACTCGCATGAGCCACCTCGTGCGCGGTCTTCGCCTTCACGGCCGGAACCGGCTTGCGGAAAATGTGAAATCCGATCGCGCCCAGCGTTACGAGCCCGATCCAATACATCGCGCGCTCTTGTTCGATGAGGATGAAGATGCCGGTGACCACGATGTTCCCCAGCGCGAGCGGGATCAGCCACTTCCAGCCGAGATCCATCAGCTGATCGAAGCGGAAGCGGGGGAACGTCGCGCGGAACCAGATGTAGACGAACATGAAGAACATCATCTTCGTCAGGAAGATCGCGAGCCCGAGGACCGCACCAAACATCCCCATCCCGACCAGCGTGGCCGTCGTCAGTCCCTTGCCGTCGATCGCCATCGTCCAGCCGCCGAGGAAGAGGATCGTGACGAGGCAGGAGTTGACGATCATCGCCGAGTATTCGGCGAGCATGAAGAACGCGAACTTCATCGCCGAATACTCAGTGTGATAGCCGGCTACCAGTTCCGACTCCGCTTCCGGGAGATCGAAGGGCGTGCGGTTGTTCTCCGCATTCATCGACACGAAGAAGATGAAAGCCGCGACGATCTGCGGGAAGAGGTTCCAGACGTTGTTCGCCTGATAGTAGACGATGCGCACGAGATCGAGGCTGCTGCAGATCATCAGCACGCCGACGATCGACAAACCAAACGGCACTTCGTACGAGACCATCGGCGCGGCGGAGCGAAGTCGGCCAAGGAGAGAGAACTTGTTGTTCGAGGCCCAGCCGCCAAGGATGATTCCGTACACGCCCGTCGACGTAAGTGCGAGCACCAGGAGCAGCGCGACGTTCACGCGCGCTGCGAGAAACATCGGCGGCGGCCCGAACGGAATCAGGCAATACACCATGAACGTGGGGATCAGCGGGAGCATCGGGCCGAGAAAGTAGGCGACCTTCTCGGAGCTGGAAGGAACGATGTCTTCTTTGAGGAGGAACTTGATGGGGTCGGCGACGATCTGCAGCAGTCCATGCCAGCCGACGCGGTTCGGACCAAGCCGCGCCTGAATGAGTCCGAGGAGTCTGCGCTCGACCCAGTTCATTCCGGCGACGATGGCCTGCACCACGATGAAGGCGCCGAGGAACTTGACCAGCGGCCAGAGCAGGTAGCGCATCAGCAGCGCTTGAGTCATCGCGTTCCCTCCGGCGCTACCTGAATTGAAAATTGAAAATTGAAAATTGAAAATTGCTGCGTCTCCCAATTTTCAATTTTCAATTTCCCAATTTTCAATTTCGATTTCATCGATCCACCTCTCCCAGGACGATGTCGATCGTTCCGATGAGCGCCACGAGATCCGAGATCAGGTGGCCTTTCGCCATTGCCGGCAGAGCCTGCAGATTCACGAAGCTCGGCGGCCGGACGTGGCAGCGATACGCGTTGGTCGATTTTCCATCCGCGATGATGTAGTAGCCGAGCTCACCTTTCGGCGATTCGATCGAGTGATAGACCTCGCCTTCCGGAGGACGAACCACACGCGACATCTTCGCCTTGATATCTCCGGCAGGCGTGGCTTTGATCATCGGGATGCACTGCTTGAGGATGCGATTCGACTGGCGCATCTCCGCCATACGGCAGAGATAGCGATCGTACGTGTCGCCGTTGACGCCGAGCGGCACTTCGAAATCGAGCTCGTTGTAGCACTCGTACGGCAGTGCCTTGCGCAGATCCCAGTTCACACCCGACCCGCGCAGCGGAGGCCCGGTGACTCCCCACTCGATCGCCTCTTCCGGCGAGATCACACCGATGCCGACGGTGCGGCGCTTCCAGATGCGATTGTTCGTCAGGAGCGACTCGTACTCATCGATGGCGCTGTCGAACTTGTCGACGAATGCTTCGACATCATCGAGCCAGCCGGCGGGAAGATCATCCGGCATGCCGCCTATACGCATGCCATTTAGCGTTAAACGTTGCGCGCAGTAAGCCTCCAAGAAA
>CAZKID010000297.1:0-6772 GCA_964552405.1 uncultured Thermoanaerobaculia bacterium
AGCTGGGAGACGATGCCCTCACCGAGGGCGCCCCGGCGGCCGTTCAGGATCACCGCAGCACCCTCTGCCGCGAACCGCCTCGCAATCACCTCGCCGAGGCCACTGGTCGCGCCGGTCACAACGGCCACCTGATCGGCCAGCCGCAACTCGCGGTTGGCATTACCCTCCGCTGGCATGGGGAACTCCTATGCGGAACTGGGCATGCGCGCCCTTCAGGAACGCGACGCAAAATGCCCCGAGGTTTCGGCAGTCGCGGAGCGCATCGCCCGCTCCCCCCACCTGGTCGATGCCGTCCGCTTGGGGCCGTGCCACGGTCCTCGCCGCTTCGCCTGGAGCCGCGGGCCTCAGACGTTCCGGCAACACTTGCGACCTGATCGTCGACGGAAGGTACCCGATCCCTGGGTGGCCTCTGGTTCGGCCGGGCGTTGGGGAAAAACGCGGAGGAACGCTTTCAATCCGCGCGCGATCTCGGTTTCGCGCTCGCGCAAATCGGCTCGATAACCGGGACGCAGGAAGTCGCGCCGCCGCGCGGATTGCAGCGCGTGAGCCGCCGCACGATCCGTTCTGTGATCACGGGCATCGCCCTCCTTCTCGCCGGATTCGCAATCGCGTTGTTCATGCGCCGGGAATCTCCACGACCCCAGACATGGACGCTGCGGCAGATGACGTTCGACGCGGGTGCGGAGACGAACCCGAGTCTCGCGCCCGATGGGTTATCGTTCGTGTTCACGAGCGATCGCACCGGCAATCGCGACCTCTTCTTTCAGCGCGTCGCCGGCGGGAATCCGATCAACCTCACACGCGACTCACTCGATGACGACGACGAGCCGGCGATCTCGCCCGACGGACAACAGGTCGCATTCCGTTCGGAGCGTGACGGGGGCGGGCTCTTCGTGATGGGCGTGACAGGCGAGTCAGTGCGCCGCCTCACGCACTTCGGCTTCAATCCCTCCTGGTCGCCCGACGGCACGATTCTCGTCTTCGCGAGCGAAGACATTCAGTCGCCGCTCGCGCGGATGTCGGTGAGCCAGCTCTGGACAGTCGATGTCGCATCGGGCGCGACGAAGAAGCTGAGCGATGGCGACGCCGTGCAGCCGGCGTGGTCGCCCGATGGAACGCACATCGTCTACTGGGCCGTGCAGCGTCCGGGCTCGAAGCGCATTCTCTTCACGATTCCAGCGAAGGGCGGAACGCCGATCGCATTGAACGACGATCCCTTCATGAACTGGAGTCCGGCCTGGTCAGCCGACAGCAAGTCGATCTATTTCGCGAGCGATCGCGGCGGCAGCACGAATCTCTGGCGCATCGTGCTCGATCAGGACGGCAAACCCGCGGGCGATCCCGTTGCGATCACGACGTCTCCTCAGTCGCACATCGCCCCGCGCGTGTCGCGCGATGGACGGCGGCTCATCTTCGCATCCTTCACCGACGGCGCACGCCTGATGCGTGTCGCACTCGATCCGATTTCCGGAACGCTGAAAGGCGCTCCGCAACCGGTCATCGGCGGAACGCGTGCGATCTACAACGGCGACATCGCTCCCGATGGCACGACGCTCGTGACCAACTCCTACGGCCAGCAGGAGGACCTCTTCATCGCGGCCATCGGCGGCGGCATCACGCGTCAACTGACGAACGACAAGTTCAAGGATCGCCTGCCGCGCTGGTCGCCCGACGGCTCGCGCATCGCGTTCTTCTCCGATCGCGGCGGCCACTACGAGATCTGGTGGATTCGTCCTGACGGCAGCGGGCTCGAACAGATTTCAGCGCCGGGAAAGGATGGCTACATCGAGCCGCGCTGGTCGCCGGACGGCAAGAAGGTCGTCGCCTACGAGACGAGCACGTTCCGCGTCGCGATCTTCGATGTCACGGGAACGCTTCCCGTGCAGCCCGTCCTGTTGCCCGAGGTGCAACGCTCGGTTGGGAAGTTCTACGTGAACTCATGGTCGCGCGATGGACGGCGGCTCGCGGGCACGATCGTACGCCCCGACGGCTCGATGAACGGCATCGCAACGTACTCGTTCGACACCGGACGGTTCGACACGATCTCGGAGACCGGCGCCTATCCGCAGTGGCTGGGCGACAGCCGCACGCTGCTCTTCGGACTCGAGCGTCAATTCCTCGCCGACGCGGATACGAAGATCGTGCGTCCCATCGGAAGGCTGCCGGGCATCGATCCGGCGTTCCGCTTTCTCCCCGACACTCGCAGCCAGTGGGTCTACTACGCGGCGCGGCCGGGCGAAGGCGACATCTGGATGCTGGAACAGCGCCCACCCTGAGTCCCTCACGAAGTGTAGGGTCCGAACACCGCCACCACGTTCGCGTCCTCCGTCATGTCATCGAGCACGTACACGCGATAGCGGCCGCCGCCCGGCTCGACGCGCACGACGATGTGGCCGTGCGTCGCCTTCATCTGCTCGACACGCGAACCGATGCTCGCCTTTGCCGGCTCGCGCATCGTCACCGCAAATACGTCGTGCGGCCCGGGATAAAGGCGCTGCGTCAGCATTCGTTTGAGCGAGTCCTGTGACGGATGCGTCGCCGACCACGCGGGCAGAATCATCACCGGCGAACGAAGCGTCGCGAGGAAGAACGCACTCGCGGGATCGATCGAGCCGTGATGATTCACGACATGTACGTCGGTCGGTCCGATCGCCTTCGCGACTTCCCTCTCGACCGAATGCCACTCCGGCGCACCGGCATCAGGAATTCCCGGCATGTCGCCGCCCGTGAAGTAGCTGAACGCGCCGTAACGAAATCGAAGGCCAATGCTGCACATGTTCTCGTTCGGCTTGTCTTCAGCGATGGCAATCGACTCGAGCGGAGGGAAGATCGTTTTCGTCTCGTCGCCCCTGCCGATCCAGACGACTCCATTCGCCGCGACGTTGCGGACTTCGAACGACGGATATGCCTTCGCATCGCGGCGCATCACGATTTGATCGCTGCGCCCCACCGCGATCACCTCATGCTTCATCGCGCTCTGCTCCGCGATGAACGCGCGATAGTTCTTCATCGTCATATCGTCGGGCGGCGGGAGATAGGCCGTGCCGCGATCAATCAGCGTTCCGATCGGAATGCGATCGCCGACTTCCGTGATGCCGGTGAGCCTATACGCGCCGCTCTTCGATGAGGCCGAAGCCTTCGTGACACCTCCCATGTGATCAGCATGGAAGTGCGTGACGAGCGCGTAATCGAGGCGAGGAGTTTCCGGCGCCATGGCATTCGTGATGTAGCGCGCAATCCACGAGCCCGTTGTCTGCGTCGCGTTGGGACGCGGCTCGGTGTACGCCATCTCCTCACCATTCGCTGCAGCGCCGGCATCGATGAGCATCGCCGTGCCGTCCGGGAAGCGTAGAAATGCGGCGTTCCCACGGCCGGTGCTGATCTGATGAATGTCGAACGTGCCGCGCGTCCATGACGGAAGGGGCTTCCCGACCTCAGAAGGTGTCTGCGCGTAAAGCGTTACGGCACAAGCGAGTGCAGTTAAAAAACGCATCATCTGCTCAGTGTACGGCGGGAAGTTTGCATGCGTTTGCTACGAATGCTTTACGTTCTCGAGCGCACGTTCATTACCGACGCCGATGGTCACAGCGCCCGCGAGTACGATCTCGTAGCGCATCGGCTCGAGGCCGAGGATGCGACGGCGGCGATTCTCGAGTTCTTGTTCGTCAATGGCGGGACTCCTGTGGGGTCCCCGAACCGTCTGCCCGGCGACAAGGCTGTCGCGACGGCGGCATTCGGCAAACGCTGCTTCGTGCTCTTTGCGCAGCGCTCGGCCGAGGCAACCCAGGGCGGCGACTCGCCGCTTCCGGAGATCCAACATGCAGACTGACAGGCTTGAAGTCCGCTGCAACCACTGCTCACACTGGTTCGAATCACCCGTCACCTTCCGCAGCATCGAAGCATTCATCGACGCGCTCGAAGAAGTGCGCGAGGCCAACAACCTCGTGCAGTGCGAGTTCTGCTGGCATCTGACTCCGTTCATCAACGCCAACATCCGATTCCCGCAAGAGGTCGAGGCGATCGTCGACACGATTCGCGTCGCTTGATGAAGCGTTACCTGCGGCGGGTCAGCCAGCGTAGTGCGCGCTGCGCGACGGGGCCCACACCCGGCATTCGCAGCACACGCTGCGACGCTTTCGCCATCGTCCACATCGTTCGTTGACGATACCGCTCCTGCACGGCCACATCGTGAAGAAACGCCGATGCGGCGCGGCTCTCCGCGGCCCAGTCCCGCACCTGACCCGCATGACCTTCGATCACTGCCTCGTACGTTGCCAGCAACGCTGCATGGAGATCATTCGCCGCCGCACTCTCGCGCATGCGATCAGAGACCGCGCGCGCGTCGCTCGCGTCGTACCGTGCGAGCTCCGCCTCGACCAATTCCGCAGTCAGCGGCTGCCGAAGCGTGCGGATGCCGAAGTTCAGGCGGCGCAGACGATCGAAGTCCTCGCTGCGCACCATTCCTCCCAGGCCTGAATCACCACAGAGGACGACTGCCGCTCCGCACGCCATCGCTTCCATCGCGCACTTCGCCTTCGCGAATACGACGTCGTAAGAGCCAAGCAGTGACTCCGGACGTTCCGCTGCAGAACCGGCGGCAGCTCCGGCGACATCGAGCTCGATCGATGCGCGCCGGCAAGCCTCGCGGATCGGCGACAGGAACGTGAGCTCGTGCGCGAGATTGCCAAAGACCAGCGCTCGTCCTGGTTTCACCGGAAGCGCGTCGCGCTGACGGAACACTTCGACATCGACCGTGTTGAGCAGCACCGACACCTGCTCCGGCGCGATGCCATCGCGCGTGATCAGCCGTTCGGCACAAGTGTCATCGACGGCGACGTAGCGGAGAATCCTCGGGAACCGCGGCGTGAGCGCGCTGATCGACTCCCAGCCGTGGCAGACGAAGACCGCGGGCGCATCGGGAAAACGAAGGAGTGCAGCGACAGTCTCGACCGCGCTGTCGCCGTGAATGATGTCGATCGGTGCGGTGATCGTTGCGAGATCATCGGTGACCGGAATCGTCAGCGCATGCATCTTGCTCGCTGCCTCTCCCAGCTCCGTCGCATAGACGACTGGCGCAAACCCGCGCGACAGCAGCCACGCCGCGAGATCGCGCTCGTAGTTCTGCACGCCGCCGATCTCGCAGAGCGACTGGCCGGCGATCAGAACGCGCATGTGCGCTTTTCCACTTCGGCACGCAGCGCGTCGCGGAGCGGGAGCATGTGCTCGTCGCGCCGAATCACCGCATCGTACCGCCCCGCGGCAACACGCTCTGCGCCCAGCTGCTCATACAACGGCAGTCCATCATCCGTGTCCGCCGTCCAGTCGACGACACGCCGCAGTGCCTCGAGCCGGTACGTCTCCTCACCGTGCCGTTCGAGTAGAGGATCGACATCCGCCAGGATCGCGATTTGGGCACGGGCGCGTGCGAGCTTCGCGCCGAACTCCGCTGCATCGAGCTCAATGATGATTTCCGCGTCCGACAAACGAGGCGCGCCCACCACGTCGAATTCGTACTGCTTCGTCTCCACGCCCGCGATACTGATCGCCGCTCCGGCAATCATCCGGCAAAGATCATGAACCGGGTTGTAGCCTTCCGCAGCGTCATGAACGATCATCGCGACCTGCTGTCCCGACAATTCCGCCGCGAGCTCGTCAACCAGCGTGAGCAGTAATGCAGCGTTGCGCTCTCGAATCATGGCGTAAGCCTCGCGATCCGAAAGGCGGCCGAAGATGGAACCGGGTCGCGCGCCGGTCTGTCGCAGATACTGCGCCGTCGCATCCAGACGCGAGGCGGAGGCGTAGCCGGAGCCGTCGGTCAGAACATGGACGACGGGCTTCGAACGAGAAATCCAACCCTGGAGCAGGAGCTCGTGACCGGGATGAGCAACCAGTAGCTGCACCACGCCGCACAACACCGCGTCCCGCATGACTCTTCCCCCCGATGCTAGGGTCATCCGCGATACAGTTCGCCTTGCATGAAGAGTCAATCGACGTACGACGACGCAAATCTCATTCTGAAACTCTACGACATGCGGCGTGAGCCGCGAATGCGCGAAGCGCGCAAATGGTTTGGTGGCGCGCCGCAATTTCAGTCACGCGAAGAGTGGCTGAAGATTTGCCCTCCCGGCAGTGAAGAGAACGCTTCCTATCGGATGGTCGTGACGTACTGGGAGATGGTTGCCTCATTCGTCGCGAGCGGAGTGCTCAACGCGGAGCTCTTTTTTCAATCGAATCTGGAGATGCTCTTCGTCTGGGAAAAGATCAAGCTGCTGATTCCCGAATTGCGCATCGTGCAAAAGAACCCGAGCCTGTCCGGAAATCTCGAACAGGTCGCGAGCGACTACCTGGCGCACATGAAGGGAAAGGCTCCGGAGTGGTACGAGAGTTTTTTTGCACCGATGATCGCGAAGGCGGGGAGGTAGGACCCTCTGGCCCTTCTGAGATCTTCGTCTCACCGCTTCAGCGCAAAAAAGCCCATCCCCTTTTTCGAGCGGCACGTCGTCACGGCCAGCCAGTGCTCTCCTTGCGGTACTACGAGCGGAATCTTCAATCCGCTTCCGATGACGGCCTCGCCTTCCTTCGTTCGCTGCGCGAGGAGCGCGGTGTCGAGGCGCACCTCCGCCGTTCCTGACGGCGCAACCTCGAGCTGGTATGCGCCGGCAGTCATGAGTGCCCTGGCCGTCGCGCAGCGCTCAATGCTCGAGGAGAGGTCGACATAGGCACTGACCGCATCCGGCCAGACGTACTGTGCTCCGTTCGAGAGTTGCCAGTT
>CAZKID010000298.1:0-2828 GCA_964552405.1 uncultured Thermoanaerobaculia bacterium
CGGTCTGCGCGTTGACGATGCCGTTGTTGTCGAACAGCATGTTGCCGCCACCCTGGTTCGAGAATGCGGCTGCCGAGCCGGCCGTCTTCTTGAAGGTGCCTATGTTGTTGAACGCACAGAGACCGGTACCCGAGGAATAGACGATCCGGCCATCGACGGTGTTCCGATCATCGAAAATGCTGTTGTTGTTGAAGACGGCGCTATTGGCGAACTGAAAGTCAGCGCCGGCGTTGTTCAGAATGGTCGTTCCATTGTTGTTGATCGTCCGTCCATTCAGGGTCGCGAGTCCGATGATGCTCAGCGTGCCACCGGCATTGATCGTCGTCAGATCGGTGCTGGCACCAGCCATCGTGCCGTCGTTCCAACTGAAGACTGCACCACTGGGGATGATGAAGCTCGGTCCCTGAAGTGTGCCGCCATTGACGAGGCGCACGCCGCCGCTTCCTCCGACCGTCGCGCCGTTCATCGTGTGAGGAGCGACGAACTGAACGAATCCGGAGCCGGTAACCGTGAAGAGTCCTGTACTGGTTCCGTAGCCGACATTGATCGTACCGAGCTGCGCATCAACGGTGCCATCGTTGTTGAACAGCATGTTGCCGCCGCCCTGATTCGAGAACGCGGCTGCGGCTCCGGCCGTCTTCTTGAAGGTTCCCGTATTGTTGAACGCACAGAGACCAGTTCCGTAGGCATAGACGATGCGGCCGCTGACTGTGTTCTGATCCTCGAACACGCCGTTGTTGTTGAAGACGGCGCTATTCGCGAACTGAAAATCGGCGCCGCCATTGTTGAGGATCGTCGTGCCGTTGTTCGTAATGGTTCGTCCATCGACGGTCACGGGGCCTGTGATTGCGAGTGTCCCCAGCGCAGCAATGGTAGTCGTGCCGCCGCTCATCGAGCCCGATGACCAGGTAAGCGTCGCGCCGCCATTGATCGTGAGGCCCGTGCCGTTGAGCGCACCGCCATTCAACCGCACGCCATCGCCACCGATCGACGCGCCATTGAGCGTATGCGTCGAACTCGAAAAATCGATGGTTGCCGGCAGCGTCGCCTGGAAAGTGCCCGTGCTCGCACCGAACGGAATCTGGATCGTACCGAGCAGCGCGCTGACGGTCCCCGCATTGACCAGCTTCACGTTACCGAATGAGGTCGTGCCCGTGGTGGTCGTCTTCTTCAGCGTCCCACCCGATGCAACATCCACCTCGGGCTGACCGCCCGAAGAGTAGGTAAAGCCTCCGTTGTGCTGCAGATCGAAGACTCCACCGCTCTTCGTGTTGATGATCGCGGAACTGTTCATCGTCAACACACCGGAGCTTCCGTTGTAGACGATGGTTCCGGCGTTATCGATCAAGACGCTATCCAGCGTGAAGTTCGCGCCGATGGTCATTCCCGCGGACGGTTGCACATCGACCGTGCCGCCGCCGCTGACCGACGAGTTGGAGACAACGAACTGCGCCGGAGCTGCAAGCGTGAGCGTGCCGCTCAGCACCAGCGCGCCGGAGTTCATCGTGATCGAGGTGTTGTTGGTATTCGTGCCGTTGCCGAGACGCAGCGTACCGGCGAGGAAGTTGATCGTGCCGTTGTTCGTGAAGCCCGACAGAGCGCTCGGCATCGCATAGTCCATCGTGACGGTGAACGTCGCGGGGATGTTCGCCGTGTCACCTGGGGCGCTGCCTGGAACGCCGGGTGGCGTCCACGTCGATGAGCTGCTCCAGGCGCCGCTGGAGACCGCCGTATATGCGGTTGAGGCTTCGACGCTCCGCGAAAGGCAGACGATCGTCGCAAGCATCGCCAGAGCGAAACTGAGAATACGGCGGTGTTGTTCGCGCATCGCGAACCTCCAGGCCCTTGAGTTGTTCGGAAATCCCGCTGTTATTTTATTGCCGAACGGCGAACATCTCCGTGTGATTTGCCCCACAACTGAGAAGGCGACAAAGAGGAGGAAAGGGGGCCATTTCTGTGACGGGGCGCACGCGAGAGCCGGGATCTGGGTGCGAAGGTGGAACGATCAATGAAAGCTTTGATTCTGGCCGCCACTCTGGCGAATCCGATCCTCTTCGTCACGCAGGTACCCGTCCCCGCCGACTTCACGACGGTCGCATCCTCCTTCGGCAATCAGCAGGGCGCGGTGGCCGAGGCTCCGCGCGGCGGCGATCTCTGGATTCGCTATCCGGACGGCACGACGAAGAACCTCACACGCGCCGCCGGCTACGGAAACAGCGGCATGCAGGGCGCGGCCTCGATCGCAGTCCGCGAGCCCTCGGTTCACTGGAGCGGAACGAAAGCGCTCTTCAGCATGGTGATCGGCGCTCCCACCCAGCAGTACGTCTGGGAAAGTTACTACTGGCAAATCTACGAAATCACCGGCCTCGGGAAGAACGACACGCCCGTCATTCGCAAGATCGCGAATCAACCTGCGAATTTCAACAACGTCTCTCCGATCTACGGAACAGACGAGCGGATCCTCTTCACCTCGGACCGTCCGCGCAATGGCGAGCGGCATCTCTATCCGCAACTCGACGAATACGAAGAGGCGCCGATTGTCACCGGCCTCTGGCGCCTCGACCCCACCAGCGGTGATCTGAAGCTCCTCACTCACACCCCCTAGGGGCTCTTCCAGCCGTGCATCGGCAGCTTCGGGACGTCGGGCGCCACCGCGAGCCCGCGCCGCCCCGCGTTCTCCACCTCGCGGGCCGTCTCGCGGGCGGTGTCGAGCTTGTCGGGCAGCTCGGTCCCGGCGACGTGCGCCCCGGCCTGCGCCAGGCCGATCGAGATGGCGCGCCCGATGCCCGACCCGGCGCCGGTGACCAGCGCGACTTTTCCCTCGAGGC
>CAZKID010000298.1:2838-6765 GCA_964552405.1 uncultured Thermoanaerobaculia bacterium
GCCTCGACCCCACCAGCGGTGATCTGAAGATCCTCAATCACACCCCCTCGGGGCTCTTCACGCCGTCGATCGACAGCTTCGGACGCGTGATCTTCACCCGCTGGGATCATCTGCAGCGCGATCAGCAGGCCGACGCCGACGCAATCGAGGGAGGAGACTACGGCACGTTCGACTACGCGGATGAATCTGCGAATGCCGCGCGGCTCGAGCAGCGCGTCGAAGTGTTTCCCGAGCCGCGCACCAGCCGTACCGATCTGCTCGCCGGGACGGATCTGCAGGGCAACGACATCAATCAGTTCTTCCCATGGGAGATGAACGAGGATGGGACGTCCGAGGAGACGATCAATCACATCGGGCGGCACGAGCTGTTCAACTACTTCGATCGCAGCATGAACGATGCAGGCCTCGTCGAGTTCTACGGCGCGAGTGTGACTCGCGCGAATCAGAATGAAGTCGAGAATCTCTTTCAGATCCACGAGTCGCCTTCGCAGCCGGGAACGTACTACGCGGTCGACGCGCCCGAGTTCCGCACGCATGCGTCGGGGCAGATCGTGAGCTTCGCGGCGGAGCCTTCGCGCACGGCGGACAAGATCGCAATCACGTACATCACGCCGCGCTCGACGCGCGACATTCCGGAAGGGACGGCACCGGCGGATGCTTCGGGTCACTATCGCGATCCGCTGCCGCTCGCCGATGGGACGCTGCTCGCTGTGCATGCGAGCGAGCTGCGCGAAGATTCGAACGAAGGATCACGGCAGACGCCGAAGTCGCGCTACGCATTTCGGATTCGCACGATGACCGCGCAGAACGGCACGTACGTTCCGGGCGAGCTGCTCACATCCGGCATTCAGGCGAACGTCTCATACTACGATCCGGACGCGCTCGTGACCTATAACGGCGAGATGTGGGAGCTCAATCCTGTGGAAGTGCGCGCACGCACGAAGCCAACGCGACGCACGACGCCGCTCGACGAGCCGGAGGCGAAGATCTTCCGCGATGAGAACGTCGACCCGGCAGCGTTCCGCGCGAACCTCGCGGCACGCAACCTCGCAGTCATCGTGAGCCGCAACGTCACCACGCGCGACGCGGCGGACAAGCAGCAGCCGTACAACCTGCGCGTTGCGGGAACCTCGACGCAGCGCATCGTGGGAAACAGCAAGACGTTCGACGTCTCGCACCTGCAACTCTTCCAGGGCGATCAGGTGCGCGGACTCGGCGGAACGAAATCGCCGCGCGAGGGACGCCGCATCCTCGCGCGCTCGATGCACGACGCGTCGCCGTCGTCCGTGCAGATCGCGAGCGATGGCTCGTTTGCTGCGCTGGTGCCCGCGCATCGCGCGATGAGTTGGCAGCTCACGGATCCGAACGGCACGCCGGTGATCCGCGAGCGCTACTGGCTGACCTTCCAACCGGGGGAGGTACGCGTTTGCGCGTCGTGCCACGGCATCAACTCGAAGGATCAGACAGGTGTGGCTCCGCCAACGAATTCGCCGGAGGCGCTGCGCGCGTTGCTGCGCGCGTGGAAGTCGTCGCAGACCGTGACGACGAGAAGACGCGCGGCGAAATAACCCCCTCATCTGCCTTCGGCACCCGGACTATTCATGCGCCGTGACCGGGTACCTCGTGATGGCCGCTTCGTCATCGAGGCGACGGTGCTACCGCTTTACCGACTCGCGGCGCCCGAACTGGAGAACGGACACTCCGCCGTTGATACCTCCTGTGTAGAGCGTTCCATCCGCGCCTGCCACGAGGAGCTCACCATGAGTGCGACCGAGTCCGTAACTGAATTTCGTCCACGTCTTTCCGCCGTTGCCGCTTCCCTGAAGGGACGCGTCGCTGCTGAGATAGACACGCCCTCGCCGCGTCGGATCGAACACGATGCCGGCCGAGTAGACCGTATCCACAGAGCTCCAGCTCACGGCCCCATCGCTCGTCACATAAAGCGCACTGTCCGACCAGGCAAACATGTGGCGCGCGTCGAAGGGATCGACGGCAAGCGCTTTCGGTGCGAAGCCGGCGGGGAGTGTTGATGCTGACCAGTTCGAGCCGCCGTCGACACTCCTGAAGAGTCCATCCGGAACTGCGGCAAACATCGTTTGCCCATTCGACGGATCGAACGCGATGAACGCGACGTTCTCCGTGGGTAACCCATTGGTGAGTGCCGTCCAGGCTTGTTCGCCGTCTCGCCGATAGATCGTTCCGCCCGAGATCGCGTAGAGCCGCCCATGAATTCCAGGCGCTGAGGCAATCGCAGTCGTCTGCGCTTCGGGCAGTCCACCACCGAATCCATCCCACGTCACGCCGCCGTCCGTGCTCCGGAAAAGCGCGGTGAAGTACAGCAGATAGAGCGTTCTCGAATCGGTTGCGTCGATCGCGAATGTCGAGCCCACGCGGCTCGTCAGCATCGTCCACGTCTTTCCGTGGTCGCTGCTGCGGTACGTTCCTTCAGGACCGCTCGCGTACGCGATCGCTCCGTCGTGCGGATCGGCCGCGAGCGCCTGCGTGTAGAACGACGTGAAGCCGGCGCTCGACTCCGTCGCGGTCACGCCTCCGTCGGTGCTTCGATAGAGCGTGTAATTCGCCGAGGCCACGATGTTCATTCCATCCGCGGAATCGAACACGGCGCAGACCACGAAGTTCGTCAACGCGAGCGCACTCCAGTGCGCGCCGCCATCGGCACTCTTAAAGAGTCCCTTCGCAGTCGCAGCCAGAATCGTCGAAGGCGCCGCACGGTTGATCGCGAGCCCGTATGCGTATCCGATCGAGTCGACGACGTTCAGAACGCTCCACGATCCGCCGCCGTCAGTCGATTTGTAGATGCCACCTTCGCCGGCCGCATACAACGTGCCGCCGTTCGTCGGATCGAGCTCGATCGAGTACACCGCGACAGCCAGTCCGTGATTCGCAGCCGTCCAATGTGCGCCGCTGTCGACGGTCTTGTACACACCATCGCTCGAGTTGAGCGAGATGTACGCTGTGGACGGCGTCTGCGGATCGACGCGCACTGCGCTCACGGGCGCAACAGCGAAGCCGGTACCCGCCGGGCCGAACGTGACGCCGCCATCCGCCGAAATCACCGGCCCCGAAGTGCCCACGCTGTAAACGAGATTGGCATTCGTAGCACTCACGGCCACGTGATACGAGACGGCGAAGAGAGCCAGGTTTCTCCAGGTCAGGCCGTGATCGTCACTCTTGAACAGACCATAGGTGGTCGCCGCGAATACCTTCGACGGATCGGCAGGAGTGACGACGACGTCGCTGACGGGCGTACCTGCGAGCTCCGGCACAGCAGTCCACTTCTGTCCTCCGTCAGCGCTCCTGTACAGACCGTTCGGAGCAGCCGCGTAAATGACGGAGACATTCGAAGGATCCACCGCAAATCCTCGGGCCGCGCCACCTCTCGGTCCATCGATCGTCCAGCGATTGATCCCTGCGTTCGCAGAACATGCTGCGATGACCGCAACGAGAGCGAGAGCACGCATCGATCGCATGCGAAGGATTGTCTCACTCCTCGAGGAGAGCGGACGCCTCGTCCGCAACCGTTTGCCGTCGAGGCAAACAGCTCTCCTGCGCACGATCAGAACACCGCTGCCTCGACGGCAGCGGCTCGCGGACTATGCGTCCGCGCCCACTTTGCTTACCCCGTGATCAACTTCGCGATCGTGTCGAGATCCTCCATGCGCCCGGCCTGCAGCGCCACGACACTGGCCAGGTCCGCAGCAGATTGGACAATCCACGACCCTTCCGACACTTTCAGGAATCGCGTCGGAACAGACAGCGCGATCTCGCGCGCCCATGCGCGCGACTGCGCCTTCAGCAAAGCATCGCCCGAGATGCCTGCCGCGCGTACCATCGCAATCGCAGTCCCAACCTCGACGATCGACATTCCCGCCCCGAACAACACATGCTACCGGCGCCCGGGCTTCC
>CAZKID010000299.1:0-6734 GCA_964552405.1 uncultured Thermoanaerobaculia bacterium
GTGCGTGCGGTAATAGTCGCGCCAATGCTGCATGAAGGGCGAGGAATCGGCGCATGAGTACCGGCGGGCGAATGAACTGTTGCCAAAGGCGGCTCCGTAGCCCGTTTAGTGCGTCCCCACCGTCCCCACGTTCTTCAGCGTGATCGCGATGCTCACCGTCCCCTCGCGCTTTTCGCGCGGCACATACACGAGGAAGGAGCGGTACTCGACCGCGAGGCCGTAGCACGAGCCGTTGCCGCCGAGGAGGTAGCGCTGCTCGAGGAATTTGCCGGTCTTCGCGTCGTAGTTGATCTGCACGTCGCCGCGCACGCGATCCTTGAACAATGAGCTGCCGCTGTTGAGGCGGATCTGACTCGAGCCGCCGCTCGCCTGGCCCGGCTGTTTGAAGGATGCGAACCAGGTGAACGAGAGGTACTTGTCGGTGTGTTTGCCCGTGCCGACGAGATTCGCGCTGAGACTCGTCTGATCGATCTGATGCGACACGTTGCCGAACGTCGTCGACGCGTCGAATGTGATCGACTGATACGGATTCACGTGCAGCTGCGCGACGAGCGGCGTGAACTTCTGATCGGAGGTCGTGATGCCGGTCGTCGATCCCGTGCTGCCGCTCGTCGCGGAGGTAAACGCTTTCGACAGGGAGACGGTCTGCCGCAGCGAGAACGACATGATTTCGCGCGGTGACACGTTGGGTCCCGATTCCTTGCCGATCAGCCGCTGCGTGAGCGAGTACTCGACCGAGTCGCGCACGATCGGCAGGAACGGCGAGTCGACCGTGTCGAAGCGGACCACGCGATCCTGATCGTTGACGCTGCTCGTATAGATGTAGCGGACGCGCGGCTCGATGAGATGCTTGAGCCGCGTGAAGCTGCCGAGCTTGCGGCTGAAGATCTTCGAGAACGACGGTCCCACGACTTCGACCTGTCCCTGCGCGTAGCGGCGATTCACTGACTCATCCACCGTCTGCTGCGGCATGCCGAACGTGCCCGTCGAATTCGGATCGAGGCTCTGCGAGTAGTACGTGTCGCGCACGGAGATCTGCGGGCGGATCGAGAGCCACGCCGGCGTCCTCAGTTGCAGCGAGAGTGTCGGAAAAAGATCGGTGCGGTAATAGTTCGCTTGCGGTCCGTTGATCAAGCCCGAGGTCTCGAGATGCGAAGCGGAGGACTCGAGCGAGAAGTAGAGCGGCGAGCCGAGCACGCGCTGTGGATACATGCGCACCTGCAGCGACGGCAGTTGCTGGAATCGCTGCTTGAGAATCGGTGAGTTCGGGTCGTTCGGATCGGTGTGTCCGAGTACGATGTCGCGCCGGTCGGTGATGAGGTTGACGGAGTAGCCCGGCCAGTTGCGCGTGAGATACGCGGACGAATAGATGTTGGACAGCGTGTGCAGGCGCGGATCGCGCGACCAGCGGCGGAAGAAGTCGAGATCGGAGTAGTCCTGCACATCGACGACGCCGCGGAAGCCGCCCGGCAGATTGTCCTGCGCGTGCTTGAACGAATAGCTCCACTGCTCCTTGCCCGTCTCCTGATCGTGCACACCCTGCGCGTTGAGCTCGCCCACTTTTACGTTCTGCGACGGCAGATAGCGGATCGTCGTCCCGAGTCCGTTGTAACCCTTCTGACTGAGATCGCCGTAGAGCGTTGCGTCGACGCTGTCGCCGAAGGGGATGAAGTATCCGAGCTCGAGCCGCGGCCCGAATGAGCCGCCCAGGCTGATGCGAGGAATGAGCAGACCCTGCGAGCGATCCTTCTTCGTCGGCCAGAGCAGGCGCGGCGACCAGAGGATCGGCACATCGTGCGCGCGGAACGAGACATCGCGGAGATGCGCGTAGTCATCGACGGTGACCGTCGCATCGCGCACGTGAAACGACCATGCCGGTTTATCGAGATCGCACGACGTGAAGATGCCGTTGGTCAGGTGATACGTGTCCTCATCGAGCTTCTCGATCTTGTCGCCGCCGAACGAGAGCGATTCGAACGTACCGGTGCCGTTGAAGAATGTGCCGGTCTTGCTGTCGAGATTGAACACCGAGTGATCGGCGGTGATGCGCGCCGGACCCTGATCCACGATGACATGCCCTTCGGCAACGACGTCTTTCGTCTTGAGGTTGATCGTGACCTTGTCGGCGGTGAGCTTGATGTCCTGATAGAAAACGTGGACGTCGTTTTCGAGCAGCGCGTACTCGTCTTTCTCGACTTCGACCCGCCCCTGCGGCGCGACGGTCCAGCGCACTTCGCCGCCCTTCTGTTTCGGGCCGGGGACGAATTTGAACTTCGTCTTCTGCTTGTAGTACTGCCCCGCCTGACCCATGTCTTTCCCCTGGGCGAAGAGGTGGGTGGAGGCGACGAGCAGGAGGAGGATGAAGGTTGCGCCGCGGCGCAGAGCAGTCGTCGTCATTCGCGGGGCAATTGTATACGGGGTCACGCGGATACGCGGATACGCGGGTTCGGGGTGCGTAGAAGTTTCATCCCGGGAGTCCGCGTAACCGCGCAACCACTCATCGTTCGTTCGCCGTTCTCACATCCTGATCGATCTTCGCCATCTCCTGCAGTTGCATCCTCAGCTTGATGATCTCCACCTGATACAGCCGCACCTCGTCCTCGGGGCGGTTGCGCTGCTGGCGCTTGCGGAGCGCGATGACGTTGGCGATGCGGACAAATTCGCGGCGTGCGTTGGGATCGGCCCAGCCGGCAGCGCCGAGGCGGCGGATGGGGTGCGCGACGATTCGTACATCGCCGACATCGATGAAGCCGAGGTTGGCCTCGTCCATCAATTCGCGAGTCAGGTCGCGCCATTGCTTCAGCAAGCCGATGATGCCGAGGATCGGGATGAGAATCGTCGCCGCGATCGCGAGGTCGCGCGGACGCACCTCGATGAATCGCGCTGCTGCGGCTCCGCCGATTGCGAGTGCCGCGGAGAGCGCGTCGATCGCGATCTGCTTCGCGCGCCGCCGCACGTAGAACGCTGCGTAGGTCACGCCATAGCCGGCGATCGCGCCAGCCAACACACATTCCGCGAAGAGCACGCACGCATCGGCCTGGACGAACACGAGCGGCAGTGACGCAGCGGCGCCGGTGAGTGAACCGAGGAGCATGCCGTCGCCCGGCTCGCTCTCGCGGCCCGTATGCCGCACCCATAACGCCGCGATCGTGAGCAAGACGCCGATCAGCGCGTAATGTGCGTTCGCGCAATAGAAGATGCCTCCTGCGATGAGCCCGGTGACGACGGGCGTCGCAGCATCGCGCCAGAAGATCGCATCGACGGTCCGGAAGAAACGGACGAGCGCGACTCCGAGGAACAACGCGAGGATGAGGATGAGTGTCAGGAGATCGTCGGTCACCAGAGATCGGCCCCGCGATCATTCGAACGGATTGGGTGCTTCAGGAAGTAGTTCCGCGAGCGCTGAATGTCGACGCGAATCTGATTCGTCAGTTCGAGGGCGGAGCGGAATTGCTGCTCGCGCCGCAGGAGCTGATGGAAGTAGAGCCGCACCGTGTCGCCATAGACGTTCGAGTCGAAATCGAAGATGTGACTCTCGATCGTGACCGCGTAATTCTCATAGAGCGTGGGGCGGACGCCGATGTTGGTGACGCTCTCGAACGAGCGATCGAAACTCTCGAAGCGCGAGGTGGTGATGTAGACGCCGGAGCCGGGATAGAGATCGTTCTGCGGATCGACGTTCACGGTCGGGAAGCCGATCTTGCGTCCGAGGCGGCGCCCGGTTGCGACGCGGCCGTCGATGAAGTAATCGCGGCCGAGTGCGAGGGTGACCGAGCGCATCGCACCCTTCGTGATCGCGTCGCGCACGATCGAGCTCGACACGCGGATCCCGCGGATCTTCACGTCATCCACTCCATCGACGGAAAAGCCGAAGCGCTGGCCGGCGGCAGTGAGCATGGCGAGGTTGCCTTCGCGTCCCGCTCCGAAGCAGAAGTCGCGGCCGAGGCGAATCTCGGTCACCTTGAGCGCGCTCACGAGGAATTCCTCGATGAAGCGATCGGCGGTCCAGCGCGAAAACTCGTGCGTGAAGGGGACGATCATCAGCGCGTCGACACCGATGTCGCGCATCAGCTCTTCCTTCTGGGCCATGGTGATGATCTGTTTCGGTACGCGGTCGGGCGCGACGATGGAGAGTGGGTGCGGGTGAAACGTGATGACAGCCGAGGGTTTGCCGAGCTCGCGCGCGCGCTCGATCACGCGGCGGATGATCGCCTGATGCCCGACGTGCATGCCATCGAAATTGCCGATGGTCGCGACGCAGCCGCGGGGGAGGTCGGTCTGTTTTAGAGGGTCGTGGAGTACGAGCATTGCAGTTCATGCCGAGCGAAGTCGAGGCATCAGCGACGGCGCCGCGACGGATTCGCCAGGATTCGGGATCATGGCACAGGCGGCGCGGCGCCGTCGATGATCCCTCCACTCGCTGCGCTCGGTCGGGATGAACTACAAATTCAGCATCGGGACCGGCTGCGTGATCGCGCCCCAATCCGGGCCCGTGTCGCCGAGCATCGTCGAGAACGACTCCACCATCACCGGATCCCACTTCCCGCCGGAAGCCTCCCGCAGCAGCGTTGCAACCGCGGCTTCGTGCGTGAGGGGTGCGGGGCGATAGGAGCGATGCGAGGTCAGCGCGTCGTACGCATCGACGATCGAGAGCAGGCGCACTTCATATGGAATCGTGTCGCCGCGCAACCCGTCGGGATACCCGCGTCCATCGTAACGCTCGTGATGATGTCGAATGAGGCTGAGCACCTGCGTCAGCGTCATCAGCGGCCGAACCATCTCTTCGCCGATGACCGGATGATCGATGACGCGCATGAACTCGTCCCGCGTCAGCGGTCCCTGTTTGTTCAACAGCGCCTCGGGCACCGCGATCTTGCCGATGTCGTGGAGAAGGCCTGCGATGCGGATCCGCTCCGCGTTCTCGATCGGAAGACCGAGGTGGATGGCGAACGTGCGGGCGAGATCGCCGACACGCTGCGAGTGACCGCGCGTGTAACGATCCTTCGCCTCGAGCGCGAGGGCGAGCGCGCAGATGACGTTCTGCGTCTGCTCGAGATCCGCGTGATAGTCGCGAATGCGCAGCAGCGATTTGATGCGTGTCAGGAGCTCGAGGCGGTTCAGCGGATAGTTGATGAAGTCGTCCGCGCCGGCGACGATCGCGTCCTGCCGCATCTGGCTGTTGCGATGCGAGGTGAGCACGATGACCGGGAGGAATTCCCAGCGTGGATCGCCGCGGAGCATCTGCAGCGTCGCCGAACCATCCTGCACCGGCATCACGAGATCGAGCAGAACGACGTCGATCGCTTTTTCCTTCAGGATGTCGATCGCCTGCGAGCCGTTCTCCGCGGTCGTCACGGCAAATCCGGCATCCGTGAGTGTCGTGGTCATGAGATCGCGATTGAGGCGGTTGTCATCGACGCAGAGCACGGAGGGGGCGACGGGCGTGCGCGCGCGCATGTGGCGGGACGACGCCGCAACGGAGACTGACTCTTCCTGAAGTGCGCTGCGGAAGAGCTTCGTCAGCTCGCGATCGAAGGCGCCACCGGAGGCTTCGCGCTCGAGTTGATCGATGGCGTCGTGCTCGGTGAGGCCGTCGTCGTGATGGATCTTGTCGAAGCGATTCGCGATCCCGACGACCTGCGCCTCGAGCGGAATCGCGGAGCCGCCGATGCCATCCGGATAGCCCTTGCCGTCGAAACGCTCGTGATGCCAGCGGACGATCGGCACGAAGGAGCGGAAGGTGCGCATCGGTTCGAGGATCGACGCACCCATGAGGGGGTGCCGGCTGACGATCGCTTCTTCTTCGGGCGTCAGTTCGTTCTTGCCGATCAGGTGATCGGGCACGCCGATCTTGCCGAGATCATGGAGCATCGCGCCTTTGATGATGGTCTCGCGTTCTTCCTGCGTCATGCCGAGCTTGTCGGCGAGACGCGCGGCGTACGAGGCGACGCGATGCACATGGCCGCCGGTGCGCGGATCCTTGTTCTCCAGCGCGCTGGTCAGCGTCATGATGATGTTTTCGCTGGAGTCGAGCTCTTTGCGGAGATTGCGGATCTTGATCAGCGAGCGGATGCGCGTGCGCAGTTCCTCGCGGTTGATCGGCTTGTTGAGGAAGTCGTCTGCGCCGCACTCCAGCGCGCGGATCTTGTCGTCCGTGCCGGTCAGCGCGGTGAGCATGAGGATCGGAATCGTCCGTCCGCCGGGCGAGCCTTTGATGATGGAGCAGGCTTCGTAGCCGTCCATCACCGGCATCATCACGTCGAGCACGATGATCGAAGGATTGTGCTTCGGATAGAGCTGCACCGCTTCGCGGCCATCGCGCGCCACGACGACGTCGTAACCCCAGCCCCACAGATACTCTTCGAGCAGCTGCAGGTTCTGGTCGTTGTCATCGACCGCGAGCACCAGATCTCGCTCGCCTGCGACGGTAGCAGTCTCGGCAATGGTGGACATGTTGGATCGATACCCTGGTGACGGCGATTATAGCGTGCTCAGTTCCAGTGGGGGCCAGGCGCCCTCGCCCGTCCATCTTTGGCCGGCATGAAAACGGAGCGATCCTTGTTGAGCCCTCCGAACCGATGGCCTATTACGCCGACCACGCGCTCGATCTGAAACGCGATCTCGCCGCCGAGATTCCGACGGATGAGCTGCGCGAGCTGCACCAGAAGCGCCCGTTGTTGCACGCGCTGATTGCGCTTGCGAATGTCGCCGCGCTGATCGGTGCAGGCATCGCC
>CAZKID010000300.1:0-6733 GCA_964552405.1 uncultured Thermoanaerobaculia bacterium
TGTGGCGCCAGGCAGCGGCAAGCAGCTGGCGCTGTCCGGTGCCTTGGACCTGGGAGGGTCGGCTGGTAACCGTGAGGTTGACGGTGAATGTACCGGCGGATGCGTAGGTGTGCTGGACCGTGCGCCCGGAGACAGAAGCGCTGCCATCACCGAAGCTCCAATTGAACGATGCGTTGGACGGCTCCGATCCTGCGAACGTCAAAGCCTGACCGACCGTTGCACCAAACGGTGTATTGCTGTTCGCCGATCCATTGATCGTGAACGCGCCGGAGAGCGTCGTCGCCGTGACGCCTGTGCCGGTGAGTGAGGCCTGAACGGGCGCACTGCCGGAAGGCGTTGCCGTCAGTGTTCCCGTGCGCGAGCCAGCGGCTGTTGGCCGGAACGACACGCTGATGGAGCACGGTTGCGACGGCTGGAGCGACGAGGGGCAGTTGTCCGTCTGTTCGAAATCGCCGGATACGCCGATCGTGACAGGAATTGCGCCGGGACCGCTGCTCGTGAGGTTGACGTTCTGCGAAATGCTGGCCGCTCCGACGGTGGTGTTCCCGAACGTCAGCGACGCGGGGCTTAGCTGCAACGGATTGTTAGGTGCCGCGCTGCCTGTTGCACCATCGAGAATCCAGACGTCGTTGTACGAGGTCGAGCCGCCGTCTGCTCCACCGCCGAAGATGATCATGCGATCCGACGAAGAGTCGTAGACCGCGGAGTTCATCGTGCGCGCGCCAGGAACAGCACCGCCGAACGTCACGCGCGTCCAGCCTGGTGTGCCGCTCAAGCCATTCGCGTTGTCGAGCCGCCACGTCTCATTCGTCGCGCCGGTCAGCTGCGGGAATCCTGAGCCGGGGACCACTCCGCCGAAAAATACGGCGCGGTTGCTGACTGCGTTGTAGATGGAGACCTGTCCGCTGTTCGCCGCACTCGCCGGCCCCGACGCGGTCGTGAGAATCGTCCATGCCAGAGGCCGCGTCCCGCGCCCCGCACCATTGTCGAGAATGATGAGCTGATTGAGCGGATATGCGAAGCTGGCGCCCCAGATGACCATCCGATCGTTGTCCGCGTCATAGATGCTGGTCCCCGTGATTCGCAGGTTGTCTTCGAGCTTCGTGCCGCCGGGAGTGAGATGAATCCATGATTGCGCACCGACCGTCGAGCTGGCGTTTCCGATCACCCAGGCCTGCGGCAGTCCGCCGTTGCCGCAATCGCTCCCTCCGATCAACAGCATTCCCGTGGATGCAGGATTGAATGCACTCGGCATCATCGTGCGCGGTCCGACGCTGCCGGACTGGCACGAGATGGAAAGACGCGACCACGCCGGTGAGCCGCTGACGCCATTCGCATTCGTCAACAGCCACACATCGCACGTGCACGGATTGTTGAACCCGGTCGTACCGCCGGCGATCAGCATCGTGTTGGCGATCGGGTCGTAGATTGCGGAATGGCCCCATGTCGGCGATGGCGAAGACGATGGCGTTACGTTCAACCACTGGCTCGGTCCGCCGGTGCCGTTGGCATTCGTCAGGATCCAGAGGTCGTTGAGCACTCCGGTATTTGCCTGAGGATCGTTCGGTCCGCCGTAGCGGCCGCCAAACACGATCATCCGATTCGAACCCGGATCGTAGACTGCTATGTGACCGTAGCGCGCGTGCGGCACCGATCCGCTAACCGTCCGTTGCGACCACAGCGGTGACGCAGCCTGCGCAGAGAGCGCAAGGAAAATGAGGACACAAGCGCCGGGGGCCTGACGCATAGAGACCTCTCTTTCTCTATGGCATTAGCCTACTCCGAAATGGCCGATGGGGTCGTGGTCAATTGCGCGAGAAGCGCCTGAAACAAGATGGAATCCTGCAGCCCGTCACGCCATCTCTGTGGAATCGCGTCGATGCCGTCACGCAAGCCTGCGAGGTGCCTCGACCGGCGGAGGACTCATCACCATCTTCCCATCGAGCTCGAGAACATCTTCTCGTACACCTTGCGCGCCCAGCCTCGCTTCCCGAACTCGGTGTTCCCTTCCTGCCGCAGCCATTCCTTGATGGGCAGCGTGAATCCCGTTTTTCGCCGTTCTCGCACGGACTCCGGAAGAGGCGGCCGAGGCGCAGCGGCGAGCAGCTGCTTGCCGCGTTCCTTGCGGGACACGAGCACAGGCGCGAGCTTGCGCAGGAGATGCGCATCGACCAGCGGGACGCGTACCTCGAGCGAATGCGCCATCGACGCCCAGTCCATGTCGCGTAGCAGCTGATTGCGCAGATAGAGCGACGACTCGAGTGCGGCAACACGCGCGAACGCATTGCCCGGATCGGGCGTGATCGTTTGCTCGATGAGTCCGAGCAGATCGAGGCGCTGCAATCCCTCCTCCGCGATTTCAGGGCCAAGCAGTGCGGGAAGCTCGGAGGCGAGGAAACGCCCGCGTTTCACGAGATATGCGCCTGCGTACGACGAGCCGTAGCGAAGAATCTCGCCCATCTTCGGGCTGATGTGCCGGCTCCGCTTCGCGAGTGCGGCATTGAGCCGATACACCGCATTGCCGAGACCAGGGACGCGCGCGAGCGGTTGCGTAATCGGCATCCACCGTGGGATGTCGCGGAACGACGTGTAGCCGCCGAACAACTCGTCACCGCCCGTGCCGGACATCGCGACCTTCAGTCCGAAATCGTGCGCGGCCTTGCTGATGAAGTAGCTGTTGAGCCCATCGACACTCGGTTGATCCATCGCGGCGAATACGTGCGGCAGCTCGGCGCGGAAATCGTCGATGGTCAGCTCGCGGATCGAGTGGCGCACGCCGTATTGCCTGGCCACGAGCTCCGCGAGCGGCGCTTCGTCGTTGTCCCGTCCACGATATTCGGAGAAGCGGAGAGTGAGCGTCTGCAAATCCGTCGCGCCTGTTTCGCGCGCGAGCGCAACGACGGCAGTGGAGTCGATGCCCGCAGAGAGAAATGCTCCGACGGGCACATCGGCGACGAGGTGATAGCGCACAGATTCCAGCACAGCATCGTGGACGGCCTCGCGTCGCTGCGCTTCCGTAAAGTTCGCGTTGGACTCGACGGCGTCGCGCAACGTTGCCGCGATCGAGAAATAGCGCGACGGCTCGCCCAGGCCGTCCGCCCCGGCGTATGCGAAGCAGCCGGCAGGAAGAGCGCGGATCGCACGGTACATCGTGAATGGCTCGGGCACGGTGCCGCGGAGGAAGAAGCCGGCAGCGGCAGCGGGATCGAATTGACGATCGACCTGACCGCCACCGATCAGCGCTTTCACCTGCGATGCGATGCGAAGCGTTTTCCCGTCGTTCGCGTAGTAGAGCGGCTTGATTCCGTAGGGATCGCGGGCCAGGAGCATGCGGCGCTCGCGTCCATCCCATAGCGCAATGGCGAACATGCCGCGCAAATCATTCAACATCGCCTCGCGCTTCTCTTCATAGAGCGCGAGCAGGACTTCCGTGTCGGAGTGCGACGTGAACGTGCGTCCGCGTGATTCGAGCCCGGCGCGCAGTTCCTGGTAGTTGTAGATCTCGCCGTTGAAGACGATGGTCAGGTCGCCGCGCTGCATCGGCTGCGCGCCGCCGGGCGAGAGATCGATGATCGCCAGTCGCCGATGTCCCAACCCAACCCGCCCATCGGACGAAAACCACGCGTCGGAAGCATCAGGGCCGCGCAGACGCATGCACTCGCGCGATGCGATGAGCTCGTCGCGATCGACGGGCGGTGCGTCGTGCGCAAACGCGAAGATGGCGTTGATGCCGCACATTGGGCCGTGAGTATATGAAGTTGCGAAGAAATCGTGAGATGGAGTGTGCCCGAGGAGCTGGCACAGTTGCGTGAACTCATCGGTCCCATCCGTCCCGTCCGTCCATCCGTCCCATAAAATCGGGAGCAATGCGCTCCCTCCCCTTCCTCCTTCTCCTGACTTTCTCCTCGTTCGCCCAGGACCTTCCCGGTTTCACCCCGCTCTCCACCGCGAAGGAGCGTGCGGTCGAACAGAAATTCGATGCCTCTCTCCGCCGCGATGAGCTCAGGGACTGGCTTCGCCGCCTCTCCGCGCGGCCGCATCATCTCGGCTCGAACTACGACCGCGAGAACGCAGAGTTCCTCGCGTCGCTCTTCAAGTCGTGGGGCTACGAGACGACGATCGAGACCTTCGATGTCCTCTTTCCCGTTCCGAAGACGCGGGTCGTCGAAATGCTCTCGCCTGAGAAGTACACACTGAAGCTCGCCGAGCCACCGCTCTCGCAGGATGCAACGTCTGGTCAGACCTCCGAGCAACTGCCCAGCTTCAACGCCTATTCGACTGATGGCGATGTGACGAGTGAGCTGGTCTATGTGAACTACGGAATCCCTGCCGACTACGAGGAGCTGGCGAAGCACGGCGTCGATGTGAAGGGAAAGATCGTCATCGCGCGCTACGGCAATTCATGGCGAGGCATCAAGCCGAAGGTCGCCGCCGAGCATGGTGCAGTGGGCTGCCTCATCTATTCCGATCCGAGAGACGACGGCTACTTCGCAGGCGATGTCTATCCGAATGGTCCGTTCCGCAACGAGAGCGGCGTGCAGCGCGGTTCGGTTGCAGACATGCCGTTGTATCCGGGCGATCCGCTGACGCCGGGTGTGGGTGCCACAGCCGAGGCGAAGCGGCTCGATCGCAAAGACGTGCAGACGATCACGAAGATCCCCGTGCTGCCGATCTCCTACAGTGACGCGCTGCCGCTGCTGCGCGCGCTGGCTGGTCCTGTTGCCCCATCCGATTGGCGCGGCGCACTTCCGATCACCTATCACCTCGGCCCCGGCCCGGCTCGCGTGCACATGAATCTCGAGTTCGACTGGAAGCTCGTGCCGGCGCGCGATGTCATCGCGAGGCTTCCGGGCAGCGATCGCGCGAGCGAGTGGGTGATGCGCGGCAATCATCATGACGCGTGGGTGAACGGCGCGATGGATCCGCTCAGCGGACTCGTGGCCGAACTGGCGGAAGCGCGCGCCATTGGCGAGCTGGCGAAGAGCGGATGGCGTCCGCGCCGCACCATCGTCTTCGCCGCCTGGGATGGTGAAGAGGAAGGACTCCTCGGCTCGACCGAATGGGTGGAGACGCATCAGGAGGAGTTGAAGAAGCATCTCGTGCTCTACACGAATTCCGATTCGTATGCGCGCGGTTTTCTCGACGCGGGCGGTTCACACACACTCGAGCGGTTCATCACGCAGGTCGCGCGCGATGTCGTCGATCCGGAGAAGAACGTCTCCGTATTCGATCGCCTGCGCGCGCACGACGTGATGAATGCGAAGACGGCCGAGGAGCGGAAAGAGGTGCTGGAACGGACGGCGATCCGTCTCGATGCGCTCGGGTCGGGATCCGATTACACGCCCTTCCTGCAGCACGCCGGCATTCCATCGCTGTCGATGGGCTACAGCGGCGAAGGTGAAGGCGGCTCGTATCACTCGATCTACGACTCGTTCGATCACTTCACACGCTTCCGCGATCCGTCGTTCGACTATGGCGTGTTGCAGGCGAAGACGACGGGGCGCATCACGTTGCGAATGGCCAACGCGGATCTCCTGCCGTTCGACTTCACGACGATGGCTGCAACTCTCGGCCGTTACAGCGAAGAGGTCATTCATCTGGCGGAGACCATGCGGAAGGCGACGGATGAGAAGAACCGCCTGCTCAACGAGCGAGTGATGGAAATTGCAGCGGATCCGACGAAGCCGTTCGTCGCGCCGGCAGCGGAAACGCCTGTGCCGTTCCTCGACTTCGCATCGCTGCAGAACGCGACGGCGCACTTGAAGAAGAGCGCGGACGAATTCGCGAAGGCGTATGCCGTCGCACTCAACACCGCGGCGCCGCGCGGAGCGGCAATCGACGAGGCGCTGATGCAAGCCGAGCTGAGTCTGACGCGCGGCGAAGGATTGCCGCGCCGCCCGTGGTACCGCCATCAGATCTACGCGCCAGGTTTCTACACTGGTTATGGCGTGAAGACGCTGCCTGCGATTCGCGAGGCGATCGAACAGCGTAACTGGCGCGAAGCGAACGAACAGATCGCAGTGGTTGCGAAGGTGATCGACGGATACGCGGCCGCAATCGATCGCGCGGCGATCGTGGCGAAGGGAGAGTAGTGCGCAGACTCGTGGCGCTCGCGCTGTTTGCTTTCACGCTGCAGTTGCAGGCAGTGAGCGGGCGCGTGACCGACAACAACGGAGCGGCGGTGGAAGGTGCGCGAGTGACTGCCTATCGCGCCGAACTTCCCGAGCAGGCGATTCCGCGCGCGTTCGCGGGCACGCCGCGGCCAGCGCTCGCTTCCGCGACGACCGATTCCGAAGGGCGCTTCGCGATTGATGTGAAAGGAGTCGTGGAGCTCGATGTCGAGCGTGAGGGATTTGCACCTGCGTTTCCTCTCGTTGCGGGCGATGAGGCGGACGTCGTCATCTCGATCTCGAAAGCGCCGCTCGTTACGCTCAATGTGGTCTCGCGCGGTGCGCCTGTGGAACATGCGCTCGTCGTCGTGACATCTCTTTTCCGGGTCCATGTACTCGGTTGGACCGACGCGAGCGGTCACGTGCGCGTGCCGCAGTTGAGCGATTGGCTTGACGACTTGATCGTCGTTCATCCCGACTACGAGCCGCACGCCGATCGCGACAGGGCGGAAACGATCGATCTCGTTCGGGGTACGAGCGTGATGGGGAAGGTCGTCGACGAACATGGCGTGCCGGTCGCCGGAGCATTCGTTCGATGCGGCGATGCTCTGTTTACGTCATCG
>CAZKID010000301.1:0-6699 GCA_964552405.1 uncultured Thermoanaerobaculia bacterium
GGTTAGGAACTGCGACGGTCGGAGAGGGAGAGGACCGGGAAGAGAAACGCACCTGCGCAAAGGAGTGCGGCGATGGCGTGCGATTTCCGATAACGAGCAGCGCGCGGCAGAAGGATCGCGAACGCCGCGATTGCGACGGCAATCCAGAGTCCGTTGAGGATCAGCTCAGCCACGGCCACGCTATTCATTCGTTTTCGTTGGGAGCAACAAACGGAGCGGCTCTACGCGAGCCGCCCCGCGCTCATTGAGTATACGTTAGTCCCCGCAAACGGTTTCGATGAGAATCGCGCAAACCTGATACGGATCCATGTTCGCGGCCGGACGGCGGTCTTCGAAGTAGCCGCGTCCGGTTGCCGTCGTTGCCATCGGGATACGAACTGATGCACCGCGATCGCTGACGCCGTAGCGGAACGCGTGAATCGGTGCCGTCTCGTGCAGACCGGTCAGACGCTCCTCGTTGTGTGCACCGTAAACCTTGATGTGATCCTCGTGGCGCTTCTCGAGCTTCTTCATCGCCTCTTCGATCACCTTGATGCCGCCCTCTGCGCGCGTCGCCTTCGTCGAGAAGTTCGTATGCGCACCCGCACCGTTCCAGTCGCCCTTCACCGGCTTCGGATAGAGCGTCGCGCTCACACCGAACTCTTCGCCGATGCGATAGAGCAGCCAGCGCGCGAGCCACATCTCGTCGGCAATGTCCGGCGCACCGACCGCACCGATCTGGAACTCCCACTGCGCCGGCATGACTTCAGCGTTCGTTCCGACGATGTGAATGCCGGCGCGAATGCACGCATCCGCATGCGCCTCGACGATGTCGCGGCCGAACACTTCATCGCTGCCGACACCGCAGTAGTAGCCGCCCTGCGGCGCAGGGAAGCCCGACTCCGGCCATCCGAGAGGACGGTTACCTTCGAAGAAGGTGTACTCCTGCTCGATGCCGAACCACGGCTCGTGCGCTTTGTACTTCTCCGCGACCTCGCGAAGATGCGCGCGCGTATTGCTCCAGTGCACGCTGCCGTCAGGATTCAGGACTTCGCACAGAACGAGAATGTCGTTCTCGCGATGAAGCGGATCGGGAACGAATTTCACAGGACGGAGCAGGAGATCGGAAAAATGTCCGCTCGCCTGATATGTGCTCGAGCCGTCATATCCCCACTCGGGAATCTGATCGAGGCTCTTGACCGGACCGTCGAGAATCTTCGTCTTCGAACGGAGTTTGGCCGTCGGTTTCTGTCCATCAATCCAAATGTACTCGGCAGTAATCTTCGCCAATGCAGGACCTCCAGAAAGTTGTGTTTTTGTAAGAAAAACGAGGTACAGCGGGGTGGATGAGGGAGGATAGCAGAAACCTTTTCCAGATGCGCAGCGCACTTTTCATCGCGAGTGTCCTGGCGGTGGCCGCGATCGCCGGAACCATGCTTTTCGCCCCGCCGATCGGGCAGAGCGAGGCCTATCACGCCTTCGCAGACACCCGTACGTTCTTCGGCATCCCGAACGCCTGGAACGTCCTCTCGAACCTCGGATTCCTGATTGTCGGGATCATGGTCCTGTGCGGGGACAGGCGCCCTCGCCTGTCCGCCCAGGTCTTCGGTATCGGACTCGTCCTCACTTCGATCGGTTCGAGCATCTATCACCTCCAGCCGAACGGCGCGACGCTTCTCTACGACCGCGCCGGAATGGTCGTCGCGCTGATGGCGGTGATCGCACTCCTCATCGATCAATACGATGGCCGGCACGAGCTCGCAACGCTGGCGGTTGCGGAGACCACCGGCATCGCGAGCCTCGTCTGGTGGAAGACGACCGGTGATCTGCGTTTGTACGGCGTCGTACAGTTCTTTCCCGGCCTGTTGATTCTCGTGCTCGCGGTGCGGAAACGAACGCGCCCTTCCCTGCTCTGGGTGATCGTGTTCTACGCGATCGCAAAAGCGTGTGAGCAGTTCGACCGGCCCATCTTCGACGCGTTGCGAGTAGTGAGCGGGCACACGTTGAAGCACCTTGCGGCCGCGGTGGCGACCTGGGTGATTTTCAAGTGGATCCAGTCTATCCCGAGCGCAGCGAGGGATCAGCGGCTACACCGGATCGCCTGAAGCCAAAAGTCGCAGGCGTTTATCGCGCAGTGCGCGCTGCAGCCGCGGCGGTAGCGGGATTCGGCTCCGAGATCGCTTCTTCCCCGGCTCGCGAAACGACCACCTGATTCTTTCCGAGCGACTTCGCGCGATACATCGCGGCATCGGCGCGCTTGAGCAGCATGTTCTTTTCGTGCTCGATGGGCGCGGTGCCCGCGGCATCCGGCAGGTTCCTGGCGACTCCAAACGAAGCCGTACGGGCGCCACGCAAATGGAGCGGCGGCATCGAGAAGCCCCACTCGCGATCGAGGAAGCTCGACTTCTCGATCGTGGACCGAATCTCCTCTGCGATCACCAACCCTTCATCGAGCGTCGTGTTCGGAAGAATCATCACGAACTCATCGCCGCCATAACGGGCGACGGTGGCATCGCCGAGCTGCACGATGCGCTTGAGATGAAAGCCGACTTCGCGCAGGGCCTGACTGCCCGCGAGGTGGCCGTGGCAGTCGTTGATCACTTTGAAATGATCGAGATCCATGAAGATCAGGACCGCTTCCTTCCCTGACTTTCTCGCATCGGCGAGCGAATCCGTCAGCCGCACGTTGAACCAGCGATCATTGTAGAGACCCGTGAGGTCATCCTTCTTCGCCAGCTCATGCGCACGACGAGCATCGAGCGCGTTCTGCAAGGTGAACGAGGTGTAGCCGGCGAAGATCTCCAGCAGCGTCATGTCGCGCTCGGAGAAAGGCGCTCCGTCGAGGCGGTTGATCAGCTCGAGCACTCCGCACACGTGTTTGCCGATGTAGATCGGAACGCAGACGATGGTCTGCGTGGTGTGCCCGATTTTCTCGTCGATCTTCGAAAAGAAGAATTGGTCGTCCTTGACGTGCGTGGAGAGATACGGAGTCCCCGTCTGATAAACGCGTCCGACGATGCCATGCTGCGCGGAGAGCCGCTGGCCGATGAGATGCTTGCTCGATTCACCGAAGGTCGCGATGAAAACGAGATCGTTGTCCTTGCGATTTGCGACTTTGCGATAAGGATCGTCGAGGAGGATCGAGCCCGACTCGGAAGGAACGAACTCGTAGGCCTTCTGAAGAATCTGGCGGAGCACGAGATCGAGATCGACCTCGCTGCGGAGGCTGAGCCCGGCCTTGTGCCTCTCGAGAAATCGCTCGAGCTGCAGCACTTCCAGTGAGTGGAACTGGATCATGAGCCTTCTGGCCTTCCCTCGATTATAAGCGCCTCCTGTTCGAAGGAGATACGGCGATAGGCGTCGTGAGGAGTCATCCCTGCGCGGCGATTGGTCAGATACTCGCGCAGATAGCGGACGAAAAACCGCAGGATTCCGATGCGCGCCATCTGCTGCACATGGACGCGCTCATGACGAAGGATGCGCTCGTGCTCTTCGACCGGAAGGAGCGCCGAGAAGTAGACGCGCTTACCGATCGTGATCGCGACGACGCTCTTCATCAGCAGAGGCCGCAACCACCACGGAAAGCCGATCTGCACCTTCATCTGCAATCCGCTCTCATGCGTAAGACATACCTGGCCGCGATCTCTCCGCCGCCGACGAGGGCATCGTGATCGTCGACGATCAGTTTGCGCCTCTCGCGCCCAGGATCAAGGAAGCACTTCGCGGCATCACTGCAAAATCGATCAAATTCGTTCGCAATACGCGCCGCGAGTGACTTCATGAACGCAGCGCGCGGATTGCGGATGCCGCGATAGACAACGCAAGAAACGCGAGGACCTCGCGCGACAACGCGGGCGCTTGTGCGACAACCAGGGGAGCGAGAGACGCGCGGCCGTCACCAACCAGCTCCATTCCTCTCATCTGCCGCAAGTCAGGACCCCGGTCGAGAATCGCGCCGGTTCTTACATCGACCAGAAGTGGCGTTCCAGATCCGGTCCAGAAGGCCTGGCCATCCTCTGTTGGCGCGATCACAAGGCTGTCCAGTGGATAGACCGTAACCCCGGAACCATTGAATCGATAAGCTTCGGAGCATCCACCAGCAACAAAGACTGATCCATCACTGGCAACGCGTACGGCCGTCTGCCGCGGAGGAGCTATGTCGCAGAATCCGATCTGCCCCGCGTCTTCAAGCTGTATTCGTCTGCAGACGTCGTAACGTCGCAGCCGTCCCGTCTTTGAAACCGATGACATCGATGTGTAATACAGAGTGCATTGATCGCGTCCGAGATCGCCGCCCGTGACCGAGGCATCGATGTCGTTTGCCAGCGAGAAGGAGCTCTCAACGGTACCGTCCGGACGATATCTCGTCACCAGTCCGTTGAAGCCTCCCGCATACAATCGCTGAGCCGCATCCATTGCCACAAATGATGTTCTGTCAGGCGTATCGATCGTGCGCGTCACTTGAAGCGTGCGTGAATACACGGTGATGGTTCGGCCGTTCGGCGCGTACAAACTTCCATCGCGAGCGCGAAGAATGTCGGTGCCATAGCCAGGATCGAGCGCACCGACCTTGCCGTTCTTGGATACGACGGTGATGACCGGCCATGAGAATCCGCAGGCGCAGAACGAAACACTACGGACGATCAAATCGCCATTCTCGGCAGGCTGCGCTCCAAATACACGAGCCGCAGAGAGAGCGATGAGAATCCAGAACACCCGCACAAGAAGTGGTACGGAACTGCGTTTCGAAATGTCCCAGCTACCTCTTCTTCAGCGACAACGTGAGCTCGAACGTGGCCACCGGCTCGTTGCCCAGTTTCTTCGGGCAGGTTGCGATCACATGCACCGTCGACTCCTGCCGCTCGCCCGTGTCGACCGCGCGTTGGAACGTTGCCTGAATCGATTCACCGTCCTCACACGTGAAGAGCACGTCGTCTTCCGGACGCTTGAGAAAGCTTCCTTTGACATCCTTGAAGACGAACGACAGTTTCGCCTTCTGCTTCTGCATCAGATGAAACGCGATCAAGCCGCCGGAGACATCGGCGCCGATACACAACGCACCGAAATACATCGAGCCGAGGTGATTCTTCGTTTTCCAGTTGAGTGGAATCTGCACGAGGCAGCGGCGCTCGTTCACCTCGATGATCTTCGGCGACGCCAGCCAGAGTAGAAAAACATTCTTCAGTGCCCAGAGCCGGACGCCCAGCGTTTCTTTGTTCATCGCTTCAGCTTACTGCGATCGATCTTCCGTTTCGCATAGACCACGGTGATGCGGTCGAACAGCGCGCGCGGCATGAAACGAAATCCACGCGTGAGCAGCGACATCGGCAGCGGAAACTCGATCACGTCTCTTCCCAGCTCGAGGCGGTCGGCGATGTACCGCGCAGCGCGCGGCGTCTGCCAGAGAAACGGCATCTTCTTGTTCTTTTCGGTCATCGGCGTCGCGACGAATCCCGGATTGATGATCGTCACGCCGACGCCGAATTGTTTGAGCTCGATGCGGCTCGCTTCGAGGAAGGACTGCATCGCCGCCTTCGTCGCGGAGTAAACCGACGACGACGGCAGACCGCGATGTCCCGCAAGCGAGGCCACGCCCGCGAAGCGTCCCGCATTGCGCTCGATCATCGACGGGACGACTGCATCGAACAGATACAGCATGCCGAGGATGTTGACGCGGACCATCTGTTCGGCATCGGCGAGATTGAACTCGAAGGCGAAGGTCGGAATGCCGATCCCCGCATTGGCAATCGCGAGGTCGAATGGGCCGCCGAGCGCCTCCTCCCCTTTCTTCACTGCGGCCTTCACGGCATCGGCATCGCGCACGTCGCATTCGATCGCGACCGCGCGCGGCAGCTCACTCGCTAGCTTCTGGAGCATGTCGCCGCGCCGCGCGAGCAGCGCGAGGTCCCATCCGCGCGACGCAAGCTCTCGCGAGAGGGCCTCGCCGATTCCACTGGACGCTCCGGTGATGATGCAGCGCTTCGTCACGGCGCGCGATTATGTCACCAGGCTCCATCCAGTCGACCTCACCGCAGCGGGCTGCGTCACTCGAACTTCGGCAACTTCACGCGATCCTTGAATACTGCCTCGAAGAGATCGCCGACTTTCGCCAGCCTCTCCGGCATCGTACGAATGGTGTATTTCAGCGGATCGAGCTTCTTCGTGACCTCGCTCCATTTCAGCGGTGCCGACACTGGCGCGCCGTCGATTGCGCGCGGCGAATACGGCGCCACGATCGTCTTCCCGTAACTGTTCTGCATGCAATCGAGATACAACCTGCCGCGGCGCTTGTTGATCGCCCGCTCCATGGTCATCCATGGCACTGACGCCGCAACGGCACTTCCGAGCTGACAGGCGAACGCGTTCGCATCTTCGTGCGAGTAGCCGCGCGCAAGGGGAACGAAGACATGAATACCGCGCTTGCCTGAAGTCTTCGGAACGCTCGGCAGCTTCAGATTGTCGAGGAGACGCCGCACGATGAGCGCGGCCTCGATCGCCTGCTCGATTCCCTTTCCTTTCGCCGGATCCAGATCGAACACGACCCAGTCCGGCTCCTCGAGCTTCGGAGCGTGAGAGTTCCACATGTGGACCGTCAGCACGGACATTTGCGCCAGCCAGCGGAGTGACTCGGCACTGTCGACGACGAGATGATTCACGGTCGTCCTGCTCGAGGCACGGGTCGGCGTCGCGAGGGTCGTGAGCCAGGCCGGTGCTTCCTTG
>CAZKID010000302.1:0-5255 GCA_964552405.1 uncultured Thermoanaerobaculia bacterium
ATCGGTGCGGGTGATTTGGCTGGTTCCAGTGGAGTCTGTCGGTTGGTTGTCGACGAAGGCACAGGCGAGGGCGCCTGTGCCCCCACTGGAGGTTTTGCGACGACGATCGGTGCGGGTGATTTGGCTGGTTCCAGTGGGGTCTGTCGGGTGGGTGTCGACGAAGGCACAGGCGAGGGCGCCTGTGCCCCCACTGGAGGTTTTACCACGGGAGGTTTTGCAACGACAGGCGAGGGTTGCTGGGCCACCACTGGAGGTTTTGCAACGACAGGCGGGGGCGCCTGTCCTACAACGCGTCCCTTGAATGCCGGGACGAGTGCGAGTTGCTCCGGCCGCAGCAGCTTCACCGCGAGTGCCTCGAATGCCGAGCGCGTGTCGGGATCGATTGCTGTCGTGGAGTACGTCGCGGAAATTCGTTCCGCGCGAGACGCCTTCTCGACCGCCACGGTCGCATCGGCGCGCTGGTTCAACTTTTCATACGCATGCGCGAGGTAGACCTGCGCGCGAAGATACTGCGCAGGCTCGTCGACGAGACCGAAGGCCGCGATGCGCAGTTCCTTCGCCGCGCGGAAACTGTCTCCACGTTGCGAGTCGGCGATGCCGCGTATCAGCAGCGTCGAATAGAAGGGGTCGCTCGCCTGTGCGACTCCAGCGAGCAACAGCAGAGCTGCCGCGATGAAGCTAGTGCGAACGATTCTCACGATGACCAAATAACTCCCGCACCCGTTTCAATAATCCGCCACGTTTGGCAATGGCTGGCTCGGGCTCCCAAACCAGTCCGCGCCCTTCAATCACCGCAGCCGGATTCGATCGCGTGAGGTGTTCCGCCACCTCGGCTCCGGCGATCTCCCGGACTCGTTCAATCGCTGCTGCAACGCGCGGAGGTCTTCTGCCGGTGTTGTGCGCGTCTGTAGACATGATATGCACGAGCCCGTCCGTAATCCACTCCAGCGCTGCCCGTTCTGCCTCAGGACCGAAGTGTCCCGTCACGCTGTCGCACGTGATTTGCGTTTTCGCGCCGAGTTGAATGAGCCGCGCGAGCAGCTCCGGCTTTGCGCGAAACACATCATTGCGTTCCGGATGCGCGATGATCGGCGTCCAGCCATCGAGTTGCACCTGATAGAACGGCTGTTCGATCAGCGGTGGAATCGCCTGCGTCGCAAACTCGACGAGCACGTAACGCGAGTTTGCGAGCGGAATGATCCCGCCGTTCGTTCGCAGCACCTCGCCCATGTCATGCGCAAAGAAGTATTCGGAGCCGAGGATGATGCGGGGGGAGTCGCCGGTTTGTTCGCGCAGAGCATCGAGCACCGACTCCAGCTTGTGGCGCGACGTGTTCTGCCAGCGGCCGCGCAACACATGCGGCGTTGCGACGATCGTCTCGATCCCGCTATCGCGCGACATCCTGCACATCTCCACCGCCTCGGCCATCTCGCGAGGACCATCGTCGACCGCGGGCAGGCAGTGATGGTGGATGTCGATCATGGCGTTGAGTGACGAGTGGCGAGTGATGAGTGTCGAGTCGGGGAGCCTTTACTCATTACTCGCAACTCGTCACTCGCTACTCCACGTCATCCGCTCTTCCGTGCGGGCTCGCGCTTCTCGCCCGTCTCGGAGTCGTAGTAGTCGTAGTAGCTCTTCTTGAATGAGTAGCCGTACTGCTGCAGATCGAGATTGTTGAGGATCGCGCCGAGCACCGGGATGTTGCTCTGCCGCAGACGATCCGCCGCGCGCTGCACGATCTCACGCGGCGTCTGGCCTCCGTGAACGCACAGCACGACGCCGTCTGCGCTCGCGGCGAGCACGATGGAGTCGGTCACCGCCATGACCGGGGGCGAGTCGAAGATCACGAAGGCGAACTTCTGCCGCACTTCGTGGATGAGATGTTTCATCCGATCCGAGGCGAGGAGCTCGGAAGGATTCGGCGGCGTCGGTCCCGAAAGGATCACCGACAGGTGCGGCACTTCGGACTCCTGGATGACCTCTTCGAGCGGGATGCTCGTCGCGAGGTAGTTCACGAGCCCGACGTTCAGCTTTCCCTTGAAGACTTTCTGCAGACGCGGGCGTCGAAGGTCGGCGTCGATCAGCAGCACCGGCTTGCCCATCTGCGCGAGCACGGTCGCGAGATTGATCGAGGTCGTCGTCTTCCCTTCCTTCGCGAATGTCGACGTGATGACGATGATCTTCGGCGAGTTTGCCGATGCGAGCAGCAGGGATGTGCGGAACGCGCGATACGCCTCGGAGATCGGCGAGCGGTTGTCTTCGTGCGGCAGCAGGTCGATGCCCTTGGCCGGCGCTTCGGCCGCGGTCTCTTCCACAGCGCGAAGTTTCGTGCGCGATCCGTAGTAACGGTAGCCATAACCGCCGCGGACCGAGTTCGCGGATGGGATGACACCGAGCGATGCGTAATGCGTGACGCGCTCGAGCTCTTCGGGAGTCTTGATCGAGCGGTCCATGTACTCGAGGAAGAAGATCGCGGCGAGGCCGAGGAGGATGCCGAGCGGGAAGGCGCTCTGCATGTTCTTCTTCATCGTGACGTTGAAGCGGCCTTTTGGAACCTCAGCGTGATCCACCCAGTGAACGTTCGAGGTTGTCGAGCCGCGAAGAATCGCGCCGACTTCCGTGTCGCTCTGCTTGCGAGTCAACTGCTGGAGTAGTTGTTCCTTGCTGTCAATTTCTGCGCGAATGTCGATGTATTTGGCGACGGAGAGGTTTTGCGACTGCATCTCGCGCTTGGCGGCATCAAACGCGGATGCTGCCTCTGTTTCGCGGCCCTGTGCCTGGAGGATTGCGTTGTGGGCAGTGTCCTTCTTCTTGTTGTAGGCGTCGAGCAGTGCGGACAGACGTGCCTGATGCGTCTTGTCGATCTGTTGCTTGAGTTGCTGCATCGCCGGATGTTCCGGCTTGAAGGTGGAGAGTCTCTGGTTGTAATCCCGCTGAAGATTCGCTTCCTGTGCAGTTAGATTGCGGACCAGTTCGTCATCACTTGCTGCTGCTTCAGGGTTCGCTCGGAGCAGGGAGTCGTAGTCGCTTTGTTTTTGGCGTCTGTCCGTTTGAGCTGATATCGCGTCTTGATTCAGCTTGAGCAGTCTCTGCGCAACCATGCTCGTGGGATCATTCGGCGAAACAATGTCCTTCTGTTCGCCGTACCGCTGGAGTTGCAATCGAAGGCCGTCGAGGTCGCCTCTCACCTGAGCGATCTGGCGGTCGAGTACGTCTTGTGCCTGATGCACTGTGTCGATCTTGTTTTCGATCGTCAGGCGGATGTACGAGTCGCCAATCCCTTCGGCGATCTTGGCCGCGAGCTTGGGGGATGTCGCGATGTATGAGATGTCGACGAGAGAAGTACCCTTTACGGGTTCGACGGCGACACTGCCCATAAGGCCTCGTGCCATGCTGTCGCGAACGCTCTCGATTTCCTTTGGCGTCTTCCCCTTGATTCCGGGCGCATAGAAATCGGGATCGCTCAAAAGCTTCTGATCGTCGATGATGCGTTGCCCGAGACCGCGGCTCCTCAGGAGCTCGTACTGCGTCTGCAGGAACTCCTGATCGGAGGCCTGGATCCCGAAGAAATCTTCGATCGTGATCTGGTTGGGATTCTCGCGCTCGATCTGAATGCGGATCTGCGATCGATACAGCGGACGCGAGAAGTAGCTGGCGAGGAACGTTCCGAGCATGACGACTACAAGGATCGACAGCGCCACCTTCCATCGTTTGTAGATGACGTTCCAGTAGTGGGAAAGGTGGACTTCCTCGGAAACGCTGTTCAGGTCCATGGTTCAACGATTCCAGTAGGGCACAGGCGCCCCCGCCTGTGCATTTCCACGGACAGGCGAGGGCGCCTGTCCCCTACCGGACACGCCTCTTAGAAGAAACTCTCGCTCACGTAAACCGTGTCGTTGTCCTGCAAGATCATGTCCTTGCCTCCGGACAGTATGCGCCGGAAGTTGACGTGAAGCGTCTGCTCTTTGCCGTCGACCATCCGCTTGATCGTCGCATTCTTTCCCGCGCGATCCGTCGGGCCGCCGGCGCCGGCGAGAGTTTGAAGCAGGGTTGGAGTCTGCGAACGGCGAAAGCTCACAGTTCCGGGGCGCATGACTTCGCCAAGGATGTAGATCGTCAGCGGCGTGTCCACCGGAATGTTGATGACGTCGTTTGGTGCAAGCGGCAGATTGAGATCGGGATTGCCGTTCACCATCAGATCTTCGATGTCGATATCGATGCGCTCGGTCAGACCGTTCGATGCGGTGCGCAACACATACAGCGACTTGCCGTAGCCGTTTGCGAGACCGCCGGCCTGCGTGATGGCTTGCAGAAGCGTGATGTTGCCGGAGGTACCGATCGTTCCCGGCCGCACGACCGCGCCAATGATCGAGATCGGCTTGTTGCCGTATTCGGTGACCTCGATGATCACGTCGGCCCGTGTCATGTACTTCGACTCGAGGAGCGCCTTGATGTGCTGCTCCGCCTGCGCGGGCGTCATTCCTGAAACATCGACCTTGCCGAGCAGCGGCATGGTGACGCGGCCGTCATCGCTGACGGTTGCTTTCGTATTGAGGTTGGCGTCCTGCAGAACCTTGATGTCGAGAACATCGCGGGCGCCGAGAGGCGTATCCGAAGATGGAGTGCTCGTCTGCGCCTGCGCAATCACGGCGGCGAAGAGAAGAAGCACAGCTGCGAAAACTGAAAACGGTTTCATGTTCTCCATTTCAAACCAGCGAAAGCCGCCGCTCCCGTTGGAGGAAGCGGGCGGCACCTACGTAGAATTCCGAAACGACTGGACCGTTTACCGGGAAGTCTACGGAGCGTCCGTCAACTTCTCGTCTCTGTAGCGCAAAAATTGCGAATATCGGGACTTGTTATTTGAACCAACTGCTATGGTCTGATAGACAGCCTGAGCGTACCGCGTATTCCGCTGTCCTGGTCGGCCGTTGTCGAGTTTGATGTGCGTTTGAAATAGCCCACGTCGAATCCGCCTGAGATGTGACGTATCCCGTAGAGCCAGCCGATCGCGATGTATTCCAGCGTGTCGTGACGAAGGATGCCGTCGATCGGGGTGTCGTAATTGTCGCGTCCGTAGTTGCCGAGCAGATGCAGCGTCAGTTTCCGAGTCGTATTCCAGGTGATCTGCCCGCCGATGCTGTCGCGGCGGAAGTAGGGATTATTGGGAGAGATCGAGAAGATCAGGTCGCGACCTCCCGAGATGCTCGCGGACCAACTCGTGGAGAAGCGCCGGCTCGCGCCAGTCTTCACAAGCC
>CAZKID010000302.1:5265-6697 GCA_964552405.1 uncultured Thermoanaerobaculia bacterium
GCGCACCGGAATGATTTGCAAGAAGAGCCAGAACTCCGGCGAGGCGCGCAGGCCCCGCCCCTCCCGACAATTGTGTTCGGCCATCGTGGAAGGCAAAGCCCGCTCCCAGGTAAGTTCGAGTTGCGTTGGAGCTCTTCGCGACAGCGAAGTTGTACGTGCTGTGCTCCGCCGCGACCATCAAGGAGGTCAGAGGAAATGTCTTGTGATGCCCGGATACGCGATAGTTGTTCGCGTCAAACGCGAGATTCTCGACCGGCAGACCCTCTGGCTGCAACTTATCTTTCGGATACGCTGTCTTCTGAAACTCGGCGCTGCCGTGCAGGCTGGTGCGGCTGGAGTACTTCAACGTGGATGTAATGCCGTAGTTGTTCTCGCGCAGCGTCACGAGACGATTGATATCCCCAACGTTTGGGCGAAGGTCGCTCGTGCGCGTGATGTAGCCATCGACGTAGACGTGATTCAGCAGCAGGCGTGCATCGGTCCGCAGGAAATAGCCAACCTGGTTTTGTCCGGTCTTGCGACTCAACACGTTGTAGGACGGCGTCACGTCCGCCGAGAAGATGACTTTGCGATGCGGAACGAAGTAAAGCTTGTGCGGTGCGCGCAGGCTGAACGAGAAGCCGCTGCTCTGATCGGCTGTCGGAACGAAGAACGACTGCCCGTAGCCAATGTCCGAGAAGTCGAAGCTCGACAAGAGGTAGAGCGGCCCCTTGTGGATGCTGGCGCGGCCCAGATCGCTCGCGATCGCTCGCGACTCGTCGATATCTCGATTGCGGTCGCGAAGCTCCTGCGCGGAGAGACACGTCGTCGCGAAGAGGGCGATCCCGCAGACCGCCAGACGAATCCGCAAACTCCCACCTCCCACGCTTCGCCTCCAATTGCCAGCGTAAACTCCCCGCAAGTCTAACATGGCATGGTCGTTACAATGGTTGACCCATGATGGAGCGAGCCCTCCTGCTGTTGTTCCTCGCGTGGATCGTCTGGCTCCCGCTGCCGTTCGCCTCGGTCATCGAGAAGGCGCAGCTGCCACTCATCGCGGTTCCACTCGCAATCCTCGCGATGCTAGGTCCCCTCCCCCCGCTACGCGGGGAGACGGTGCCCAAGTCGGGGCGAGGGCGTGACTCGCAACGATCACGAGCCTACAAACGCTGGTCCCTCGGAGCCTTGCTCCTCATCGCCGTCGTCGCACTTCAACTCGTTCCACTTCCGATCCTCAATGCCGAGTCCAACGCCATCTGGCAACAAGCCACCCACATCGCCACCAGCCTCGGCGCGAGAACAAAGGCGTTCCACCCGATCTCCATCAACCCCTGGGCGACGACGAAGGAGCTCTTCCGCCTCCTCGGTCTCCTCGCAGCGTTCCAGTCCGCCGCGATCCTGACCCCCACCCACAAACGCCGCGTCGCACTCACGGCGACACTCATCGCCACCC
>CAZKID010000303.1:0-6681 GCA_964552405.1 uncultured Thermoanaerobaculia bacterium
GAACGGTTCACTTCACGTCGTCGTCCACCGGCACATTTCCCGCGGACTACACATTTGTTGCTGGCGACAACGGCGCACACACGTTCAGCGTCACACTCACGACGAACGGCTCGCAATCGGTCACCGCGACCGACACGGTGACCTCGTCCATCACCGGCACCACGAATACGACCGTGAATCCGCAGCCGGCCACGCACTTCAGCGTGAGCGCGCCGGCGTCCGTCACCAACGGCACGGCGTTCAGCGTAACCGTGACGGCGCTCGATGCATCGAACGCAACCGCGACGAGCTACACGGGAACGGTTCACTTCACGTCGTCATCGGCCGGAACGCTCCCCGCGGATTACACATTTGTTTCGGGCGACAACGGCACACACACGTTCAGCGTCACACTCACGACGAACGGCTCGCAATCAGTCACCGCGACGGACACGGTGACCTCGTCCATCACCGGCACCACGAATACGACCGTGAATCCGCAGCCGGCCACGCACTTCAGCGTGAGCGCGCCGGCGTCCGTCACCAACGGCACGGCGTTCAGCGTAACCGTGACGGCGCTCGATGCCTCGAATGGCACGGTCACGGGCTACACGGGAACGGTTCACTTCACGTCGTCGTCCACCGGCACATTTCCCGCGGACTACACATTTGTTGCTGGCGACAACGGCGCACACACGTTCAGCGTCACACTCACGACGAACGGCTCGCAATCGGTCACCGCGACCGACACGGTGACCTCGTCCATCACCGGCACCACGAATACGACCGTGAATCCGCAGCCGGCCACGCACTTCAGCGTGAGCGCGCCGGCGTCCGTCACCAACGGCACGGCGTTCAGCGTAACCGTGACGGCGCTCGATGCCTCGAATGGCACGGTCACGGGCTACACGGGAACGGTTCACTTCACGTCGTCGTCCACCGGCACATTTCCCGCGGACTACACATTCACTGCCGGCGACAACGGCGCACACACGTTCAGCGTCACACTCACGACGAACGGTGCGCAGACGGTCACCGCGACTGACACGGTCACGGCTTCGATCAATGGCACGGCGAACGTCAGCGTCACCTGCACACCCGCCAATGCGACGATCACCGCCGCGACGTCAGTCGTCACCGGCTCGACGGGCAACATCGCGTCGGTCGCCAACGCGGGCGCGGGCGCGACTTACAACTGGTCGATCACCAACGGGACGATCACTGCAGGCACTGGAACGAACAGCATCACGTACACGGCAGGCGCGGTGGGAACGTTGACGCTGCAAGTCACGGTGACGAACGCGTCGACCTGTTCCGACACGAAGTCGGCAAATGTGAACGTCACGGCAACCCCGATCCCGCTCAGCGTGACCTCTGTCAATCCGACGGAGGGCAAGACGACGGGCGGCAAGGCGGTCACCGTCTCCGGCACCAGCTTCCAGAACGGCGCAACGCTCACGTTCGGCGGTGCGGCAGCCACGAGCGTGGTCGTCGTCAACTCGACAACGATCACCGCGATTACACCGGCGCACGCTGCTGGTGCAGTCAACGTCACGGTCACGAATCCCGACACGACCACCGCCACGCTGACGAACGGCTACACGTACGTGACGACGCAGTTCGATGCGAACGGCGACGGCGTCATCGATCCGTCCGACATCTTCTTCCTCGTCAACTACCTCTTCCTCGGCGGACCCGCACCGATCGGTGATACCGGCATCTACTCCGGCGACGCGAACGGCGACGGCACCGTCGATCCGGCGGACATCTTCTATCTGGTCAACTACCTCTACCTGCACGGCCCCGCGCCTGCTTCGCGGAATTCGGGAATCAGCTCGGAATCGATGCTGCAGCCGATGACAGGGAGCATCACGCTCGGCGAGCCGGTGCGCCGCGGCGGCAAGTTCCTGGTTCCGGTCATCGTCGACTCCGCAAGTGCCGAGGCTCTGTCACTGCGCGTCGTCTTCACGGGCGATGCGAACGGCCACGCAACCATTCACCGCGTGACCACCATGCAACCGTTGTTCGAAATCAGCCGCGGCACATCCGATGCGCTTTCGTATCTCGCTTCGTTCGACGGCAAGCTGTCCGGCGTCGTGGCGGAGATCGAGGTCGATGCAAATGATGTCGCCATCAGCATCGATCCCGCGGTGACGATGCTCTGCAACGCAGCGGGTACACGCAAAGCGAGCGTCGCCGCAGGCACCCTGCATCTGCACTCCGCTGCGATCGCACATCCGCAGCCGGAGCGAAAGGAATAGTTGTCGATGAAGCGATTCGCGTTCCTGTTTGTCATGATCATTGCCGGGCTGTCGCTGTTCGGGCAGCCCATTCCTTCCGATGTCGTCACGATCGGCTCGGCGACTGCTTCGATTGGGGGAACGGTCGACGTGCCGGTCTACATCCGCGACGTCTCCGGCACACCGCTCGGAATCGATCGGCCAGCCGGCTCTCGCATTCAGTCGTACAGCATCACGGTCAACTATCCGGCGGCCTCCGTACAGTCGATTACGTTCTCGCGCGCCGGAATCACTGCGCCGCTGACTCCTGCATTCGAATCGAGTCCGTCGAGCCCGGGACAGATCTCATTGATCGATTCCTTCGCGGAAGGGACGAATCTCATTCCATTCACGTCGAATGCGCCAGCACCCGGAAATCAGGTCGGTGTTCTGCACCTAACGCTTGCGCCGTCCGTCGCAGCCGGAAGCACGGTCCCGCTGCAACTCGACTCGACCTTGACGCAGCTGAGCAATCAGGCCGGCACGACAACAGAGACCGTCACGCTTGGAACCCTGACGCTCGTTGCAGGGGCGATCACAGTGAGCGCGCCGGTGCCGGCACTCTCTCCGTGGGCATTGGCACTGCTCGGGATCGCGATGGCGGGATTGGGCATGTTCGTGTCGCGTCACGCTGCATAGCAATCCATAGCGATCCGGCATTCGTATCTCCAGCAAATCAACTGGAGGATTTACGATGCCGACCGTGATGCTGATGCATTGGCCTGAAGTGACTCGCGAGCAGTACGAAGCAGTGCGCAAAGAAGTGAACTGGGAAGGCGACCATCCAGCTGGAGGCAAGTTCCACGTCTCCTGGTTCGCCGACGATGGCTTCCACGTTCTCGACCTGTGGGATTCGCCGAAGCACTTCGACGATTTCGTGCAGACGCGCCTGATGCCAGGCGTGCAGAAGGTCGGAGTCCAGGGCGAGCCGCGCGTCACGATCTCGGAGTCACACGCGCTCTTCGTGCCGAATCCTCTGTAGGATGGACGGGTGCCGAGCTTAGGCATCATTGGCGGGATCGGCCCCGAGTCTACGATCGAGTACTACCGGCTGCTGCTGGCTGAGTTCCGTCGCCGCAAAGGTGACGGAACGTTCCCCTCGGTCATCATCAACAGCATCGATCTGAAGCGCCTCCTCGAGCTCGCGGCCGCGAACGAGTTGGAGCAGCTCGCCGACTGGCTCACGATCGAAATCGAGCGCCTTGCAGCCGCCGGCTGCAGCTTCGCGCTGCTCGCCTCGAACACGCCGCACATCGTCTTCGCTGCGCTGCGCGAGCGCTCACCGATTCCGATGCTTAGCATCGTCGAGGCGACGCGCGATGCTGCAATCGCGCTCGGAGTGAAACGCCTCGGCCTCTTCGGCACACGCTTCACGATGCGCGGCCGCTTCTATCCCGAGGTGCTCGCACCGATTGCGATCGTGAGGGCGAGCGAGGAAGAAGAAGATTTCATCCACGAGAAATACCTCGGCGAGCTCGTTCCGGGGATCCGCAGTGCGGAAACGCGCGAATGGTTTCTGCGAATCATCGACCGGCTCAAGGACGAGGAGCAGATCGACGGCCTCATTCTCGGCGGCACCGAGCTGCCGCTGCTGATTCCCGAGTCGTCGCACAACGGTGTGCCGATTCTCGACACGACGCGGATTCACGTCGAGCGCGCGGTCGAAACGCTCCTCTAATGTTGGAGTGCGGACGCTCTATGGCCGCGAGCCGGCCGTCATCGTCCACGCAAACTCACCGAGCAGAATGACTGCGGCGATGACGCCGGACACGATCGCGACTCCGTGGTAGAAGTCCGGATATCCCTGCGAACAGTTCAGATCGTACGGTACGCCAGCCCAGCAGCTGGACGGCGCATCGCACACTGCACGGAAGTGCCAGCCGAGGAGCGCGGCTGATGCGGCGATCGAGAAAAGAAACGCGACAATCGCACGGCGCGTCTTCTCACACCGATCCGACGCACGCGCTCCATGCAGGTAAAAAAGCAGCATCACCGCGAACAACGCGATCGCGCCGTCGATGATGATGCGAAGAGACGCCGCGCATTCCGGCACGTTCGTATGACGGCCCTCAGCTCCTGGGCGTTTCGGCTGCGCGCGCGCTTTCGTACGCGCGCGCCGACTCCTCGCGGAAACTCAACTTCTCGAGACAGAGGCCCAGGTTGTTGAATGCGATCGCGGATTGCGGATCGTGCCGAAGTGCATCGCGGCATGCGATCGCAGCGCTCACCCAGTCCTTGCGATCCATGGCAATCGCACACCCTTTCAGCGCAGCATCGACGCTGTGATATCCGGCGGGCACCCCACCCGGATCGATCTGCCGCGTCTCTTCGGTCAGCTTCGCCGTCTCCGGATCTGCGATTGCAACATCGACCCGCAACAGCAGGGTCCGTGCGGCCTCGAACGCAGGACTCATCCTCAACGCCTGCCGAAGATGCGGCAGTGACTCGGGACCTCGTCCCTGCCCCACCAGCCAGCGCGCGAAAAAGAAGTGCGAGCTGGCATCGGGATTCAACTCGAGCGCGCGGCGAAACTCACGCTCGGCCGCCACTTCGTCGCCCAGCTCTCCCTCGACGATTCCGTAGTTGATGTGCAGCACCGAGTAATACGGCACCGTGCTCGACGCGCGATCGAAGCTCGCCTTCGCACCCCGATAGTCGCCCTTTCCCATCTGCGTGAGCCCGAAGTTCATCCATGCGCGCCCGTTTGCCGGACTTTTCGCGACCACATCCGCCCATAGCGATGCCTCGCTTCTCCATGTCTCGTTCCGCTGATGGGTCCCGATCGCATGCACGATGACGACGGACAGAGCAGCACCGATCAACCATCCGCGCGGCATCGTCTCGGCTCGCGACTCGATCCAGACGACGACCGCCAGCACGAGTCCGATATACGCGAAGAAGATCCGATGTTCGTTCGCCACCTCAGCCAGCGGAAAGATCGACGTCGGAATCAATGCGATGGCGAACCAGGCGATGCCGAACGTCACCGCGCGCGTCTCTTCGCGCCGGAAGCTGCGAACCAGCCAGACGATCAGGAATGCGATGAAGAGATCTCCGGCGATCGCGCGCGTGTCGTACCAGTGGTCGAACGTGGTCCAGTCCGTATCCGCCGTGAGCCCGATCGGGAGGAAGAAGAGACGGAAGTAGTGCAGCCAGATGAACGGCTGCGTGATGAGGTAGTGATAGCGCGAGCCGCCGCCCGACTGCCACTCCGGCGCATTCATCGAGTTGAGGAACACGAGCAGGACAATTCCGAGAATGAGGGACGGGAGGGAGAGCTGAAGAGCATCACGCCAGGACCGCCGCTCGATCGCGAGCGCATAGACGAGCAACAGCGGAGCAAACACCACGAGCGGCGCCTTGGCGAGTGCCCCGATCGCAAGCGGTACGAGATAGAGCAGCGTACGGCGCGCGATCGGCGAGCGCTGATAGAGGATGAATGATGCGAGCAAGCCGATCGTCGAGATGAGCTCCGAGCGCGCGGAGATCAGGTTCATCGTCTCCGTGTTGGCCGTGTGCAGACAGAAGAGCGTCGCGGCGAAGAGCGCCGGCCATTCACCGATGATCGGAATGAAGAACACGACGAGCAGCGCGCCGGTGATCAGCAGCAGCGCGATCTGCGTGACATGAAACTGGCGTGGCGCGAGACCATGCCCTCGCGCATAGTCGAGCGCGAGCGACAGCGTAACGAGCGGCCGGTACGTCGAGTTCTGCGGAAGGCTGCTGAACGTATGCGCGTCCTTGAAGAAGAGCGGCACGTTGTGCAGGCTGCGCAGATAGGCGTTGCTCTCGATGACGTGCGAGTCGTCGAAGTGGAAGGAGTTGTCGATCGAATTCGCATACGCCACTGCGACGAGGATCGTCGCGGCAGCACAGGCGGCCAGAAATGTCATGCGGCTCACGGCGCGCATTATCGCGTAACAGTGAGCAGGCAGCGGACAGCAGACAGCAGACAGCAGACAGCAGGCAGACCCCGTCGAACGACTCGATGACTCGCGGGAGCGCGAGCTGTTCAAAGAGCTCAGGAGCCGAGAGATATACGAGCCGCCACGGAGCTTCACGTTAGGAGCCGAAAATCAACCGATAAACCCACCGGTTCCTCGTAGCGGTAGACAAAGCGCGACGGCGCAAAGAGTTCGGAGTAGGGAAGATGGCTTTGGACGAATGTGCGCGGGAAGAGGGACTTAGGCGAAATTGAGACATCGTCTAAAGAGTATGATCGGGCCGTTAGGCCGTCCCGAATCGATCATGACGCTTCGATACTTCGCGATTTCCACGTTGGTGCTTAGCCTGCTCGTGTTTGTGCTTGAACTCGGCGCTGTCTTCGCACTACCAGACATATCCGCCTCCGTCGAGCAATCGAAGAACAAAGGTGACGCGGAAGTTCGAGGCATGGACGTTGCGGAGTGGAGTCGAATGGCTC
>CAZKID010000304.1:0-6677 GCA_964552405.1 uncultured Thermoanaerobaculia bacterium
GGCCGGGGCGGGGATGGACGGGGGCGGGGTCACGCCCGAGGGCTGGATCGTCGTGCTGCCGCACGTGCACGGCTGTGACGGCGCGTTTGCCGTGCAGCTCCGGAAGCCGTGACGCAGCCCGCGGCGCCGAGGCCGGCAAAGCCGCGGCGCCGGTTCCGCGACCTCCTGCTCACGGGCGCCGCCGCGGTGCTGGCGTTCGTCGTGGGCCCGACCGTGTTCAACAGCATCCTGATGCCGCGCTGCATCAGATGGTTAGCTGCCTCGAGCGAGTAGCGGATGACGGTCTGCGGCGACTTCGTCCCGTACGGCACGCGCGCCGAGTCGCCGAGGTAGATGAGGGGCTCGTGAGGGAGCTGACGGTGAATCTCGCGATACACCGTGAGACCTCCGACGCCCGAGTCGAATACACCGATCGGTGCGTCAGCCGGCAGGCTCGCCATCCCCTGCCGCTCCCGCGCCAGCCTCGCGCCTGATGTTGTACTGCTCAATTTTCTTGTAGAGATTCGAGCGCGGAGTATCGATCGCCTCCGCGGTCTTCGACACGTTCCAGCCGTGTTCTCGCAGTTTGGCGAGAATGAAGGCCTTCTCCGCCTCGTCCTTGAACTCCTGCAGCGTGTTGAGACGCATCGCTGCGGAGATGATGTCGGCCGGCGCGCGGAAGAACTCGGAGGGGAGATCCGTCACATCGATCTCTTCGTGCGGGACCATGATGACGAGCCGCTCGATGAGATTGCGCAGCTCGCGAACGTTGCCCCGCCAGGTCGCATCCGAGAGCGCCTTGAGCGCCGCCGGTTTGAACTTCTTCGCGTGGAAGTTGTGCTCTTCGCTGAAGAGCTGCGCGAAGTGCTGCGCGAGGACGGCAATGTCATCACGACGCTCGCGCAGCGGCGGCGTGCGGATCGGGATCACATTCAGCCGATAGTAGAGATCTTCGCGAAAGCGGCCCGCCTTGATCTCTTCCTCGAGATCCTTGTTCGTCGCAGCGATCACGCGGACATCGACCTTCACCACCGTCGCCGATCCGACGGGCTCGACTTCCCCCTCCTGCAGTACGCGCAGCACTTTTGCCTGCGTGCGGAGCGACATGTCGCCGATCTCGTCGAGGAAGATCGTCCCGCCGTCGGCGGCCACGAACTTGCCGGTCTGCTTGCGCACGGCTCCCGTGAACGAGCCTTTCTCGTGCCCGAACAACTCGGACTCGATCAACTCTTCGGGAATCGCGGCGCAGTTCACCTGCACAAAACTTTGTGCACTGCGTGAGGAGCGGCGATGGATCTCGCGCGCGACGAGCTCTTTGCCTGTGCCCGACTCGCCGGTGATCAGCACCGTCGCCTTCGTCGGTGCCGCGCGCTCGATCAGCGTCTTGAGCTCGCGCATCGGCTCCGAGTCGCCGACGAGCTGATAGACCTTCTCGCTCTTCTCGCGAAGCTCGCCGACCTGCTCTTCGAGTTTCTGCGTGCGGACCGCATTGCGAACTGCGAGCAGCAGCTTCTCGCGATTGAGCGGCTTCTCGAGAAAGTCGAACGCGCCGCGCTTCGTACATTCGACCGCGGTCGAGATGTCGCCGTGGCCCGAGACCATGACGACCGGCGTCATGATCTTCAGCTCCTTCAGGTTCTCGAGCACTTCGATGCCGTCGAGGACGGGCATCTTGATGTCGAGCAGGATCGCGTCGTACGGCGTCTTCTGCGCCTTGTCGAGCCCATCCTGACCCGACCGCGCCTCATCGACGCGGTAGCCCTCGTACTCCAGTGTCATCCGGATCGCTTCCCGGATGGCGGTTTCATCATCAACGACTAGAACGCGATACGGCATATGTGCAAATGACCTCAGTGCATGAGCTTGGCCAATTGTATGTTGCTGTCCCGAGGTAAGCTGGGATGGAGATGGAGTTCGAGCGGGTTTTGACGACGTTCATCGAGTTCTTCGATCGCGAGGGGATTCGGTACGCGATCGTTGGAGGATTGGCCGTTCATGCGTATGGGCGGTTGCGCTCGACGAAGGATGCCGACTTCGCGGTCGATCTCGCCAACCAGGAGCGGGTCATCTCGCTCGCTGAATCATTGGGCTACGAGACTCTTCATGTAAGCCGCGCCTTTTCCAATCATGCTCACACAGATCCGATTTGGGGTCGTGTTGACTTCATGTATCTCGATCCTGCCACGGCATCGAAGGTTTTCGCGGATTCGCGCCCACAGAAAGTCATGCCGGACATCACGGCAACCGTAGCCTCACCAGAACACGTCGCGATGATGAAGGCCCTGTCCATGAAGAACAATCCCCACCGGGTTCTCTACGAAGGATATGACGTGCAAGTACTGATGAGCGCTCCTGGAGTAGATGTTGAGCGCGTGAGGGACTACTATCGAGACCACGGGTTGTTGGAACTATTCGATGCAATCGTCAAGAAAGGTTGAGCCGCTCACCGAACTCGCCGAAGTGCTGAAGCTGACCCCGGAGGAAAATCAAAAACTCTGGGACATCAAGCAGCTCGACTGGCTCCCATGGGATCAATACCTCGCCTGGTGCTCCTATCTCACCAGGGACGAGCCTCCTTCCCGCGAGATCACCCCTCTCGACATCGAGCCATTCACGCTCTGATCCCCACCTGCTGTCTGCTGCCTGCTGTCTGCTGCCTGCTGTCTGCTGTCTGCTGTCTGTCACCTTGGTTGGCAACCAGATACAATCCGCCCTCGAATGAAAGTCGAATTAGTTCGCCAGGCAAAGCTGTCCAAAACAGATCATCTCTTTGTCGTTCTCGCGGAAGGCGTGAAGCGTGAGACGACGTCCGTCAATGACCTAGCCGAGAAGCTCGTCAGCGATGCCGGCTTCACCGGCCGCGCCGGGGAGACGATCACCGTGCTCTCGCGCTTTCCCCGCAAGGTGTCGCTGGTCGGCATCGGCAGGAAAGTCACGGTGCGTGCGCTGCGCGGCGCGCTCTACGCGATCGGCAAGATCGCGCAGCGTCAGCGCGATGCGCGAATCGCAGTCGCGATTCCCTACACGATTCCCGGCTTCGACTCCGCGTCCGCGGCACGCCTGCTCACGGATGCACTCGCCGCCACCGACTACAAGTACGACCGCTTCCTCTCCGTCTCGAAGGATGAGCCGAAGCGAATCGCCATTGATGCGAAGCTGATCGTCCCTGCGCTCGACGGCCGCCGCATTCGCGTCATCAACAACGAAGCCTCCGCGATCATCGACGGTGTCCGCACCGTCCGCGATCTCGGCAACGCGCCCGCGAATCTCATGACCGCCACGTGCATCGCCGAGCGTGCGGTCGAAGTCTCCAAACAAGTGGGCGTGAAGTGCACGGTCTACGGCAAGCGTGAGATCGAGCGGATGAAGATGGGCGGCCTCCTCGCCGTCAATCGCGGATCGGTCGAAGAACCGCGCTTCATCACGATGGAGTACACGCCGAAGAGCTACAAGAAGCACGTCGCGCTCGTCGGCAAGGGCATTACCTTCGACTCCGGCGGCATCTCGATCAAGCCCGCCGAGCGGATGGAAGAGATGAAGTTCGACATGTGCGGCGCTGCTGCCGTCATCGGCACGATCGAAGCCGCAGCGAAGCTCGGGCTCCCGGTGAAGATCACCGGCGCGATTCCATCGACCGACAACCTGCCGAGCGGCAGCGCCTACAAGCCGGGCGAGATCATCACGATGATGAACGGCAAGACCGTCGAGATCGTGAACACCGATGCCGAAGGCCGCATGATCCTCGCCGACGCGCTGCACTGGGCTTCGCAAAAGAAGCCGGATCACATGCTCGACTACGCCACACTCACCGGCGCCTGTGTCGTCGCCCTCGGCAACGAAGCCGCGGGGCTCTTCACGAGCGACGATGAGCTGGCTCGGAAGTTGATTGAGTGCGGTGAGCGGGTTGGCGACCGCCTCTGGAGACTGCCCGAGTGGGACGACTACAGAGATCTCATCCGCAGCGAGTGGGCCGACATGAAAAACTCCGGCGGACGCTGGGGCGGCGCCATCACCGCCGCGATTTTCCTGAAGGAGTTCGTCACTTGTCCCTCATGGGCACATCTGGACATCGCCGGCACGGCGTACATGGAATACGAGACGCCGCGCGAGGCGAAAGGGGCGACGGGCGCGGGAGTGCGCGTCACGATCGAGTTCCTGGAATCGCTCGTGCGATGACGGAGGCGCGGCGGATCGCCGCCGCGCTTCTCCTTCTTCCTCTGCTGTTGTCCTGCGAGCGCGATCGCGCCCTGCCGCCTCGCGCCGCAGCTCCGCACGAGGAAATCAACTTCACGTCGCTCGACTCGCCGAGTCTGCAGTTCCTCCCGCGCGGACAGGAAGCGCCGCGCTGGCAATTGCAGGAAGATCCGATCGTCGTGCCCACGCGTCAGCTCGTCAGCTATCTCGATCACGACGGCGCGCGCTTCGCCCATTACGAAGCGTTCGATGTGACTTCGGGCAAATATCAATCGCTCGATGCCCCCGATGGCTTCGCGCTCGTCGAGATCTTTCGCTTCCCCGATTTCGTGAAAGCGTTCGGCGCCTGGTCGACCAGCAAGACCGACGCGAGCAAACCGTTCGAGCTCGCCAATGCCGCATTCGAGAATCAACACTCGTTGCATCTCTGGCGAGGACCGTTCTACGTGCGCGTCACGGGCGGCGGCACGCCCGATGGACACGAATCACTGAAGCGCCTGCTGCTGAGCGTGTCAGAGAAGATGCCAGCAGCTCCCGGGTTGCCCGCGGTGCTCAACTTTTTCCCGGCCGCAAATCGCATTCCGAGCAGCGAGCGCTATGCGGCAGAGTCGGCGTTCGGCCAGACGTTTCTCGCCAACTCGTTCATGGCGAGTTTCACACTGGCTGATGGACAGAAGGTCGACGGACTGATCATCCCCGCGGCGAACAAAGACGCCGCGACGAAGATCCTCGACGCCTACCGCACACTCTTCATCCACAACGGCAAGCTCCTCGATCCCGTCCCCAACCTCGGCGAGGACAACTTCACGGCCGAGGATCGGTACATGGGGAGAGCGGTGGCATTCCGGCTCGATCGCTTCGTGATTGCGTTCAACGGCTTCGACGACCGCCAGCCGATCGTCGACATCGCCGCGGCCACCGAGCAGCGGATCATCGGCTCGATTCGCAAGCAACTCGTGAGCGCGGACAAACGCGCGGACGAGAGCGATCGTGCGATCGATGATGGGACGCCGGGGTGGGTGACGAAGAGGCGAAATTGAAAATTGAAAATTGAAAATTGGGGCACACTCCATTCAATCGAGTAGTGACTGTTCAGCGGAAGGCAGCTATCGATTGAATGGAGTAGGCCGTCCTGAGAGCTTGCCACCGCCCGGTCGCTCGGTAAGATCGATGGATGAACGATCGAAAACTCTACGAGCAGATTTCTGGGAATCACCTCTCCATGGCTGATCTCTATTTAGGCTCAGGCTCCAATCCACCTCTTTATATCGGAGAGCTCGAACAGACGAGCGTGGTGGTTCCGCGACTTTCTCCAGGAGGCGAATACTCATGGAAGGTTGTCGCGCGGGCAGCGTGTGATCTGACCCGTAACGCCTCCTTCCCTGTCCACCGTTTTACCGTGGCCGCATGCGGGACGCCTTCGGCGCCCGCCGTTTCCGAGACGCAGACGAGCGCCGCAGCCGGTGGAACCTACACGATTCAATGGAGTGATGCGACCGGCATCGATCCCGGAGGGAGCTACCTGATCGAGCGTGCAACAGATGCAGCATTCGGTCAGATCGTAGATCACCAGCAGACCACTGCGGTGTCGGCCTCGTTCCTCACAAAGAACGCCGGCACGTACTATCACCGCATTCGAGCAATCGCCGGATGCGACCCTACGAAGCGGTCTGCACCAAGTGACACCGTACGGGCTACGGTCAATGCTGCCGCGCCGATGGTCGTCTTCAGCATGCTGCCTCAAGCGGTCATTACGAAGCTCGGCGACAAACTCGAAGATCAGAAAACGACCTTCGCCCTCGAGAACTTCGGCACAACGACGGTGCAAGTACTCGTCGGCCCGCAATTGACCGGATCTGTTCCCTTCTTCACGATCATCGGTCCTTTCGGAGGCGACTCGTCGACCGTGAGTCTGGAGCTTCCGTGGCGCGAGTTTCGCCTCACGGAGCCAACAGGTACCTTCTGATGAGACGGGGTCGATACATTGTCATTTTTCTGGTGACCCTTACGATTCGGGTATCTGCCCAATCGATCTTCACCATTGCTGGAGGAGGGACGGAAGATGGACGGCCGGCTACTGCGGTGGGCCTGACTTCGCCCTTTGGTTTAGCGCTTGACGCTGCCGGAAATCTCTACGTCGCGGACTACTACCACAATCGTATTCTCGTGATCGCCGCAGGAAATGGAATCATCTCCTCCATAGCAGGGAACGGCTCCCGGGGCTTCTCCGGTGACCATGGGCCTGCGACAGCAGCCACTCTCGATGGTCCAACGGACATGGTCTTCGACGCAAACGCGAACCTCTACATTGCGGACAATGGCAATCGTCGGATTCGAGAAGTCGTACGAGAGACTGGAATCATATTGACGATTGCCGGCAATGGCGGCACGGCGTTTTCGGGCGATGGCGGGCCCGCGACAGCAGCGTCGTTAAGCCCTGCAGGCCTTGCGTTTGACGCCGCGGGGAATCTGTACATCCTCGATGGTGGCAACCAGCGCGTCAG
>CAZKID010000305.1:0-6676 GCA_964552405.1 uncultured Thermoanaerobaculia bacterium
AAACCGCTTGCGGACGGGTCCCTAAAAACGCGTGCAATCGACCTTGTCGAGCAGCGACTGCGATGCGCCGGTCATCACGACCACACGACTGAGCAGTGCGGGGCTCTCACGCTCGAGACGATCGAGCAACTCGAAACCGTTGACGTCCGGCATCATCAGATCCAGCAGGATGACGGAGTACGTTCCACGACGGAGATATTCGTAAGCGGCCCGGCCGTTCGGTGCGGAGTCGACGACGTAGCCGCGGCGGACGAGCAGCGTATGAAACAGACCTTGCAGCGCCGGATCGTCATCGACGACGAGCGCACTGAAGCGGCGGTCTGGAGCGTCGACACGCGACAAGCGGACCCTCCTACGCCTCATAAACGCGCACGAGAAAGACGGACTCTTCCTTGCGAACGGTGCCGATCGACTCGCGGCCACTGTGCGGCGCCGAAAAACTGACCAGCTCCGAATGATTCAGTACCACGAATCGCTGGATTGCATCATCGGGATCACGGGCTTCGATCGTGGTAGGGTGCAACTCATGTCTGCGATCGTGCGTCAGCTCTCGCGATTCAATGGTGTATTGCAATCGCTGCCTCCGGAGTTGCTGTCGGTGTTACGTCAAATGCAACCAAAGAGCAAATTGCGAGCCACGTTCCTCGTGCTGTTCGTCGCCCTTCCCTGCTTCGCGGACGATCTCATCAACGCCGATCGCCCGGGGATCGCCGACGGGAGCACGACCGTCGATGCAGGGAAGCTGCAAGTGGAAATCGGTGCCGAACGAGACAGCGGCAACGGGCCATCGTCGACGAGCACACCACTGCTCATTCGCTATGGCCTGACGAAGGGACTCGAAGCGCGAGTCGAAACGGCAGGATTCATACGCGCAGCGGGCGACGATGGCTTCGCACCCATCTCCGCCGGCATGAAGTACCACTTCCTCGACAGGCCCTCACTCGGACTGATCGCACGAGTGTTTCCCCACTCGGGCAGCGGAGCGTTCAAGTCGCACAAGACGACCGCCGATCTGCGGCTCGCGGCCGATCGCGACCTCTCGGAGCAGTGGTCCATCGAAGGCAACATCGGCGTGGAGCATGGCGACGGAAATTCCGGCTTGCTTGCGGCGACCCTGCAGTACAACATCAAACCAACGCTGAACGTGTTCATCGATGGCGGTGCCACGACGAATCCATCTTCGCTGCTGCTCGATGCAGGGGCAGCCTGGATCATCGGCAACGATTTGCAGTTGGATGTGTCGGTGGGTTTCGGCGCACGCGGAGATGTGCCTGATCGATTCGTCTCAGCGGGGATCAGCCGGCGATTTTGAGTGGGTCGCCAACGTCAGCTCTCGCGCTGAAACGGCAGCACGTTCCCCTTCGGTTCGACACTCCGCGATTCCGCCGCCGCGCTGATCAGATCCGACAGCACATCGATGTCGAACGGTTTGCGAATCACGGAATGCACGATCGAGCCGTCGAGCTTACGCAGCGCGGCAGTGTCGGCGGCACTGACGAGGATGATCGCGGGATGTTGCCCAGGCAGCTGCCGCACGTGATCGATGACCTGGTAGCCATCGACGTTGGGCATCATGAGGTCGAGAACCACCACCTGAAACGCCGCCTCATCGAGCTTCGCGATCGCCTCGGCTCCATCCCTCGCGAGGTCGGCCTGATAGCCCGCTCGTTGCACGATGCGCGCAACGAGGGCGCGGATCGCCGGCTCGTCATCCACCACCAACACACGAATCACGGAGGCAGGCGCAGCAATTCTCACGCCAAAGCTACGGCATGGCTCGCCTCGTGCACTCCGGCGGTCTCGTGCGATGTCGTCGAGCGTGGATCGCGTTGCTCCTCATTGTTTGCAGTTGCCGCAAAGCGGCCGGGACCGCACACCCGCCATTCCCGATTCTGCAGCGCTTCAGCAGCGGGGCTGATGTTCAGGCCAACGCTGCCGCGATCCAGCAGGACGACGGTCAATGGATCATGCCGGCGAAGAACTATGCGTCGACGCGCTTCAGCGGGCTGACTCAGATCAATACTGCGAACGCGAAGAGCCTCCACGTCGCCTGGACCTTCTCGATGGGTAGCACACGCGGTGAAGAAGCTGCACCGCTCGTCGTCAACAACACGATGTACATCGTGTCGCCCTTCCCCAATCACCTCTATGCACTCGATCTGACGAAGCCGGGCGCACCGCTCAAGTGGGATTTTCTGCCGCACGACATTCAACACTCCGCAAAAGGTGTGGCGTGCTGTGACTGGGTGAATCGTGGAGCGGCATTCGCCAACGGGAAAATCTTCTTCAATGTTCTCGATGGACGCACGATCGCCGTCAATGCGGCGACCGGCGCACAAGTATGGGAGACACGACTCGCCGACATCCGCCGCGGCGAGACCCTCACCATGGCGCCACTCGTCGTCAGGAACAAAGTCCTCGTCGGAAACAGCGGCGGCGAGTTCGGCGTGCGAGGCTGGCTCACGGCACTCGACACAGAGACGGGAACAATCGCCTGGCGTGCATACTCGACAGGTCCCGACAAAGACGTGCTTCTCGGCCCTGACTTCAAGCCGTTCTACGCACAAGACCGCGGCACCGATCTTGGTGTCAAAACGTGGCCGCCCGATCTTTGGAAGATCGGAGGCGGCACGGTCTGGGGCTGGATCTCATACGACCCTGAGCTCGATCTGATCTATTACGGCACGGCGAATCCCGGACCCTGGAACGCCGAGGAGAGGCCGGGCGACAACAAGTGGACCTGCGGCATCTTCGCGCGCAGGCCGGATACCGGTCAGGCGGTCTGGTTCTATCAGTGGTCTCCGCACGATCTCTATGACCATGACGGCATCAACGAGCAGATCCTGCTCGATCTCCCAATTGGCGGTCAGCAACGCAAAGTCCTCATAAGGCCGGAACGGAACGGCTACGTCTATGTGCTCGATCGCAAGAGCGGAGAAGTACTTTCCGCCAAACCGTTCGGCTACATCACGACTTCGAAAGGGGTTGATCTCGCGACGGGGCGTCTGATCCGTGTCGATGGAAAAGCACCCGGCTTCGGGCGCGTGGCGCGCGAGATCTGTCCTCCATCTCCAGGAATGAAGGATTGGGAACCATCCGCCTATTCGCCACAAACCCGGCTTCTCTACATTCCGCATGCGAATCTCTGTCAGGACGAAGAAGGTGTCCAGGCCAATTACATCGCCGGCACTCCGTATGTCGGCGCGAATATCAAGATGTATGCAGGACCCGGCGGCTACCGCGGTGCATTCGATGCGTGGGATCCGATCGCGGCAAAGAAGGTCTGGTCGGTCCAGGAATTGTTTCCAGTCTGGAGCGGCGCACTGGTCACGGCCGGCAATGTCGTCTTCTATGGAACGATGGACGGCTGGTTCAAAGCGCTCAATGCACAAACCGGCGAGCTCTTATGGAAGTTCAAGACCAGCTCCGGAATCATCGGCCAGCCGATTACATGGCGCGGACCTGACGGCAAGCAGTATGTCTCCATCCTGTCAGGCGTCGGCGGTTGGCCGGGTGCCGTGGTCAGCGGCGATCTGGATCCACGCGACGGTACGGCCGCAGGTGGCTTCGCCAATGCGATGAGTGATCTGGCGAAGTACACCAGGAAGGGGGGCGAACTATACACGTTCGCATTGCCGTGAGGACAACAGCCATTGCAATCCTCGCGCTTCTCTTCTCCTGCGCACGGGCCGAAGTCCGGCGTGCTCCCCTCCGCGTCTGTGCCGATCCCGACAACATGCCCTTTTCGAACATGCAGCAGCGGGGCTTCGAGAACCGGATCGCACAATTGATCGCAAGGGATTGGCAACGTCCGCTTCAATACACCTGGTTTCCGCAGCGGCGCGGCTTTGCACGCCTCACGCTCAAAGAGCACGACTGCGATGTGATCATCGGCGTCCCGTCCAATTACGAACCGGCAGCGACGACGAGGCCGTATTACAGATCGAGTTACCTCTTCGTCTCGCGAACGGACCGCCACCTCGACATCCGATCGTTCGACGATCCGCGACTGCACCATTTGAAGATCGGCGTACAGATCATCGGCAATGATCACGTCAACTCCCCACCGGCGCACGCGCTCGCCGCTCGCGGGATCATCGACAACATCGCCGGCTACCCCATCTATGACGCGCAAAAGGACATCGTGAGTGCAGTCGCGCGCGGCGATGTCGATCTTGCGGTCGTATGGGGGCCACAGGCCGCATGGTCTGCACGATCGCAGCGCGTTGCGCTCGACCTCGTGCCGGTTTCTCCACAGATCGACCTCCCTTTTCTTCCCTTCGTCTTCGACATCTCCATGGGCGTCCGCCGCGGCGATACGGCTCTGAGAGAACAGCTCGACCAGGAAATCGAACGCAGGCAAGTCGAGATCCAAAAGATCCTCGACGAGTACGGAGTCCCTCGTGTCTAGAAACGAGAAAACGGACGGGAAGCAGCAGTCCCTCCTGCTGTCTGCTGCCAGCTGCCTGCTGCCAGCTGTCTGCTGCCTGCTGTCCGCTTGTCATCGCGAGGCCCGCGAGCTCAGTCCGCCGATCTCTGTCGCATCGCGCTCGAGCGTCACCTCGAACCATTCCTATGAAGGGAATGCTTACGCCATCAGCAAGGGACAGCAGTGGTTCGAGCAATACAACTGCTCCGGATGTCACGCTCATGGCGGCGGAGGAATCGGTCCCGCACTGATGGACGAGCAGTGGATCTATGGCAACTCTCCTGAGCAAATCCACGATTCCATCGCACTGGGACGGCCCAACGGGATGCCCTCCTATGGCGAGCGGCTGACCACAGAGCAGGTCTGGCAGCTCGTCTCTTATGTCCGCTCATTGTCAGGACTGGAACCGCCAGCAACGGTCTCTCCGCGCGGCGACGAAATGCAAGCCAGGAGGACTGGGAGATGAACGGCTTCCAGTCAGCGCTGGCTCCTGCCGGAGTGCAGGCGTCCGAGATTCACCATCTCTGGAACGTCTTCTTATGCGTCTCCGTCGTCGTCTATGTCGCGGTGCTCACGCTGGCCATTGTGGCGGTCATTCATGCGCACAAGAGAACTGAGCCGATCGCCGGCGCCGCCAGCGAACGCCGCGCCGCCATCTTCGTCAGTTCCGGGGCTGCGCTGACCGTGGTCATTCTCGTGGCTCTGCTCATTGCCAGCGTCGCGACTGGACACACCATCGGGACGCTCGGCCGCACCGATGCAAATCATCTGGAGATCCAGGTCACAGGCCATGAATGGTGGTGGGAAATCACCTATCCCAACCGCGAGCCGGACAAGGCAATCAAGACAGCGAACGAGATTCACATCCCGGTCGGAAGAGTGATTGAGCTTCGGCTCGCGACCCGCGACGTGATTCACAGCCTCTGGATTCCCAACCTGCACGGCAAGCGCGATCTCATTCCCGGACGCGTCAACAAGTTCTGGATCGAGGCCGAGCGGCCCGGCATCTATCGTGGCCAATGCGCCGAATTCTGCGGTCTGCAGCACGCTAACATGTCGCTCGTCGTCGTCGCGGAATCAGAAAACGACTTCGAGCAATGGCAACAACACCAACGCACCGCTGCACCCGAACCTTCGACCGCGGCACAAGCGCGCGGGCGCGAGGCATTCCTAACGCTCCCCTGCATCAATTGTCACGCAATTACAGGCATCGACGCCTACGCAACCGCCGGTCCCGACCTCACGCACGTTGCAACGCGCGCGACCCTCGGTGCCGGAACACTCATCAACAACAAGGGCAACCTCGGCGGCTGGATCGTAAACGCACAGGCGCTCAAGCCGGGCTCCGGAATGCCAGCCAATGAGATGACCCCGCAACAATTGAACGACCTTCTCGCATATCTGGAGACATTGAAGTGAATCGGGGAATCCAGGAGGACAACGAGTCCGAGCTCCAGGCCACATGGGCTCCCGGCAAGGGTCTCATCGGCTGGCTCAGTGAGACCGGCCACAAGGAGATCGGGATGCGTTACATCGTTACCGCGATGTGCTTCTTCGCCATCGCCGGTCTCGAGGCGGCGCTGATCCGGCTGCAACTTTCGCGTCCCAACAATACGCTGCTCGGTCCCGACGCGTACAACCAGGTCTTCACGATGCACGGAACGACGATGATGTTCCTCTTCGCCGTTCCTGTGATGGAAGGAATGGGGATCTATCTGGTGCCGCTCATGGTTGGGACGCGCAATGTCGCGTTCCCGCGCTTGAACGCCTTCGGCTATTTCATGTACCTGTTCGGCGGAATCTTCATCTACACGATGTTCGCGCTGGGTGCCGGAGCCGACGCAGGCTGGTTCGCCTATGTGCCGCTCTCCGGCCCCACGTTCTCGCCCGGGAAACGAGTCGACACCTGGGCCAACATGATCACGTTTACGGAAATCTCGGCGCTCGTGGTCGCCGTCGAGATCTCCGTCACTGCATTCAAGCAGCGTGCACCGGGCATGTCGCTCAATCGCATCCCACTCTTCGTGTGGTCGATGATCGTGACGTCGTTCATGATCCTTTTTGCGATGCCGGCGGTCATGCTCGACACCGGCTTCCTGGCTCTCGACCGCCTCGTTGCAACGCAGTTCTTCAACCAATCCGAAGGCGGCGATGCTCTCTTGTACCAACATCTGTTCTGGTTCTTCGGGCATCCGGAGGTCTACATCATCTTCATGCCGGCGCTGGGATTCATCTCAGCGATTCTCA
>CAZKID010000306.1:0-6667 GCA_964552405.1 uncultured Thermoanaerobaculia bacterium
GCTTCCTCACAGAACCGGGGAATGCCAATCGCTATATGTTGGACGCCGTGGACCGTATCGAAGTGGTGGACCGTTATACGGTAAAGTTCCTCCTCAAAGAGCCCTACGTCTGGCTAATCAGCGTGCTGGCGTATCCGACGACGACGTGGATCGTCGCCCCCGAAGTGGTGCAGCAGTACGGCGACCTGAAGAAAGTCGAGACGGCCATCGGCACTGGCCCCTTCCTCCTGGAGCACTACGAGCCGAACGTGAAGACGGTGTTCAAACGCAACCCGGACTACTTCCGCGACGGCCAGTCCTATGTGGACGGGGTGGAAGGGTCTGTCGATCCGGCACGGGGGCTGGAACTGGTAGTAGGGTTGTTTGCTGGTTACGATGTCGTCGAGAGTTGGAACGATGGTCACGACGCCTGCTCGCTCCGACTCCGGTTTGGGAAGAAAACGCGCGATGTCTTCTTCGAACACCGGTTTCTCCAGCACCGCCGCCGCTCCACGCGTCAACGCTTCGGTGCGCAGTTCCGCGGAGACGTAGCCGGTCATGAGAATCACTGGCGCGGCGGATGCCGATCGTTTGACGAAGTCGACGACGTCGAGACCCTCGAAGCGAAACGGGCCTGTGAACTTGACATCGCTCAACACGTGCGTGACGAGAAACAGCTCGAGCATGAGCGCCGCGGATTCGAAATCGCGGCAGACGATCAGATGACGGCCTGGCGTTTCCAGAGCCGCGGCGAGTGCCTCGCAGACTCCCGGGTCGTCATCGATGATCAGGACGGTCTGCGAAGCGGTGGCGCCGGATGGAGGCGTCGTCATAACAGATCCTCACTCTCGATCGCACGGCTCATGGCCTGAAGCAGCGTCTGATAAGGATACGGTTTTCAAGCGGCAGTCTGGAAGAGCCTCGGGATCGCGATGGGGCCGTCAATGCCCCATCGCTGCTAGACTCATGAGCACTCCTCATGCGGTCGCCCGTGCTCGCCGCTTGTCTTGCGGGGGTGCTCCTCGCTCCTGTTGCGCTAGCACTCGATCCATCGAAGGCGCTCACCCAGTACATGCTGACGGTCTGGCAGACCGATCAGGGCCTCCCGCAGAACTCCGTCTTCGCGATTCATCAAACGCGCGATGGCTATCTCTGGATGGGGACGGAGGAAGGCCTCGTCCGGTTCGATGGCGTTCGCTTCACGATTTTCGACAAGCGCAACACTCCTGCGATTCGCCACAACTGGATCCAGTCTCTGCTGGAGACTTCCGATGGCTCGCTTTGGATTGGTATCGTCGGCGGAGGACTCGCGCGATACAAGGACGGCACCTTCTCGAACTACTCGACGAACGACGGACTGCCCAACGATTTCGTCTGGGATCTCGCGGATGGCGGCGATGGCTCGTTCTGGATCGCGACGGATGGCGGCCTCGCGCGTTGGGCGAATGGCCGGATCACGACGGTCGATCGCACGCATGAGCAACTCCGCGTGCTTGCTCGTGCGCACGATGGCACGCTGTGGATCGGGACGGATGGCCACGGTGTGCTGCAGTGGAAAAACGGCCGCCTCGAGCCGTTCGAATCCGCGGCGTTGCCGTCCGGAATCACGCTCGCGATCCGCGAAACTCGCGACGGCAACGTATGGTTAGGAACAGCCGCCGGTCTGTTGCGCCTGCGTGGCGCGGAGACTCAGCTCTTCACTCACCTCGACGGACTGCCTCACGACAACATCCGCTCGCTCTATGAAGACTCGCATGGCGTGCTCTGGATCGGTACGGGCGATGGCGGCGTGGCTCGTTTCGTCAACGGCAGCTTCACGACGCTGACGACGGAGCAGGGACTCGCGAGCAACGACACGCGATCGTTGTTCGAGGATCGCGAAGGGAACTTGTGGGTCGGGAGCGGCGGTGGCGGTGTTGCACGGCTGCGTGACGGGACGTTCACGATGTACGGCGCGCGCGAAGGTCTGTTCGGGGACAACATCCGAACCGTGCTGCAGGATCGCACGGGAGCCATGTGGATCGGCGGCCGCGGCGGAGTGACGCGCATTTCCGCTGGAGAGCGTCAGACGTTCACACACCTGAACGGACTCTCGAGCGACGTCGTCTATTCGCTGCACGAAGCGCATGACGGGAGCATCTGGGTTGGCACCGACAACGGCGTCTCGCATTGTCGCGACGGCCGGTGCGAGCTCATGCCGATGGATGGCCTCTCACATGGCGAAGTGCGCGCATTCGAAGAAGACGCCGATGGCACGCTGTGGATCGGCACGGAAGGCGGTCTCGATCAACGCGGACCGGGTGCAACGGCTCGCGCATTCACGACGAAGGATGGTCTGCCGAGCAACGGCATCCTCACGCTGCATCGCGCGCGCGACGGCGATCTCTGGATCGGTACGCGGCAGGGGCTCGCGCGCATCACGCGCGATGGAACGCTGGAGCGATTCACGACGGCGGGCCTCGCGCAGGCGCCGATCATCTCGATCGCGGAAGAGCCTGATGGGACGCTCTGGTTCGGATCCGGCGCAGTGGGCCTCTTCCGGCTTCGCCCCGATCATCGTAACGACCATATCGATCATTTCACCTCGCATCAGGGTCTCTACGACGACACATTGATGGAGACGCTCGAGGATGGCGCGGGCAACTTCTGGATTGGGACCAATCGCGGCGTGTTTCGCGTGAGCAAGCGCGAGCTCGATGAAGTCGCTCGCGGTCTGCGCAAGACGGTCGAGTCGACGATATACGGAACCGGCGACGGTTTGCGCGCGGCGGAGTGCAATGGCGGTACGCAGCCCGCTGGTTGGAAAAGTGCCGATGGAAAGCTCTGGTTCGCGACGATCCGCGGCCTGGCGATGGTCGACCCCACGCATCTCGCACCAAGCTTGGTTCCTCCGCCGGTCGTCGTGGAGCACGTCGGTGCCGGCAATCGCAGTTGGAGCACGCCCCGAGCGCTCGATCTTCCGGCTGGCAGCAACGATCTCGAGATCCAGTACACGGCATTGAGCTTCAGCGCGCCGGAGCGTGTGCGCTTTCGTTATCGCCTCGAGGGGTTCGATCGCGAATGGGTCGATGCGGGAAACCGCCGGACCGCCTACTACACCAATGTGCCGCCTGGCACGTATCACTTTCGCGTCAGCGCGGCGAATGAGAGTGGCGTGTGGAGCACTGCCGACGCGATCCTGCCGCTGACGATCGCGCCGCGTTTTTATGAAACAGTCGCGTTCCGCATCGCGCTGGCGATCGTCCTGCTGCTCGTCATCTGGTTGATCGATCGTGCGCGGATCTGGCGCATGCGCGCGCGTGAGCGCTGGCTCACTGCGCTCGTCGCGGAACGAACGCGCAGTCTCGAGGAAGCGCTCGCTGGTGCGGAGGAACATCGGCGCGAAGCGGAGCGCCAGCACATCGAGGCAGAGCGCTTGCGGATCGAGGCCGAGGCGGCGAGCCGGGCGAAGAGCACGTTTTTGGCGAACATGAGTCACGAGTTGCGCACGCCGATGAACTCGATCATCGGCTTCACCGACATCCTCTCGCAGCGCCTCGAGGACAAGATCGACGCGAAGTTCCACAACTTTCTGCTGCTCGTGCGGACGTCGTCGCAACACCTCCTCGCGATGATCAATGACATCCTCGATCTGTCGAAAGTCGAGATGGGAAAGATGGAGGTCTTTCCGGAGACCTTTCCGCTGCATGATGTGGTGAATGGAGTGACGCAGGTCATGAGCGCGATCTCGCAGCGGGCGAACGTGACGATCGAGGTCGAGATCGCTTCGGACATACCGGCCATCGAGACCGATCCCGGCAAGTTGAAGCAGATCCTCTTCAACCTGCTGTCGAATGCGGTGAAGTTCTCACCGCGCGGGACGATGATCAGCCTCGCCGCGCGCCGCATCGATGAGAAGTTGGAGCTCTCGGTTTCGGATCAAGGGCCTGGCATTGCGGCGACGGATGTCGAGAAAGCCTTCGAAGAATTTCGCCAGCTCGGTCCCGCCCGCAACGCGCAAGTCGGCACCGGCCTCGGTCTCTCACTCGTGCGGAGGTTCAGCGAACTGCTCGGCGGATCGGTGCGCGTCGAAAGCATTCCCGGCGAGGGCTCGACGTTCTACGTGACGCTGCCGCTGCGTTACTCCGCGGTGATGGCCTCGGGCGATATCGCGATGCCTTCCGGTTCGACCGTGCTCGTCATCGATGACGACGATGAGGAGTGGAAGGTCGTTCGCGCGGCGCTCGATACGACATCATTCGTGCCGATGCGCGTCCAGAGCGGACGCGAAGCGCTCGCAAGGTTGCAGAGAATCTCGCCCGCCGCCGCGGTGCTCGATCTCGCACTGCGCGGAGGCGAGGGGTGGGAAGTGCTCGCCGCGCTGCGCAAGGCGGAGATTCCGGTGATCGTGATCGCGTCGGCCGATGACTCCCATCCGGCGCAGGAACAGACGCCGGATGTGCTGATCAAGCCGGTCCAGAGCCGCAAGTTGATCGAACGCCTGCAACGCGTCGCCGGTTAAGTGGGTTCGCGGGCGTCACAACTGGAAAATTCTGATCTCACTTGATATCGAACGTCAGCGTGCTCGTGTCGACGAGCCAGTGGCCTTGTTTTTCCGGATCGGGACGGCGATAGGTCGCGACCACCAGGTAGCGGCCGGGCTTCTGGAAGGGGAAGTTCATGAAGCCATCGTGCCCGGTCACGCCCTCCGCGATGCGGCGCATCCCGTCGCCGTACAACGCCATCGGAAGATCGTGGAGCATCTTGTTTTCCGCTCGATCAACGGCGATGAACTTCATCGTGTCGCCGGGCTTCATTCGCGGTCGAGGTCCATTCCAACCCTGTGGGTAGATCTCGAGGCCGAGCTCAGCGGAGTGTTGCCAATCTACTCGCGGAGCCGGAGTGCCGCAGAAGAGGAACGTCTTGGCGTGCTCGGTCCGCGTCTCGTCGCCGCTGACGACGGGGTTGAAATCGACGGCCGCCATGACGACCGTTTCGGCGTAGGGAACATCCGCGCTGAATGTGAGCGAGTCGCGATCCTCGTCAGGCTTCACGAGGATTCGTTGCTTCGGCAGATAAACGCGCGCCTCCTTCACGAGACTCGCAGGGATGGACTCGCCGAGTCTGGGGAAGTCATTGCCACGCGTGACGTGAAGCGTGACCGTGCCGCAGTCACCATCGGCTGCGATGTACGTCTGCGCGATCACCGATGGACCGAGTAGTAAGGCGAGCGCGAACGCCGTACGCTGGATCATTGCCGATTACGATGTTTCGCCAGACAGGAATGCGATTACGTTCTGCGTGTCTTCGGTGAGCTCCGCGAGTTCTTCTTTCGTCACAACCCGAGCATGAACAGCGGCGGCGATCTTGAAGTACGCGTCTGATCGTTTTGGGCCGTCAAAGATCTCGCCAAGTTTCTTGTCGCGTTTCTTCAGGAGCTGGTAGAGCTTGATGTACCTCTCATGCGCAGTTCCTTCACCGCCTTCGAACTTCACTGCCTCTCGAAGGATCTTCTGGCAGAAGCGTTCGAGAGCGACCGCGTGCAGCCGCCGCCAAGTCTTCCAGTCAGACTCCGGGATTCGTCTTTCCATTTCGTCCGGCTGACGTCCCAGCTTCACCGGCGTGAACCACGACGCGATGAAGGGAAACGCTGGAGCACAGTAAAGCAGCGGTTCACGTCCGGTGCAAGCCCGCGGTCGCCGTGAACTCGGAGCGGGCGGTTGAATGAATCTGCTGGCGAATTAGACGGCGTAGGCGCTCGGCGATGGAATCCTCGGTAAGGTTCGCATCGACTCATTTTCCAATGAGGGCGACGATCGCAGCTAGAACCACAAGCAAGACGGCGCCAATCGACACCCAAAGTCGGACGATGCCGTTTCTGCGAAGCCACGAGGCCATGACTAAGATGAGCGGAACCCATGCTGCGAGCACGATCGTCGCTAGAAACCACTCATGGGTCGTAACGAGATACGTCGCGTACAAGAACGGCGCGAACACAGCCGGGAACAGGAACTCGAAGAACACCTCCACGAACGCAGTTGCGCAGCGTTTCGTGATGGTCCCGTTCCTGTCGTCCACGCTATGTCTCTCGTTCCTTCGTCCGTTTAACGGCACTGGCACTCAGCGGTGCCGTGCCCCACCCGGCAGAATACCTGACGCGGCCTCTCGAATGGAAGTTGGCGACGAACGGCACGGCATCCGCTGCAGTGCCGAGTTAGGCGTCGGTTGTTTGCCGCGTCGGTTCGGTGTGGGCGGTAGCCAAGATTGGCATGATTAGAAACATTCCGAACAGCGAGGCAATCGCCCAAGCGATTTGCCTAGCTAGCGGCCAAGGACGTCTTGCAAGGAAGACAATGATCACCAATAGGCTTGCCCGCGTGACCCAACGATCGATTGCTGCGGCGACAAGGTACCCATGCGTGATCTTCCCGTGGGAAAGGGCAATCGCGAGAACCCAGCCCATGCGAACGCAACTCACAACGACAAGCACCGACACGAGCGCTTGCGTCAACCGATCGAATAGCGGTGAATTCATGGGAACTGTCGCTCTTTGGATGTCTTGCCGATGTGCGAAGTAGTAGATGGGCGACGCGATCCCGCCGACCAGCACGAACCCCAGGAGCCAGCCGATCGAATCCTGACCTGCCCGTTCATTGACAAGGTCACGGTAAACCAAAAAGGCGAACAACACCGAGGCAAACAAAAAAAA
>CAZKID010000307.1:0-6605 GCA_964552405.1 uncultured Thermoanaerobaculia bacterium
GAGGCAACCCTGTGCGCTGCGGTGTGCCAGCACGGCCTTCGCGATGTGTTGAAAATTCGCATCGCCGATCAGACGGACGCATGGAACTCCGCGCCGCTTCGCATCGCGCATGAGCGCAAGCGCCGCCATCGTGATCCGATCATTGCGCGCGAGAAAGTAGAGAGCGTCGATCTCGTACTTCGCCTGGCGGATGACATCGGCGCGCGCCTGCGCGGCATCGCGAGGATCATCGAGCAGCCGGAAGACGTCCGCATGAGCGGCGCTCGTCAGCATCAGGCTCAGCAGCAGTGCCGGGTAACGGATCTTCATATTCGTGAAATCGGTTTTCCAGGTTATTTGTTACCATTGCCCGGTCCGTCACTCAAGCTGTGAAACGAATTTTCCTGCTCATCGCGCTCGCTCTAGCGTTCTCTGCGCCCTCGTTGCGCGCGGAAACGCCTGATCCGTTGCTGGCGTCCCTCGCGACGCAGGCGCCCGGGCTGAAGAAGAGTGTGCTGAGCCTGGCACTCAAGGCCGTGAACAATGCGTCGCACCGTGGCCTGGTGAAGCGAAATGATCTGCTGACGGTGATCGACTATTCGATTCCTTCGACGCAACCGCGGCTCTTCGTCTTCGACCTGGCGAAGAAGCGCCTGCTCTTCCGCGAGCTGTGCGCGCATGGGAAGAGCAGCGGCGATGACAACGCCAGCTTCTTCTCCAACGACCCCGGCAGTCTCGCCACCAGCCTCGGTCTCTTCGTGACCGAGGATACGTATGTCGGCCACAACGGCTACTCGCTGCGGCTCAAAGGGCTCGACGCGGGCTTCAACGATCTCGCGCTGGATCGCGCGATCGTCATGCATGGCGCTGCGTATGTCAGTCAGGAAGCCATCAAGGTGTTAGGGCGGCTGGGCCGCAGTTGGGGATGTCCGGCGGTGCGCCCCGCGATCGCGCAGAAGCTGATCGACAGCATTCGCGGCGGCAGCGCGATCTTCGCCTATTACCCCGAGAAGGATTGGTTGGATCGCTCGGCTTTTCTGCACTGATCCACGGCGCGAGGCGCATGGGACGTCAGGCGAGGCGCTGCCGACCCGAGTACACGTTGTAACGGTCATCGCGCAGGAATCCGATCAGTGTGACATCCATCTCTCTCGCGAGCTCCACGGCGAGCGACGACGGCGCACCCACCGCGGCGACGATCGGGATTCTCGCCACCACTGCCTTCTGCACGAGCTCGAATCCGGCGCGGCCGCTGAGCATCAGCACGCCCGCATTCGTTCCATCGCGAAGCGTCGAGCCGATCACCTTGTCGACGGCGTTGTGTCTCCCGATGTCTTCGCGCGCGCAGAGCAACTCGCCCTCTGTCGTGAATGCCGCTGCGGCGTGCAAGCCGCCGGTTGCAGCGAAGGTCTGCTGATTCTCGCGCAGTAACTTCGGGAGTCGCGTCAGGACTGCATGCCGGATGCGCGAATCCGATTCGATCGCGCGGCTCTGGGTGCGCAGCGCATCGATCGATGTCTTCCCACACACTCCGCAGGATGACGTTGCATAGAAGTGGCGTTGCAGCCGCTGCCAGTCGACGCTGACGCCCTCTTTCAGCGCGACGCGTATGACATTGGGCGAGCCCCAGTGCCGCACGGCGTCGATGTCCGCATGGCTCTTCACGACGGACTCGGTGATCACGAATCCAGTCGCCAGCTCGGCATCATCGCCGGGTGTTCGCAGCGTCACGGAGAGCGCGCGATCACCGACGCGAATCTCGAGCGGCTCTTCGATCGCGACCTCATCGGCGGCCTCCTCGGACGTCGAGCGGATGATGTCGAATTGCGCGCTGCGGTTCATGACCGTAGATCCTTCCAGTCCAGACCGAATCGTGCAAGATACTTGCGCAGGCGATCCGCGTCATTCGCGGTGCTCTTCTGCTGGCGCGATGCGCTGAAGAGCATGCGCCCGGCATCCGACAATGAGCGCGTTTTGCGTGCGATCTCGATCACGTGCTCGAGTTGCACGCGATCGAAAAGATCGAGTGCCGAGAGCCGTTCTTCGCCGAGGTAGCGGACGAGCGTGTCGTTGGCGGCATGAGGAAACCATTCGTGCCGAAGCCGCGCGACTTCCTCATCGACGATCTCGGTCGTGATGCGGCCTCCGCGCGCGAGTGTGGCCATGCGCACGATCGCACCATTCAAGTCGCGAAAGTTTCCCGGCCACTCCGCTTCGGGTGACGTCGCGAACTTCAGGAACCGTTCGCGCGCCTCACGATTGAAGCGAATGTTCGTTCCATGCTTGCGTGCGAACTGATCGAGCTCGAAGTCGAGATTCGGCTCGAGATCTTCGACACGCTCGCGCAGTCCCGGCAGCACGAACGTCCAGAGGTTGATGCGCGCCAGAAGGTCATCGCGGAAGCGGCGCTCACGCACCATGTCGCCGAGATTGCGATTCGTGCCGGCGATGAGCGTGAAGTCGCTCTTCACCTCGCGGTCGGAGCCGAGGGGGAGGAATGCTTTTTCTTCGACGGCACGGAGGAGCATGGCCTGTTCCTCGAGGCCCAGTTCGCCGATCTCATCGAGAAAGAGGATGCCGCGATTGGCCGCGCGGAGAAGGCCGGGGCGATCGCGGAGTGCGCCGGTGAATGAGCCCTTCACGTGACCGAAGAGCGCGGACATCGCCCCTTCGCCGCGAATCGTCGCGCAGTTGACCGCAACGAACTCGCCTTCGACCTGATGCCGTGCGCGCTTCAGTTCGTAGATGCGCCGTGCGAGCCACGACTTCCCCGCGCCGGTCGGTCCCATCAGCAGCAGCGGCTCGCGCGAGTGAATTGCGACTTGTTCGATGCGATCGATGAGGCGGTTGAAGCCGGCGTTGCGCGTTGCGATGCCCGACTTGAGCAACGACGTCGCTTCCTTCTGTTCGTCGCGGAAGCGCGAGGCGATTGCGTCGTACTTCGAGAGATCGAGGTCGACGATCTGCACGGCTCCCTTCGCGTGCGAAGCGGGGTCACGGCCGGGCGAGGTCTGTACGAGACGTCCCGGAAAGTGCCGCGACTCCGTCAACAGGAAGAGGCAGATCTGCGCGACGTGCGTACCTGTCGTGATGTGGATCAGGTACTCCTCGTTCTCGACATCGAACTTGTAGCCGCGGGCGAACTCGTGCAGCGCGCCGTAAACCTGTTCGAAGTCCCACGGATTCGCAAGCGAAACGCCGTGAAGAATGACAGTCGTTTCCGGCGAGACCGCGGCAATGTCTGCCGCCACCGCGTCTGCGAGCCCCTTGTCTTTTGGGGGATAGAGGATCTCGAAGCGATCGATCAGCAGATCTTCCTGCTGGCAGAGCGAAATCGAAGGGCGCCACTTCTCCCAGCGCGCGATGTTTTTCGCCGGTGCATCCATCACGGTGCCCAGGAGGCCGATCGCAACGTTCTTCATTCTAAGAGCATAGATTAAAAGATAATAAAATCAACCGAAAACTCCGTGACAACAATGCTTTTTCATCAATGGAATCAACGACTTATCCCGGTCAGGACCTTCTGGCACCTTCCTCGCGATATAGACGAGCATGGCAAACAAGAACCTCTTCCGAACTCTTGCCGGAAAGCTCGCGCCTGAGACCAACGCGCGAAATGAAGCCGGGGGCCGCGCGTACAAGCTCTCGCCGCGTCAGGCGCTCGCACAGCTTGCGTCGACCGGCTGCTTCAATCAGACGTTCTATGCAACGGCCGACGAGCAGTTGGATGGCGTGATGACGCTGTGCCGGAATGTCGAGCCACAGTTCATCGCGCGCACGGCGATCTACGCCCGCGAGCGTGGCTTCATGAAGGACATGCCGGCGCTGCTCTGCGCGGTGCTCGCGACGAAGGACTCCGCGCTGCTCGAGTCGATCTTCCCACGCGTGATCGACAACGGCCGGATGCTGCGCAACTTCGTGCAGATGGTTCGCTCGGGTGTGACGGGGCGCCAGTCGCTCGGCACCGCGCCGCGCCGGATGGTTCGCGCGTGGCTCGAGCAGCGCTCCGACGATGGCCTGTTCCGCGACACGATCGGGCAGAAGCCGTCGATGGCCGATGTGGTCCGTATGGTCCACCCGAAGCCGTCGACTCCTTCGCGCGAGTCGCTCTACGGCTATCTCCTCGGGCGTCCCCACGATGCGGCGAAGCTGCCGCAGCTCGTGCGCGACTTCGAGGCGTACAAGAAGGGAGAGTCGCTCGAAACGCCGGATGTTCCGTTCCAGATGCTGACGTCGCTCGAGCTGTCATACAGGGAGTGGGAAGCCATTGCGCGAAATGCGTCGTGGCAGATGACGAGAATGAATCTGAACACGTTCGCGCGGCATCGCGTCTTCGCGAACAAGGAGGTCACGAAGCTCATCGCGAAGAGGCTGGCGGATCCGCACGAAGTTCGAAAGGCGCGTGCGTTCCCGTATCAGCTCCTGATGGCGTACAAGGCGGCCGGAGATGTGCCGGCAATCGTGCTCGAGGCGCTGCAGGATGCGATGGAGATCGCGACGGCGAACGTTCCTCCGATCGAAGGACAGGTCTACATCTGCCCGGATGTGTCGGGCTCGATGTCGTCGCCGGTGACAGGACATCGCACCGGATCGACGTCGGCGGTTCGTTGCATCGATGTCGCCGCGCTGGTCGCGGCGTCGATCATGCGGACGAATCCGACGGCGGAGGTGCTGCCGTTCGAGAATCGGGTCGTCGATGTGAAGCTGAATCCGCGTGACAGTGTGATGACGAACGCGCAGCACCTGGCGTCGATCGGTGGTGGCGGAACCAGCTGCAGCGCTCCGTTAGCCATCCTGAACAAGCGGAATGCGAAGGGAGACCTGGTGATCTTCGTGTCGGACAACGAGTCGTGGATGGATCCGTCGCGCGGACGCGGAACGGCGATGATGGAGGAGTGGAACGTGTTCCGTCAGCGCAACCGCAGCGCGCGCCTGGTCTGCATCGACATTCAGCCCTGCACGACGACGCAGGTGATGGAGCGTGAGGATGTGCTGAACATCGGAGGCTTCAGCGATGCAGTATTCGATGTGATCCGCGACTTCGCGGCCGGCCGTCTCGCCGCGGCACACTGGGAACAACTCATCAAGGAGATTGCAATTTGAGGTCAGGGGCCGAATGTTCGTCGGGACTACATTCAAACAATGTTCGCGTCTCGTCAGTTGTTCTTGTCGGCCCCACTTTTTGAAACAAATCAGGCGGCGAATGCCTGAGGGACTACATCCTAAATCCGTTGGTCGCCGGTTCGAATCCGGCCCGGAAGCAGAAGCGGCCGGTAGCTCAGCGGTAGAGCAGCGGAAGTCGTCTCTCAAAAACCTTGTCGCCGCCGCTTTGGACTCAGAACTCAGAACTCAGAACTCAGTGCCGGAGGTCACGTGCCCAACGACAACAAGTACGAAGTCTTCTCCGCACCTCACGGCGTTCCCGTGAAGGCGTGGACGCGCGGTGTCCCTGTCGAGGATGCGGCCAGGAAGCAGTTGCTCAACATCGCATCGATGCCGTTCATCTTCCGCTGGGTCGCGGTGATGCCCGACGTGCATCTCGGCAAGGGTGCGACTGTCGGCAGCGTGATTCCCACGCAGAAGGCGATCATTCCTGCGGTAGTCGGTGTCGATATCGGTTGCGGGATGATGGCGGTCCGCACGTCGCTGAATGCGCGCGATCTGCCCGATGATCTACACCCGCTCCGTACGGCGATCGAGAAGGCTGTGCCTCACGGCCGTACGGACAACGGGCGTGCGAATGATCGCGGTGCCTGGCAGAATCCGCCCGAGCGGAACCTCGACGTCTGGTCGAAGCTCGAGCCGGTTTACACCCAGCTCGTCGCGAAGCACCCGCGCCTCGGCCGCGGCAACGACGTGAACCATCTCGGGACACTCGGCACGGGGAACCACTTCATCGAGATCTGTCTCGACGAAGCGGAAAACGTCTGGATCGTTCTGCATAGCGGGTCGCGCGGCGTCGGGAACCGCATCGGACAGTTCTTCATCGAGCTGGCGAAGGAGGATATGCGCCGCTGGTTGATCAATCTGCCCGATCAGGATCTCGCGTACCTGCCCGAGGGGTCGGAGCACTTCGGGGATTACGTGAAGGCGGTGCATTGGGCACAGTCGTATGCGATGTCGAATCGCGAGCTGATGATGACGTCGATCATCGATGCGCTGCGTGCGTCGAACGAGTTGCCCGCCTTCGAGGCGAATGCGGAAGTGGTGAACTGCCATCACAACTACGTCGCCGTCGAAGAGCATTACGGTGAGCGCGTGTTCGTGACGCGGAAGGGGGCGGTGCGCGCAGGCAAGGATGATCTCGGGATCATTCCCGGCAGCATGGGAGCGAAGTCGTTCATCGTGCGTGGGAAGGGAAACGCCGAGAGCTTCGAAAGCTGCAGCCACGGTGCGGGCCGCGCGATGTCTCGCAGTGAGGCGAAACGCCGCTTCACCGTCGAGGATCATAAGAAGGCCACGGAAGGAATCGAGTGCCGCAAGGATGAAGATGTGATCGATGAGACGCCGGCCGCGTACAAGTCGATCGATTCCGTGATGGAGGCCCAAAACGACTCCGTCGACCTCCTGCAACAGCGCCGGCAGATCGGTTTGGTGAAGGGGGAAGGGGCCGTGACAAGTCAAGC
>CAZKID010000308.1:0-5054 GCA_964552405.1 uncultured Thermoanaerobaculia bacterium
CCAGGCGTTCGAAAGCAGATTTTCGAACACCGCGCGCAGCAGGCGAGCGTCGCCCCTGACGACGATGCCATCCTGGATCCGAACGGCGACCTCCCGCTCCGGGTGGCGTTGCCGCAGCCCTTCGATGACGGAGCGCGCGAGCTCCGAAAGATCGACCTGCTCCACTTCGAGGTCAGCACGCGAGAAGCGCGACATCTGCAGCAGGCCGTTCACCAGTTCCTGCATCTGCAGCGTGGCGTCGCGGATCCAATGCACGCATTCGAGCCCGCTCTCATCGAGCCCGCGGCCGAAGTCTTCGAGCAGCATCTGCGTGAAGCCTTCGATGCTGGCCAGCGGTGCGCGGAGGTCGTGCGACGCGGAGAATGAGAAGGACTCCAGTTCCTTGTTGGCGGATTCCAGCTCCAGCGTCCGCCGGCGAAGCGTCACGTCATTCTCGTTCACCTGATTCAGCAGGCGTTTGATCGATTCACTCAGCACTCCTAACGATCCCGAGGCCGGAGGCACGAGGCGATCGTCGATTCCTCTCGCCATCGCTGTGACTGAGCGGCGAAGCACGAGCGTGACTGCGCTGGCAGCAAGGAACGCGGAGATGATTGCCGCAAGGGCGATCGTGGTCAGCGGAAACAGCGACGGCGTTGCCGGCGGCCGGATCTCCGCGCACAGCGTCGCCGTTCCCTGGGTGAGATGGATCGGCGTGCAGATCTGCGACTCGACCTGCGTCGCGTGTGTGCCGGCCAGCGTCTTTCCGTCTACCATGATGGCACCGACGCCCTCGACGTCCGCCAACGTGAGCGCGACCGCCCGCAGCATTTCGCTCGTGACCGGCGCCTTCTCGCTGGCAGCCGCAAGCTGCGTGACCGCCTCCTGAACCGCGGGCGACGAGCGCGATGGACGATCGAGCTGACGAACGACCAGGAGGGCGCCGAGCGTAATGAGAGTCACCGCGACAGCCGGCACGAGTAGCGTGACCCGCTCGAGATTTCTGCTCATGCGGTCTGAGCCTTGCATCTCCTGCAAGAAGTATCCCATGAGAGTCGCTGTCGTACTGGCCGCGCTGCTGTTCTCGCTGTCGTGTGCGAACAGTCCCGAACCGCACGAGCTCACCCCGCGCACCGTGGAAATGCGTGGAGAGCTCGTGGCCAGCAGGAGTGCAACCCTCTCCGCTCCCTTCGATGGGACCATCAGGCGGCTGGTCGTTCGCGAAGGCGATGTCGTTCATCAAAACGATGAGCTGCTCGAGCTCGTGAATCCGGAGCTCGAGCACAACCTCGCGATCGCGCGCGCCCAGCGCGAGCTTGCGGAGCGGCGCATGGTTGCGGCACCCGAAGATGCCGCGATCACGGAAGCGTCGGCGATCGCAAACCGGAAGAAGGCGAAGCGCGATCGCTATCGCAGCTTGTACGCGACCCACGATGTGACGTTGCAGGAAGTGGAAGAAGCGGAGAACGAATACTCCGCCGCGTTGCGCGATCTCGCCGCGATGCGCGCGTCGGCGCGCGGCAATCCGCGCATCGCCGGCATCGAGGCCGAACGTGCACGCGTCGAGGAGAAGCTCTCGGAAGAGCGGCTGCGGTCGATGACGCTGCGTGCGCCGATCGAAGGTGTCGTCACGCGGATCGAGGCAATGGAGGGACGCGAAGTTTCGGGCAGAGCGCCGCTCATCGAGATCACATCGATGAGTGCACTCGAAGCTCGCGCGGACGTCGACCCCGATCTGCTGCGCGTCATCCATCCGGGGATGAGCATCGAAGCGCGCATCATGACCATTCCGCCGCGCGTGGTGCTCGACAAGGTCGCGTACGTGATCCCGTTCCGCTCGGGACAGCAGGCCGAGCGGAAGGCGACTGTCGTCGTGAATATCGCCAATCCTGACCATTCGCTGCAGCCGGGAACCCCGGTGATGCTGACGGTGAAGACGCAATGAGGAACGCCGGAGGCGTTGCGTTGGAGAATAGCCAGTGGCGTTCAGCGCCACTGGAGGACGCGGGCTCGCGTCCCCAGTGGTGTCGCTTCGCGAAACCACTGGCTATTTTCCTTTGGGCCTTCGGCCCAATTCTCCACGCTCAATCCTTCGACGACGTCCTCGCGCGCGTGACCACCCACAGGATCGAAGCAGCCGCGATCGCCGAAGGGCCCTCGATCCGCATCGAGACCACGACCGGCGTCGCGCGTACGCAGGACCTCTTTTTCAAATCACCATACGAGAGCCGTTCCGCCTCCGCGGTGCTCGCGGTCGACTATCCGCTGTTCGACGCCACCACGCGCGGCATCGCGCGCGCGATCGCGGACAACGAGTTGGAGCAGGCGCGGCGCACGGCGATGCTCGCCGATGCCGATTTCGAGACGCTTCTCGCCGCCTACGCCGGCCTCTGGCTCGCCAATGACGAGCTGGCGCGTACCGCGTCGCTCGCGAAAGACGTGCAGGCGGTGAGCGATCGCGGCGAAGAGCTCGTGCGGCAGGGGGCGATCAGCAACATCACCGCCACGCAGTGGGAGGAGATCGCGCTCGCCCTCCGCACCCGCCAGCTCGACGCGGAAGTGCGCAAGCTCGATGAAGCCTCGCGTCTTCGTCAATATGTTGACGAAGAGGTGACGCCGTCGATCGAAGCCTTCGACAAGGCGCCCTCCGTCGATCCCGAGCATCATCCCGAGGTCCTTCTCGCATCAGCCCGCGTTGCGCGTGCCAGGCTGGCGGTCGAAGAGGCCGAGAACACGCGCCGCCCGCAATTCGCCTTCTCCGGCTTTGCCGGTCTGGGTGCTGCCGACGCGACGTTTCAACGCGAACAATCGAACGGCACGTTTGGCATCTACGGACTGCGCTTCCGCATGACGTACTCCTTGCGCGAGAGCTCATACGCCGCCGCGCGCGACCGTGCGAAGCGCGAGCTCGAATCGGCTGAGGCACAGCGGGAGATCGTGATGCGGCGGGCGAAGGCGCAGCTCGCCTCCGAGCTGCTCCGCATCGACACGCAGCGCAAACGCATCGAGCTCCTCTCGGAATCCGTCGACGTCTCGAAACGCCGGCAGCAGTCGCTGGTTAGACTCGTTGCCGCCGGCGTCCAGCCCGGCATCGAAGAGCTCCGCGCCTCCGCTGAATCTCTCGTTCGTGAACTTCGTCTGAACGAAGCGCGCGTCGAAGCCTGGAAGTCGTTCCAGCGGCTGCGCAGGCTCGGTGCGCTGTGAGCTCTTCGCGCCCCTCCGTGCTGCTCACGACCGAGGGAACGTATCCCTTCAGCGACGGAGGCGTCAGCACGTGGTGCGACGCGCTCATCCGCAGCACGCCCGACATCCGCTACACGCTCCTGCCGCTGATGATGAATCCGCACGTCGAGCTGCGCTACGAGCCGCCGCCGAATGTGCGCCGGATGATCCGCGTCCCGATGTGGGGCATCGAGGATCCGAACGAGTTCATCACCGACGTTCCCTTCGCGCATCTTTACGAGCGCGCGCGGCAGACGCCGCAGCACGCCATCGAGGCCGAGTTCATTCCTCTGTTCACGCGATTTCTCAGCGCGATTCTCAGGAGCGATCCGGACTGCGACGCGACAGGGCAGACGCTCGTGGAGATGGAGGAGTACTTCCGCCGCCGCGACTACAACAGGACGTTCAAGTCGCCGCTGGTGTGGGAGGCCTTCACCTCGTGCATGGAGACTTACGGGAAATCGATCGGCATCGCGCCGGCGCTCTTCGATCTGACGGAGTGCCTCCGCTGGCTCTATCACTTTCTCATTGTGCTCAACGTGCGATTGCCGCATGTCTCCGTGACGCACTCCACGGCCGCGGCGTTCTGCGGGATCCCCTGCATCACCGCGCGTCTGCGCGACGGTACGCCGTTCATTCTCACGGAGCATGGCGTCTATCTGCGCGAGCAGAATCTCTTTCTCTCCCGCTTTCGCCGCTTGCTCTTCGCGAAGCATTTCCTGCTGAGCCTGATCACCGCGATCGTCCGCACGAACTATCGCTTCGCGGATGTCATTGCTCCGGTCTGTCACTACAACACGCGCTGGGAAGTCGCGCATGGCGCGCCGCGCGGCAAGATCGAAGTCATCTACAACGGAGTCGACACCGATCGCTTCTCGCCCGGCGTGCGGCCCGATGGTCCGCTGCACGTCGTCGCGACCGCGCGCATCGATCCGCTGAAGGACATCGAGACGTTCCTTCGTGTCGCGGCGAAGGCCGGACGCGAAGTCCGTTTCTCGATCTATGGCGCGGTCAGCGATGAGAAGTACTACGCCCGCTGCCTCGAGCTGCGTCGCGAGCTTGGCATCGACGTGACGATGGGTGCGCCGGCCCATGATGTCGTCGAGGTCTATCGCAGTGCGGACGTCGTTCTCCTTACCAGTATTTCCGAGGCGTTCCCGTTCTCGGTGATCGAGGCGATGTCGTGCGGATGTGCCGTCGTCGCGAGCGATGTCGGCGGCGTGCGCGAGGCGCTCGAAGGATGCGGCGTGGTCGTACGCCCGCGCGATGTCGACGGCTTCGCAATCGAAGTGCGCCGTCTTCTCGACGACGCACCGATGCGCGCGCGCCTCGGTGCACGCGCTCGCGCGAAAGTGCTCGAACGATTTCGCATCGACGAATCGGTTGCGGCGTATCTGAGTCTCTACACGGACTACGGTGCGGCGGTTGAAAAGCCGGCGGAGGCCGCGGGATGACTCCGCGCGAGCTCGCCGTCGATGTGCTCGAGCGCACCGGAGTGCCGCGCGATGCGTGGGAAATTACCGCGCAGCTCGAAGCGATGGGTCTGCGCGATGCCGATGCCCGTGCCGCGGGTGATCATCGCGATCTCTTCGAGCTCGGGCGCGCGGTGTACGCGCTTCTGCAACGCGGCGAGATCGTCGCGCCGATCGAGGCGGACGATCCTCCCAGGCCCTATCGGCCGGTGCGCGAATTTCTCGGTTACTACGCGAGCGGCTCGATCTTCGCGATCCCGATGCCGCTGCAGGCCGCGGCGATTCTGACGGTGGGCCATGGCCTGGGGGGTGCGCTGAACGTCAACGTTGGCACCGGCCCCGCGGACGCGCCCGGCCTCCTCGCGGACTCCCGTGCCCCCC
>CAZKID010000308.1:5064-6599 GCA_964552405.1 uncultured Thermoanaerobaculia bacterium
GGGGGTCTTGGACGTGGGGCTGGGGCCTGTGGGGGGCGTGGAGCGTAAAGGTGCGCCCCGGACCGGGGGTCGGGCTGGGGTTCATCGCGAGTTACGGGCTAACCGGCGGATTCGTGCAGGCGATCACGCGGCGCGGCCTCTTCTACCACTATCAGGAGGAGCCGGCGCTGGCGCGCTGGGTCGTGCTGCGCGGCTGGTGGATCGCGGCGCGCATCGTCCTCGGTCTCACCATTCCCGCAACTCTCTTCAACGCGCTGTACGGCCTCCTGCCGTGGGATCTGTTTCTGATCGCGGCGCTCTACTACGCGTCGCTGTCGCTGCTGTGGCTCAACTTCTCGATGGTGTACGTGACGCGGCGGCGCTATCTGATCATCATCATTACGGCGGCGGCTCTCGGCGTGGTGATTCTGCTCGCGGAAACGCAGCATTGGAATGTGATTGCAGCGAACACGGCGGGATTGCTCTTCGCCGCGATCGTCAGTTTTCTGGCCGGACTGCGCGCGCTCGGCGGCATCGTGCATCACAAGCCGCACAACCCGCCGAGGCTCACGGTGCTCGTTTACGCAACATCGCGCTGGTTTCTCTATGGACTGCTCTACAACGCATTCGTGTTTGCCGATCGCGTGATGGCGTGGACCGCGAGCATAGGGCGCGAAGATCTGCCGCCCTACACGTTCTGGCTCAGCGCACGATACGAGCTCGGAATGGATCTCGCGTTGATCGTCGTGATACTGCTCTCCGGTGCAGTCGAGGCGGCGGTGCAGACGTTCTCCGACCGGCTCGTGCCGGTGCAGAAGAGCATCGCGGGGAATGAGCGTTCGCGATTCGGCGACTGGTTCGCGCGATTCCATCGCCGGCGCTTGCTGGCGCTGATCCCGGCGTCGCTCATCGCGATCGCGATCGCGCGTTTCGGAGTGTCGATCGTCACGCGCCTGCCGAATGCCGGCATCCGCATCGGCATGACGTCGTTCTCCGCGATGACCGCGTTCTGGCTCGGAGCGATCGGCTATTCGCTGCTGATGATGGCGATGCAGAACGCGCTGATTCTTCTGACGCTGTCGCGCATCGACATGGCGCTCAAGGCGATCGCCTGGGCGCTCGCCGCGAATCTCGTCACCGGATTCTTCTTCAGCCGTGCGATCTACTACGCCGGAGCAGGCGCAGGGCTCGTCGCCGGTTCTGCGGTGTTTCTCATACTCACGTGGCGCGATGTGCGCCAAGCGAGCGAGCATCTCGATTACGTCTACTACGCGTCGTTCTGATCATGTACACGCTGCTGGCCATCGACTCGGTCGTGCGCATCGCCTTCGCGATGGCCGTGCTGTTTCTGCTCGTGCCGCGGCTCGCGGGGATTGGGGCCCGCGCCGAAGGCGCACTCCGCCCCTTTTGGTTCGATCTCGCGTGGGGCGTCGTGATCCTCACGATCGGCGGCCAGATTCTGACGCTGCTCAAGCTCTACTCGCTTCCCACGCTCCTGCTGCTTTGCGCGCTGTTGGTTTTGATCGCGCTCTCAGTGCTCATGCATCGCTCGCCGT
>CAZKID010000309.1:0-6591 GCA_964552405.1 uncultured Thermoanaerobaculia bacterium
GGGGTTCCGCGTGCGGCGCGGGGCGCCACCACGTGCCCCAACGCGGTCTGGCCGGCCTGCACCCGCCCGCCGGGCTCGCCGTCGGGCAGCAGGTTGTGGAGGTCGGGGTTCTTCTCGTCGGCGCGGTTGATGTCGTCGAGCAGCTTCGCGCGGATGATGCAGCCGGCTTTCCAGATGCGCGCCATCTCGCGCATGTCGATGCTCCAGTTCCACTCTTTCGATCCGGCCTGGATCAGCGCCATCCCCTGCGCATACGAACAGATCTTCGACGCATAGAGCGCGTCGTGCACGAACTGGATGAACTCCTTCCGATCGGAAACAGCCGGCGCACCATCGGCGCTGAACACCTTCGACGCGTTGATGCGCTCATCCTTCATCGAGGACAGCACGCGCGCATCGATCGCCGCGGCGATCGTCGGCACGGCCACGGCGAGATCGAGCGCGACCTGCGCAGTCCACTTGCCCGTCCCCTTCTGTCCCGCCTTGTCGAGCACCTTGTCGACGAGCGCACCGCCGCCCTCTTCATCCTTCACGCGGAAGATGTGCGCGGTGATCTCGATGAGGAACGACTCGAGCGGACCTTTGTTCCAGCCGTCGAAGATCTCCGCGAGCTCTTCCGGACCCGCCTTCAATCCTCTCCGCAACATCTCATACGCCTCGGCGATCAACTGCATGTCGCCGTACTCGATGCCGTTGTGCACCATCTTCACGAAGTGACCGGCGCCATCCGGGCCGACGTGCGTGACGCACGGGCCGGAGTCGCTCTTCGCCGCGATCGCGTCGAACACCGGCTTGATCGCAGCCCACGACTCCTGCGATCCGCCCGGCATCAGCGAGGGGCCGAAGCGCGCCCCTTCTTCACCGCCCGACACTCCTGAGCCGACGAAGTGGAAGCCTTTGCTTTCGCACTCTTCGGTGCGGCGCTGCGTGTCTTTGAACCAGGAGTTGCCGCCGTCGATCAGCACATCGCCAGGCTCGAGGAACGGCGCGATGTTCTTGATCGTCATGTCGACCGGCGTCCCGGCCTTGATCATCATCATGATCCGGCGCGGACGCTCGAGCGACTTCGTGAACTCTTCGAACGTCTTCATGCCGAGGAGCTTCTTTCCCTGATGCTTGTTGACGAAGCGATCGACCCACTCGCCTTCGAGATTCCAAACCGCAACCGGAAAGCCATGCTCTTCGACGTTGAGCGCGAGGTTCTCGCCCATCACACCGAGTCCGATCATTCCGAAAGATGCCTGCGCCATCTTCATTCACCTCCTGTAGGACAGGCGCCCTCGCCTGTCCTATCGAGCCGACAACGAGCCGACAGGCGAGGGCGCCTGTCCTACACGTGGATCACGCTTTCACGACTGCGTTCTTCACGACATCCGCGAGCGCCTTCAATCCCGCGTCAACGTCATCACCAAGATTCACACTCACCGCGCGGCGGTTGCGCGACTCGAGCGACTGGAAGTCGCCGATCGCCTGCGCGCGGCAGAGCACACCGAACGTGAACTTCTCGTCCGGCAGCGGCACGTCGTTGCCGCCACCGCCGGTGAGTTGCAGGAAGACGCCATTGTCGGCGCCGCCTTTGTGCAGCTGGCCGGTCGAGTGGAGGAAACGCGGGCCATAGCCGGTCGTCGTCGCCACTTTCAATTCGCGCGCGATCGTCTCGCGAATCTGCGCGATCAGCTTGTCGCGTTCCGGTGATTCCGCGAAGTACTCGGTGAATGCGACGTAGTCGCCTGCCTTCACCTTCGCCAGTAGTCCGCCGATCGACTCCGCATCGCTCGCGCTCACCTGCTTCCCGCTGTGCGTCATCGAGTTCGTTGCTTTGTATTCTTCGAGCAGGCGCTTCGTGTTGTCCTTCGACTCCTGCACGTTCGGCTGATCGAACGCGTCGATGCCGAGGAGCGCGCCGGCGACCGCGGTTGCGAACTCCCAGGTGAAGAACACCTCGCCGAGATCGAGCGCGTCTTCGAGCACGATGTCGACGACGGGATGTCCCGCTTCGCTGAGCGCGCGCAGCCGCGCGGTTTCATCCGACTTGCGCAGGCGCACGCCGACGAAGAGACGATCGTTGCCGTACTCGTTCGGCTCGAGCGCCGGCTCGCCGGCGATGGGGACGACGCCTTTCCCTTCCTTGCCGGTCGATTCCGCGATGAGCTGTTCGATCCAGAGGCCGAGCGTGTCGAGCGGCGCGGGCGTGATCAGTGTCAGCTTGTCGCGGCCATTCAGCGCCATCGCGCCGATCACCGCGCCGAGCATCGCCGCAGGGTTCTTCTTCGCGCTCGCGACTTCCGAGACGTGCGCGGCATGCATCGCGCGGTCGAGCAGCGTCGCGACATCGACGCCGCTGATCGCAGCCGGCACCATGCCGAAGTACGACAGAGCGGAGTAGCGGCCGCCGATGTCCGCCTGATTGATGAAGATGTGGCGGAAGCGATCGGCCTCCGCATCCTTCTGCAACTGCGTGTTGGGATCGGTCACCGCGATGAAGTTCTCGCCCGCGCGATCGCCCTTCACCGACTTCACGCGATCGTAGAAGTAGCGATGGAACATCATCGGCTCGGTTGTCGACCCCGACTTCGACGCAACCATGAAGAGCGTCTTCGCGAGATCGATCTGCGACTCGAGATTGCTCACCGCCTGCGGCACGGTCGAATCGAGCACGAGCAGGCGCGGATAGCCATCGCGGCGTCCGAAGAGACGCTTCGTCACTTCCGAGCAGAGGCTCGAACCGCCCATGCCGAGGACGACGATGTTGTCGAACTCGCCTTTGACGGATTCGGCGAACTCCATCAGTTTCGGCGCGGCTTTCGTCATCTCTTCCGCGACGCGGAGCCAGCCGAGCGCGTTGCTGATGATCTTCTTGTGGGCCTCGTCGTCTTTCCAGAGCGTCGTGTCTTTCTTCCAGATGCGCTCGACGAACTTGTCCTTGTCGATGCGTTGCGCGGCTTCGTCGACCTGACGTTGGACAGGCGAGGGCGCCTGTCCTCCACCACCGAGATGGAGGCTGATGCGTTCGCCGAGGCCGCGGATGACGGCATCGCGGCGCGCTTCGATCGTCGACATCAGTGATGTGAACGAATCGGAGAACGACTTCACGCCGTCGACGGTCAGCTTGTGCGTGATCTCGTCGAGGCTGAAGCCCTTTGCGTGGAATGTGTCGATCACGCGCTGCGCTTCATCCGCCCCCTGCTCGAGCGTCATCTGCACCTTGCCGTGATCGCGGAATGCGTTGTAGGTCGCGGGGGGAATCGTATTGACCGTATCGGGGCCGATGAGCTGCTCGATGTAGAGCACGTCGCTGTACTTCGGATTCTTCGTGCCGGTCGAGGCCCAGAGCGGACGCTGGACGACAGCGCCCTGATCGCGCAGCTTGAGGAAGCGATCCGCGGAGAAGACCTTCTTGAATTCCTGATAGGCGAGCCTGGCATTCGCGATCGCGACTTTGCCGAGCAGGTTCGCGATCTCGGGATCGTCCTTTGCGCGCGCTTCCATCTGTTTGTCCGCCATCGCATCGATGCGGCTGACGAAGAAGCTGGCGACGGAGCGGATGTCGCCGACCGGAAGACCTTGCTCCACGCGGCGCTCGAGGCCGCGGAGATAGGCCTCCATCACCTGCTTGTAGACCTCGTTGGAGAAGATCAGCGTGATGTTGACGTTGATACCGGCGAAGATCGCTTCCTCGATCGCGGGGATGCCTTCTTTCGTCGCGGGGATCTTGATCATCACGTTCGGGCGGCCCAGCGTCGAGAAGAGGCGCTTCGCTTCACCGATCGTCGCCTCTGTTTCCATCGCGAGCGTCGGAAGGACTTCGAGGCTGCAGAAGCCGTCCGTGCCGTCCGTTTTCTTGTGGACAGGGAGGAAGACGTCGGCGGCCATGCCGATGTCTTCGATGGTCAGCGCGTCGTAGATCTCTTCGCGCGACTTGTTGCGGGAGGCGAGCTCGCGCAGTTGTGCATCGTAGTCATCGCTGCCGGCGATGGCTTTCTCGAAAATGGTGGGGTTCGAAGTGAGGCCGCGAAGATCGTCTTCATCGATCATTCGCTGCAGTGTTCCGCTGGCAACCAGCTTCCGTTCCATCTGGTCGTACCAGACGCTCTGTCCGGTCTTTTCCAGCTCGACGAGCGGATTCGACATGAGGGCACCTCCGTTTAGAAGGAGGTAAGCATACCGTGTTCGCAGGCATCCTGAGCGCAGCGAAGGACCCCTCCTCCACCTCTCGTAGATTCCTCGGCATTCCGCAGCAACCGAGGGATGATCGGGGTGTGATGGAAGAGAGCGCACCGAAGACGCCGCGCCTGCTCGACCGGTTGCGTGATGCGATCCGCGTCCGGCACTACTCGATTCGAACGGAGGAGGCGTACGTTCAGTGGGCCCGCCGTTTCATTCTTTTCCACAACAAGCGGCATCCTTCATCGATGGGCGCGGACGAGGTCAACGCGTTCCTGACCGATCTCGCGGTGCAGCAGGATGTTAGTGCGTCGACGCAGGGCCAGGCGCTGAGCGCGATCCTCTTTCTTTACAAGAATGTGCTCGACGAGCCTCTGCGGCGCCGGCCGCCGGTTGTGTTGTCGCGGGCGGTGATGGAGGGCTTGCGTCTTCGTGTGATATTTCCGAAGCCGCTGCTCGATCCGCTGGAGAGCCATCTGGTGGGCGTCAGGAAGATCCATGAAAAGGACTTGCAGGACTGCTTTGGCGAGGTCTGGCTTCGCCACGCCCTGGCGCGGAAGTATCCGAACGCGGGGCGGGAGTGGATGTGGCAGTACGTGTTTCCCGCGGGAAATCGAAGCCGCGACCCTCGTGATCCTCGAAGCGATGTGCTACGCCGGCACCACCTGGACGAGTCGACGATTCAGAAGGCGATCAAAGGAGCGTTGCGCAAAACGAAGATCGCCAAGCCGGCAAGTTGCCACACGCTGCGCCATTCGTTCGCGACGCACTTGCTCGAGGACGGCTACGACATCCGAACGATTCAGGAGCTGCTCGGTCATGCGGACGTCGAGACGACGATGATCTACACGCACGTATTGAACAACGCGGGAGGAAGGGGCGTGCGCAGCCCGCTGGAGAACTTATGAGGCGCCTGGCGGGCCAGCCGCCATCAGCCTATCGCAGGCAGAAGATTTCCGTTCCGACCAGAGTAAGATCAGCACGGTCAGCTGGTTGGCGACACGAAACGAGATTCCGCGTTTACGGTTCTCACGTGGTACGTCTAATCAGCTCAGGAAGCCGTTAGACGACCCAAGGAACGATGCACGCACGAATCGTTCTCGCAGCATTAGCGATCATCGCCACTTGGTGTGCGTCTGCCATCCTTCTCGACGCATGGGCAACTTCGGGAGATGCGTGGCTGGATCGCGGTCGCGTCTGGCCCTATCGTCATGCTCACCTGATCGAACAGTATTCGCTTGGCCGTTTCGAACCGGTGCGACATTCTATGTTGGTCGTGTCGCAACCGATCCCAAACCTCATTCCGTTCTTTCTCGGCGTCGTGGTTGCTAGCGCAGGCTTGCCACGATGCGCCTCGACCGTGCTGCTCTCCGTTCTCCTCGGAGCGTTCGTGCTTCATCTCATCGCTTTTCGTTGGTCGGTGCCTCTCATGAAAGAGGCCTACGCAATGGAATGGGCCTTCGCCGCAATCGGAGCACTCCTAGGCTGGATCGCGGCAAGATCGCGCCGTGCCCGAACGGTCGTCTAACTCGGCACTGCAGCGGATGCCGTGCCGTTCGTCGCCGACTTTCGCCCGAGACGCCACGTCATGTATTCTGCTGCGTGAGGCACGGCACCGCTGAGTGCCAGTGCCGTTAGCCGCACCGAATGAAACTTACGACGAGCAAACGACTTTCAGTCGTCACATCATCGGGACGCAAGGTTCGCACGGGTAGCTTCGTCACGGTCGTCGCGTTGCCACCAGGCTTCTCTTCGTTGCCTAGTGATTCTCGTCGAGCATTTCGGTCGATCCTCGGGTGTCGGTTTCGTGTCGCGGCAGTCACTGTTGAACTGCCGCGCTGGCTCCAGCTCGACGTCCACCGCATCGTTGATCCTCTCCTTGGCTCGTTCCGCAATACCGTGTATGTGGAACCGGAGTGCGTCGCATGAGGCACGAGGCGGCTAACTCGCCGCTGCACCCGGCGCCGTGCCGTTCGCTGACGTCTTCGGCGTATCATGGTCTGATGTCGTTCCGGTCGTGTGAAGCACGGCGCCGGTGAGCGGCAACAACGTTAGACGACTCGTGGACTACGACGATAGTTGGAGCAATCTGCGGACCCGTCGGTTGGCCGTCGCTGGAACTTTTGGCGCGGTCATTCCTGTCGGTATCCTCGCTGCTGCCATCAGCGGTCGCGAGTCTACGCTCTTGCTTCTCGAAACGCCTGTCGTTCTGGCATTCTTTGCCGCCACGATGTGGCACCATCGATTTCGGTGTCCCGCGTGTGGCAAGTTCTTCTTTCATCGTGGTGGGCAAAATCCGTTCGCGAGTGGATGCCTGCACTGTGGCTGTAGGATCGGTTCACCCGGGCCCTTCGGGCAACAAAGTCGTCTAACTAGCCACTGCAGCGGATGCCGTGCCGTTCGTCGCCGCCTTCCACTCGAGGGCCC
>CAZKID010000310.1:0-1988 GCA_964552405.1 uncultured Thermoanaerobaculia bacterium
TCATGGGCCACTTCGGCGGCAAGCCGATTCGCATCGCGTGGTTCGTACTCGTTTTCCCTTCGCTGCTCCTGAACTATTTCGGACAGGGAGCGCTGCTCCTCTCCGCGCCGCATGCGACCGAGCATCCGTTCTTCGAGATGGCGCCGGCATGGGCGCGTGTACCGCTGGTCATTCTCGCGACCGTGGCAACGGTGATCGCCTCGCAGGCCGTCATCAGCGGCGCGTTCTCCCTCACCCGCCAGGCGGTGCAGCTCGGCTATACGCCACGCATTCAAATCCGCCACACGTCGGTGCGTCAGATCGGACAGATCTACATTCCTTCGGTCAACTGGCTGCTGATGATCTCCGCGATCGGACTCGTCGTCGCGTTCAAAGAGTCGAGCGCGCTGGCTGCCGCCTACGGAGTTGCCGTCACGGCAACGATGGGCATCACAACTCTTCTTCTCGCCGTGGTCGAGAAGGAGCGCTGGCAGTGGACGATGGCAGCGATCCTCGGGCTCACGATTCCGATCCTCTTCATCGATCTCGCATTCTTCGGCGCCAACATCATCAAGGTGACCGAAGGCGGATGGTTCCCTCTGGTGGTGGGACTTGCGGTGTTCACGGTCATGACCACGTGGCGTTCCGGACGCGAGCTGCTCTCGCAACGGCTCTCCGAATCAGTCCTCTCGATCGGGGACTTTCTCCAGGATCTCAGTCGCGGACAGATCCCGCGCGTCGCCGGCACTGCCGTCTTCATGTCGCGCTATCAGAGTGGAGTTCCGACGCAACTGCTGCACAATCTGAAGCACAATAAGGTCGTGCATCAACGAGTGGTCCTGCTGACCGTGCTCATCGAAGAGACCGCGCATCTCGCCGAGGGCGAGCGCTACGAGTGGGAAGATCTCGGCCAGGGGATTTACCGGCTGACGATCCGCTTCGGATATATGGACGACACGAACATTCCCGAGGTACTCGAGGGAGCGGAGGGACCGGTTACATTCAATCCCATGACCACGAGCTACTTCCTCGGGCGCGAGACGTTGATCCCGACGCGGCGTCCAGGCATGGCTTTGTGGCGCGAGAAGCTCTTCTCATGGATGACGCGTAACTCCTCCAGCGCGTCGCACTTCTTCTGTCTGCCTCCGAATCAGGTGATCGAGCTCGGCGCGCAGATCGAGCTATGAGCAAACTCAGACGGATTTTCATCGGGAAGGCGCGCGACGTCAGCGATCCCGAGATCTTTCATCACACGTCGCTGATCGCATTTCTCGCGTGGGTCGGTCTGGGTGCCGACGGACTGTCGTCCTCCGCGTACGGTCCCGAAGAAGCGTACAAAGCGCTCGGCCCGCACAATCACCTCGCAATCATCCTCGCGCTGATGACCGCCGTCACGATCGCGGTCATTTCGATGGCGTACGCGAATCTCATCGAGTACTTCCCTGGCGGCGGCGGCGGGTACCTCGTCGCCACGAAACTACTCGGCAGGCACGTCGGTGTCGTTTCCGGATGCGCGCTGCTGGTCGACTACGTGCTGACGATCACGATCTCGATCGCGGCGGCATGCGATCAGTTCTTCTCGTTTCTGCCGCTGCCGCTGCACCACTGGAAGCTGCTCGTGGAGATCGTGATTCTCGTCTTCCTCGTCGTGCTCAACCTGCGCGGCGTGAAGGAGTCGGTAACGCTGCTGACTCCGATCTTCATCGCATTCGTCGTCATGCACATCGGGCTGATCGTCTACTCGATCGGCATCCACTTCAACGTGCTGCCAACAGTCGTGCACGATGCGACGCGCGATTTCCGCTCGTCGGTGTCGACGCTTGGCTGGCTGCCTGTGGCATTGCTGATCCTGCGCGCCTATTCGCTCGGAGGCGGCACGTAGACCGGGATCGCGGCCGTCTGGGACGGTCTGGCGCTGCGGCCGGCGACTATGCTCGGTACCGCACGGGAAGCGTTGCGTCCTATGCCGACGCCCCCTGCGTTCACCCGGCGCGAACCAATGTCCCGCC
>CAZKID010000310.1:1998-6199 GCA_964552405.1 uncultured Thermoanaerobaculia bacterium
GGATGCTGGGCGAGCCGCGCGTCGTGTACGCCAAGAAGACGCTGCTGCTGATGGCCTCGTCCCTGGCGTTCACCGCGGGCGGAATCATCTTCGGCTACCTGCTGACGAATTCGCAGCCGGTGTTGGGCAAGACGATGAACGCGGTGCTGCTGCACAACGTGTTCGGGATGTGGAAGTGGCACGGCCTGTCGATCGGCACGTGGATCGTGGTGTTCACGCTGATCACGGAAGGCGCACTGCTGATCGTCGCGGCGCAGGCCGGCTTCCTCGATGGTCCGCGCATTCTGTCGAACATGGCGATCGACTCCTGGATGCCGCATCGCTTCTCGCAACTGTCGGACCGGCTCGTCACGCAGGACGGCATTCTGATGATGGGCATTGCGGCGTTCGCCGCGCTGATGTACACGCATGGCGACGTGGCGACACTCGTCGTCATGTACTCCATCAACGTCTTCATCACGTTCTCGCTCTCGCTCCTCGGCATGTCCAAGCATTGGATTCAGGACCGCGCGAAGGAACCGAGGTGGTTCGGCCGCCTCATGGTGCACGGCATCGGCTTCATCCTCTGCTTCTGCATTCTCGTCGTGACCGTGTTCGAGAAGTTTCTTTCCGGCGGCTGGATCACGATTGCGATCACGGGCGGACTGATCGTCGTTTCATTCGCGATCCATCGGCACTACGGTACGGTGCGCGCCGGAATGCGCTCGCTCGATGACATCCTCACGAACCTGCCGGCGGACAGCCAAGCAGAAGAGTCGCGAAGCGAGATGGATCACAACGCGCCGACCGCCGTCATCATGGTGAAGTCGTTCTCAGGCTTCGGCATCCACGAGGTGCTGTCGATCCATCGCCTCTTCCCACGCACGTTCAAGAACTTCATCTTCGTCTCGGCAGCCGTCGTCGACTCCGGCTCATTCAAAGGTGCGACCGAAGTCGAGAGTCTCGAAGAAGAGACGCGCGCGAATCTCGAGCGCTACGCAGCGTGGGCACGCAGCCAGGGCATGCACGCCGACTACCGGATGAGCATCGGCACGGAAGCGGTGGAGAACATCACGCAGATGTGCAAGGAGATCGTCGACGAATACCCGCGCGCGATCTTCTTCATGGGCAAACTGATCTTCAAGGAAGAGAAGTGGTACTACCGCATCCTCCACAACGAGACGCCGAACGCGATCCAGCGAAGACTGCAGTTCGATGGACTGCAGGCGATCGTGCTGCCGATTCGGGTGTTGGAAAGTTAGCCGGGCAGCAGCGAGCAGGCAGCAGAAGTACGAATCGCCATCCCAATTCTGCTGTCTGCTGCCTGCTGTCTGCTCTTCTACCCTGCCCGTCTCCTCTTCCCTTCCTCGATCCTCAATGCTCCCGTGAGCGTTGCCTCCTCGCTCGCGCTGTTTTTCACCAGAATCGTGGCGGAACCGCCGCCGATTGCGGGATCCACGTTGAAGGTCGCCGAGACGTAGTTCCCCGCGTACTTGAAATCGGAGACGCGCTTGAATCCTGGATTCATCACTTCGAACGTCGTCATGCCGCTGATGAAGCCCTCACCGGCGACGGCAATCGTCAGCGTCTGACCGCCACGCACGAGCACCGGCTTCGATGTGAGTGATACATCGACGCCGTTCGCTGCACAGGTTCCGATCCACAAAGGATTCAGCCGCGCGATGCCGTTGGTATTGATCAGGAGATTCCCGTAAACCTTTCCGTTCTCGACCTGCATTGGCGGGAGAAACGTCGTCGGGAAGTCCGTGGTCTTCGCTGCACGATAAACACCCGCGAGATTCGCCGCTGCGACCGGTCCGTCGAGCGGCTCCGCATAGAGCCGGTACGTGCCTGCCGGTACGCCGCGAATGACGAATTCGCCCTGCTCATTCGTCAGCGCACTCGCAACAGGAGTGCCGCGGCTATCGATCGCGACGACTTGCGCCGCGAAGATGCCACCGTCATCGCCGGCAACCCGGCCGCTGAGCGTTGCAGTAGAAAGTGTCGGATCGGCCCGCGGATAGATCGTTGCGATCGCGACTCGCTCATCACTGTCGAGTGGCGTGGCCGCGCCGCTCGATACGTAGGGGAACATCACCGACGAAAGGACCGCGGAATGATCCAGACCGAGGAGATGGCCGGCCTCGTGAGCGATGACCTGCTGCGCGTTGTAGCCATTGCTCTGCACCGACGGATCGATCTGGATGTCGGCTTCGAGCATGTGGCCGGAATCGTCCCACCAGTTCGTCGTCACCGCGATGTAGTTTTGATTCGCGAACAAATTGTCGGCAATCGAGATCGTGTTGTGACCATCCTTGCCGGCCTGCACGCGGTCCGCAACACCGTCATCGACGAAGCTGACGCTGGTCTGCGGAATCGAAGACCACTCGTTGAAGGCGCGATCGATCTCTGCGCTGCCGCCTCCGATGACCGTCGTCACCCGCCGTTCAATCTGAAAATGAATTGGAAAGGAAGAGGCCGGCCAGGAAACCGGCTGCGGACCTCCCGGCAAGGAGTACGTCAGCATGGATACGCCGAAGAGTGGCGCCGTAATGGCAACTGCGATGGAGGCGAGTAGAGCCCGTTTCATGCGGGCCATTAGTGCAAACGAGAAACCAGGGACAGGCCAGGGCGCCTGTCCTACACGAGCGCGACCAGATCGATCTCCAGTAGCGACCCCTTCGGCAGAGCCGGCACCTGAACCGTCGTTCGCGCCGGGCGGTGATCGCCGAAACGCTCTGCGTAGATCGCGTTGAGCGTCTGAAAGTTGGCGAGATCCGTCACATAGACCGTAGCCTTGAGCACACGGCTGAAATCGCTGCCTCCCTCTTTCAGAACCGCGGCAAGATTGTCGAATACGCGACTCGCCTGCGCCGCGAAGTCACCTTTGACGAGCTCGCCCGTGCTCGGATCCAGCGAGATCTGCCCCGACGTATAAAGCATCCCGTTCGCACGAACAGCCTGCGAATACGGTCCGATGGCCTTCGGTGCACCCTCTGTAGCGATGTAGTCCATATCCATGAATCCTTTCTGGCGGCGCAGTATACGCGGACGCGGTTGCTATAATCGGCGCCAGTCGGAGCAGCTGTCTGGATGCCTACGTATCTCGGGAACCCATCGCTGTCGAACACGGTGAAAGATCGTGTTCTCAGCACGTTCCAGCAAACCCTCGCTCTCTACAAGCAGGGTCGTACCGACGAGGTACTCGCTGGCTGCAATCTGATGATGCAGATGGACCCGATGTTCGAGGCAGCAAAGATGCTGGCCGAGAAAACGAGAAATCCGGGGGCAGCGATCAACGTGGACTCACTACTACCTTCAAATGACGATGAGGCACTACGCGAAGCCCGCACTGCGATGGCGCACCGCGATTTCTCGCGCGTTCTCCAGATCACGACCGAGATTCTGACGAACGATCTGATGAACGATGCCGCACGAATTCTCGCCGACGAAGCGCGCGACAAGATGGAGGCCGGGCCCTTCGTCGAACAGTTCGCCGCGAAATGCGAGAAGAGTCTGCAGGGCGGCGACCTCGCGGGTGCAAAGACTGCGCTCGAGAAAGCGCGCGCGCTCGACGCGGAACATCCTGCGGTCAAGAAGATGGAACAGACCATCAACTCGAAGGGTGGCGGCGCACAACCTGCCGCTCCTTCATCCTTCGATTTCGGGACGTCGTTCGTCGTCGACGCACCGCAGCCGCAGGCAACGCCTGGCCGCGGCACGGCCCAGGCGACAGACTTCGGATTCACGTTCGAAGAAGAGAAACCTGCAGCTCCGCCGGCCAGCGCCGGCCTCGGCAGCTTTTCATTCGATTCACCGGCCGCACCAGCGACGCCTGCAGCTCCAGCAGAATCGGGCGGCTTCTCATTCGGCTCATCCGCACCCAGCAGTGACAGCGGCTTCTCCGGCTTCTCGTTCGACAATCCGACACCCGCACCGACGCCCGCAGCCGGCGGCTTTAGTTTCGACTCCCCGGCTCCGGCCAAAGCTCCTGTCACGGGCGATTTCGATTTCGCCACGGCGTCGATCGAGACGAGCGCGGAAGATCAACAGAAAATTCAGCAGTACCTGACGGATGGCGATCGAGCGTTCGAGGCTTCCGACTATCAGAAGGCTATCGATCTCTGGTCGCGCATCTTTCTGATCGACGTCACCAACGAGCCTGCGTCCGAGCGCATCGAGCGCGCAAAGCAGAAGAAAAAGGAACTGGAGCAGAAGAGCG
>CAZKID010000310.1:6209-6583 GCA_964552405.1 uncultured Thermoanaerobaculia bacterium
TCTACCACGGGGTCGGGATCCGGGATAATTGAGGGCGTAAAGCAACACAAAAAGGAACTGGGACGAAAGACCGAGGCGTTACTCTCCCCGGCAATTGCTGCGTTCGACCGCGGCGATCGTGAAGGCGCCCGCGCCAAGTTCTCGGAAGTCCTTCGCAGCGACCCGGGGAACACCACCGCGCAGGACTACATGGACCGCCTCACCGACAGCGTCATGGAAGGCGGCGCAGCGGGTGTCGAGCTCCCTTACTCACCGCCGAGCACAGAAAAGTTCGACATTTTCGCCGATGACGCGCTCAGCGAGGGAACGATCGGAATCGGCGAGCCGGCCGGCGAGGAAGAAGAGCCCACGCCCGTTCCCGCGCCTGCGGCAAA
>CAZKID010000311.1:0-6556 GCA_964552405.1 uncultured Thermoanaerobaculia bacterium
AGAGCACCTGATTCTCGGATCGCTCTTCGCGGCGCTCATCGTGTGGTTCTTTCTTTCGTCGCCGAAGCTGAAGACTGCGGCGGCACTCGTGCTCGCAACGCTGGCTGTGTACTTCCTCCTGTTTGGATTTGAGGATCTCGGCCGGATGGCGCTGCCACTGCGTGCAGGCGGTGTGCTGGTCGCGCTGGCGATGCTCATCTACTTCTTCCGCAGGTCGCGGCCGACCGTCATCTCGGCGGTCGCGATTCCGAGCTCCATCATCGCGACGTTCGCGGCGATGAGGTACGAGCACTTCACGCTCAATGTCATCACGCTGCTCGCGCTGACGCTGGCCGTCGGAATCGTCATCGATGACGCAGTCGTCGTGCTCGAGAACATCTTCCGTTTCATGGAAGAGAAGAAGAAGTCGCCGACGGAAGCGGCGGTGGAGGGGACGAAGGAAGTCGGACTCGCGGTCATGGCGACGTCGTTGTCGTTGATCGCGGTGTTCCTGCCGGTCGCCTTCATGGGCGGGATCGTCGGGCGGTTCATGAACTCGTTCGGCGTGACGATGGCGATCTCGATCGCGATCTCGCTGCTCGTGTCGTTCACGCTGACGCCGATGATGTCGGCCCGCTGGCTGCGGCGCGAGGATCTGCATCATGAGACCGGAACACGGGAACATGGGATGTACGGCTTGATCGAGTCGACGTATCTGCGCGGGCTCGACTGGTCGATGGGACATCGGTGGGTGATCGTGCTGGCGATGGCCGGCGCGCTCATCAGCATCGTGCCGATCGGTAAGGCGGTGAACAAGAACTTCCTGCCGCAGGACGACGAGTCGCAGTTCGCGGTGAGTGTGCGCGCGCCGGAGGGGTCGAGTCTCGAGACGACGCAGACGATCATGAGCTCGATCGATGCGAGGATCCGGCAGCAGGTGCCGGAGGTGGAGATCACCGTCATCACGATCGGTGACGATCCGCAGATCACTCAGAACCTCGGCGGCATCTACGTGAAGCTGGTGCCGGTCGAAAAGCGGAAGCGCGATCAGTACACGATCATGGCCGACGTTCGAAAGAACATCCTGCCGCAGTATCAGAGGTTGAATCTGCGGACGTCAGTGTCGCCGGTGAATGTGTTCGGCGGAGGCGTGAATGCGGATGTGATGTATTGGATCGGCGGTCCTGATCTGAAGCAGCTCGAGAAGTATTCGGATGTGCTGCTCGGAAAGTTGAAGTCGATGCAAGGACGGGAAGGTGTGGTCGATCCCGATACGAATCTGATCGTCGGGCATCCGGAGCTCGGCGTGCACATCGATCGCGACAAGGCGGCAGATCTCGGTGTGCGCGTGCAGGACATCGCGTCGACGCTCAATGTGCTGGTGGGCGGATTGAAGGTGACGGACTACTACGAAGGCGGCGAGCAATACGAGGTGCACGTGCGCGCAGAGCATGCGTATCGGAAGGATCCGCAGGGAATCGAGCAGGCGCAGGTGCCATCGGCAAATGGTGCGGCCGTGCAGTTGCGCGACGTGGTGCGGATGACTCCGGGGTCAGGCCCTTCTTCCGTCAATCGCATCTCTCGTCAGCGGCAGGTGATGCTGACCGCGAACGTGGCACCGGGGCATTCGGCGCAGAAGGTGATGGATACGATCGTCGCGGAGACGAAAAAGCTGAACATGCCGCCGCAATATCAGGCCGGCTTCACCGGGAGGTCCCGCGAACAGGGCCGGGCCTTCGCAAACTTCATGTTTGCATTTCTGCTGTCGATCATCTTCATGTATCTCATTCTCGCAGCACAGTTTGAGTCGTGGATTCATCCAGTGACGATTCTGCTGGCGCTGCCGCTGACGGTGCCGTTCGCACTGTTTTCGATTCTGGTGCTGAATCAGTCGCTGAACATTTTCTCGATGCTGGGGATCCTCGTGCTGTTTGGCATCGTGAAAAAGAACGGCATCCTGCAGATCGATCACACGAATCAGCTGCGAGCCGCGGGTATGCCGCGCGCGCAGGCGATTCGCGAGGCAAATCGCGATCGGCTGCGGCCGATCCTGATGACGACACTGGCGTTCGTCGCGGGCATGATCCCCCTGGTGGCGTCGAGCGGCACAGGTGCCGCAACCAACCGCGCCATCGGCTCGGTGATCATTGGGGGTCAGACCCTCGCTCTTCTGCTGACGTTGCTCGCGACGCCGGTGGCGTACTCGCTCTTCGACGATGTTCAGGAGAAATTCAAGAAGCGCGTGGACGAAACGGAAGTCGCAACCGCCGAGGTTACGTAGGGGGAAGTGGGAAGTTGGGGTCAGACCTTCGGGCTTCGGCGATGAGGATTCTCGTTCCGCGGAACGAGCCTTGGACCGCACGGCTTGGATAAGGATCCGTCGAATCCTATTTAAACGATGGTGGTAGGGGTGGGCAGCTGCGGTCGTCGATCTATGCGCGAACGATCGCCAGCGTCTGGTCGAGGATAGACAGCGCAATTGGGTCCTGGCCGAATTCTTGATCTGCGCGTTTTATCAGACCAGAAATATGACCCTCACTGCGTAGCCGCAAGCCGGCCGCAATGCTCTTGAGCGTTAGCCAGCCTTCGTACCATCCAACCCATGCCGCGATTCTTCGAAGGATGCCGCCGTGCGTATGCCGGATCGCGCTCTCGGGCTCCCGCGCAGCCTTTGCGACTGCAGAAATGACAGCATGCATCTTAGGTCTCCCGACGGAGCGCTGGAGCTTTGGGTAATCGGTGGAGCGAGGTTTGGACTCGGCGATTTTTCGCATTTTCTTCACCCACTCTTCGCCGCCGAGAAAAATCCCGTGCTTGAGACAATCCCATAGCCGGTCGGGTGAGCCGATCCGCTGTTCAACGAAATCGCAGTAGTACTTTGCCGCGATTTCTGGAATCGGCGCGAATGCTTCGAGGGCACTCTTCACGTCCAACCCCTCGCATGGTGCGTCAAGACCAACTGTCGCACGATAGCTAGACCACTGGTAGTGTTCGGGGCGCGCGACCATGCCGGCACGCACCGGATTCAAGACGACATATCGCAGGACCTCGAGAAAGTAGTTTTCCTTGTCAACGAGACAAGCCTTGAATCGGCCCTGATACAGATGGCCTGAACGTTCGTGCCGGCGATTGAACCAGCCGACGTACTTCGTGTTCAGCCAATGCATGCCGCGAGAAAGACTTGCCTTCGGCGTCTGGACGACCAGGTGGAAATGGTTCGTCATCAGCACGTACGCTGTCACGCTCCATCCGAACCGATGAACCGCCTGGCCGAGAAATTTGAGGAAGGTGACTCTGTCTTCATCGTCATAGAAGATCGGTCGTTTCTCGTTGCCGCGACACGTGACGTGGTGCATTGCTCCGTCGAAGTCAGTTCGAAGTGATCTAGCCATGCCCGAAAGCTTCCCTCGGGTTCTTTGAAGGGCCGAGGAATCTGCGCCGGGGAGAGAAAATGGAGTGGAAAACTCCTCGGAATGGAAAGTCTGACTACCGGGCGTGGATTGAGAAGGCCAAGACAAGAACAAACTAGACAAGAGCAAGTGAACGAAGGTGTGACCCCGGCCTCCGGCCTCCGACCCCGGCTTCCCGGCTTCCCAGAACAAGTGAACGAAGGTGTGACCCCGGCCCTGACCCCGGCCCTGCCCCCGCCCTCGAAGGTGTGACCCCGGCCCTGACCCCGGCCCTCGAAGGTGTGACCCCCCGGCCCTATAATTGATGGAAAGCATTCAGCGAGGTCCGTCAATGCGCGTATCACGAATGTCCTTCCTTGGGACCGCTGTCGCCGTTGTTTTCTCGCTTACCGCGGCCGCGTTTCCACTGCGCGATAGCGTCATTGTCGATGCTCAACGCGGAGTCGCCTATGCCGGCAAACCCGGCGGCGGGATTCAGGCGCTCGATCTCGTAAGCGGCCGCCTGATGTGGTCTTCCGCCGACGCGGCGATGCCGCTCGCGACGAACGGAAGGCTGATTCTCGCGCGCGGTGAGGATGCGATTCCTTCGCCTCGCCTCCTCTTGGTCGTCCTCGATGCCGATGGCAAGACGGTCCGCCAGACCCCAGTGCCGCTGCCGGAACCCGTGCGCGGTCTGGTCAGCGATGATCCCGTACGGCAGTTCCGCGTGAGCGCAACCGCGGAAGCAGATGCCTTCATCGTGTCGTGGACCTTCCATTCACGGCGCGGCGAGCCAGAGCCACTGAACCTTTCCGGCGCGTTTCGTTTCGAGCCGAACAGCGGACGCACAATCACATTGCCGGCGCCCGCGTTGCCGTCTCAGGCAGCACCGTGGCGCGTTGGGAACGTCATCGCATCGACGAGCGGTGGTCACGGCGAAGCGCTGACGCTGAAACGTTGGGACGCGACGATGCAACGAGCGCTGCCCGATGTCGCGCTCTCACGGAAGAGCATCGCCGAGCTCCGTTCTTCCGATGGTGCGCATCTCGTCGTCAGCGAGCGCGCGGGTGCCGGCGGTGCCGACGATCCCGAGTATCGCTGGTCGATCTTTTCACTGGAGACGGGTGCGAAGCTCGGCGAGATCCGTCGCGATGTATCAGCCTCGCCGTTCTTCGTGCACGGTGACTCGGTGATCTATTCGGCGCAACCCCACGGCTTTCTCCGTGGCGGCGAATGGGTGAATGAAAATCTGAAGATCGAATCCGTACGGCTCTCGAATGGAGCGCCGCAATGGGACCTGGAAGTACGTGATGTCGAATATCACGGCCCGATTCCAAGTGAAGAGCCGCCCGCACGGGATGAGCCGGTCAAGCCGCGGCGATTCGGAAAATCGGCGAACACGTCGCGCGCGATTGCGCCCAATTCACTCGGTGTGGTTGGCGGCACGTGGGTTTCCGAGGGACCTGGACCGATCACGGGGGGACAAAGCGAGGGAATCACGAACACGCCGGTCGTCGGAGCGATCGAAGCGATCGTCGCGCATCCGAGCAATGCCGACGTTGCATGGATCGGTGCGGTGAACGGCGGTGTGTGGAAGACCACGAACGCAACGAACGCGGCGCCCACCTGGACCGCGCAGACGGACGGCATCAGCTCGCTGTCGGTAGGCGCATTGGCGTTGGATCCGACGGATGCAACATCCAATACGCTCGTGATGGGCAACGGACTATTCAGCAGTTTTTCGCGAGTCGGCGGACCAAGAAGCGGATTGTGGAGAACGACGAACGGCGGCACGAATTGGACGGGACTCTCCGCAACGATGAGCGGGAAGAATGTGTCTGGTCTTGCACCGCGAGGAGCGACGATCGTGGCGTCAGTCGACGTCGCCGACTCGTTCGTCTGCTCGAACATCGGCATTCTCCGCAGCATTGATACCGGTGGCTCGTTCACGCGCATCGCGGATGGCGCGACCGGGCTGCCCGGAGGCAGCGCGCTCGATCTCGCCAGCGATCCGACGAACAACGCGGTCCTCTATACCGCGATCAAGTTCGCGAACTGCACGACCGGCGGCGTGAACGGCATCTACAAATCGGCCGACACGGGAGCCACGTGGGCTCGCGTCAGCAACGCCGCGATGGAAACGCTGATGTCGAACAACAGCACGCTCAGCAACGTTCGAATTGCCGTCGGTGCCTCGGGGCAGGTGTTCGTCGGAATCATCGTCAGCGGAACGCTCACCGGTCTTTTTCGCTCTCCGGACGCATCGACATGGACGCAGCTCGATACGCCGGCGACGAACGAGAACGGGTCTAACTATGGATTGCAGCCGGAAGCGGATGGCGGGCAAGGCTCGATTCACTTCTCCATCGTGGCTGATCCTACGGACTCCAACATCGTGTATGTAGGCGGCGACCGCCAGCCTGGCCCAGGTGACGGCGCTGCAACGTTCCCCAATTCCGTCGGAGCGAACACCTACTCCGGGCGTCTTTTCCGGGTGAACGCATCGCTGGGTGCGGGAACACAGGCCACGCCGTTGACGCACTGTCAGACAGCGCTCAGCGGGTGTAATGGCTCGACGAGCACTTCGAGCAATAGTGCGCCGCACGCGGATTCGCGCCGTTTGGTCTTCGATGCGAACGGCAACATTCTCGAGAGCGACGACGGCGGGATCTATCGCCGCACACTTCCACGCGGTACCGGCGATTGGGCCAGCGTCAACGGGACCTTGCGCATCACGGAAAATCACGACATCGCATGGGACACGGTTTCCAACATGTGCCTGAGCGGCAATCAGGACAACGGAACATCCGAGCAGCGCAGCGTGGACGCAGTTTCATGGTCCTCGATTCTCAGTGGCGATGGCGGCGATGTTGCGATCGATGACATCAGCTCCGCATCGCAATCGACGCGTTTCGCGAGCGCGCAATACCTCGGCAGTTTCCGCCGCCGCGTCGTCAACTCGACGGGCGCGACGACGTCGGCAGTTGCTCCCGCGCTCAGCGTTACTGGCGGAGGCCCGGCGGTCGTAGGCCAATTCAGAACACCGCTCGAAATCAACGTCATCACGCCCACGCGAATGCTGTTCGCTGCCAACAATGATCTCTACGAGTCGCTCGACCGAGGCGACACGATCACGGCGCTGGCGTTCAATCTCGCGGCAACGCAGATCGTCTACGGCGGCAAGTCGG
>CAZKID010000312.1:0-2022 GCA_964552405.1 uncultured Thermoanaerobaculia bacterium
GGTGACAAGATCCCGTCATCCGAGGCGTGGGCGGTGCGGCGCACGCGCCGAGACTGAGGGAAAAAAACCAGGGCACGAGATCGCAAGCCGCCGTCATCCCGAGCGACGTCGAGGGACCCGCGTGGGTGGGCGGTACGAAGACCATGACGCGCGCCTCCCGCCCCCACCCGCCCAGGGCCGCGAATGCTATCCTTCCGAACAGTTCGTCATCGGGAGGATTGCATGCGCAAGTCGCTACTACTCATCGCGTTATGTCTGCTGCTCGCGATTCCTGCAGCCGCACAGAACACGGACATCGAGTCCCTTTCCGGTCTTCAGTTCAACTTCGGGAACCCTGGCGCGCGCTCACTCGGCATGGGCGGCGCATTCATCGGTCTTGCTGACGATGCGTCGGCGGCCGAGGCGAATCCGGCGGGTCTCACGATCCTGAGAAAGCCGGAGATCTCGATCGAAGGCCGCAACTACCTCGAGCAGCAACTGCTCACGACGAGCGGCACGTTTCCCAACGTGCAGCGCACGGCGTTCACGCACTACAGCGATCGCGTGCAGTTTGCGTTCGCCAGCGTCGTGATGCCGCTGCCGCACAACTTCACGATCGGCGCGTATTTCCACGAGCCGCTGCGCAACGCTGGCGCCGGGCAGGTGCTGCCGGTGCGCGATCAGTTCAGCGGTCAATTGAAAACGAACGTTCCCAACTTCTATCTGCCGTCGAATGGCGGCAATCCGATCACCAAGGCGGAGTGCGATTCGCTCCGGAGCTCGACGAAGAATCCCTTCGCTTGCCTCGAGTATCGCGTCAATCCGTTCGTCACCGCGCTCGATGTGAAGGAGCAGACGTATGGTCTCGCGGGCGCATGGCAGGTCGGCAAGTTCGCGTTCGGTGCGACGGCGCGCTGGCAGAAGTTCGATGAAGGTGCGTTCACGTTCCGCTTTACGCAGGATTTCGATGTCGACAGCGTGTCGGTGCAGGCGACCGCGAAGGCGAATGGCGCGAACGTCGCGATCAAGTCGCAGCACGATCTCACCTTCGGCGCCGGCATGAAGTTCACGCCGAACGACAAGATCAGCCTCGGCGCGGTCTACAAGAAGGGCGCTACGTTCGACACCCCGACGTTCATCGCCAACGGCCAGACCAATTTCGATTTCGTGAAGCTCGCCGACACGACGTTCCATATCCCCGATGTCGCGGGCGTCGGCATTTCTGTGCGTCCGATTCCGGTCCTCACGATCAACGCGGATGCGGTCCACGTGACGTATTCGAATCTGACGGATGACTTCGTGTCGACGGCGACGGGAATCCAGGACGCGAGCGGCTATCAGGCGAAAGACGTCACCGAGCTTCACCTCGGCGGCGAGTATTTCTTTGCGACGAAAGTGCCGTTCGCGCTGCGCGCGGGCGTGTGGCGCGACCCGGCGCACTCGATCGAGTGGCGAGGTCCGCTCAACCAGTTCGAAGGTGTTGCGGCAGCACTGCTGTATCCCAAAGGTGAGTCGCAGACGCACTTGTCGGTTGGCGCAGGCATGGCCTGGCCGCGATTCCAGATCGATGCCGCATACGACTCGTCGAAGCACTACAAGGTCGGATCGCTGTCGGTCGTGACGAGGTTCTGAAAACCGCCTGATTCAACATGGAATTCGACATCTTCTTCAGCATCTGCCAGACGGAAGTGCACGGCTACTTACCGTCTGAGCGGGTGATGCTCGAAAACTTTTTCGAGCAAGTCGAGCTCGCCGACGCGCTCGGGTTCGGAACCGCGTGGGTCGCGGAGTCGCATCTGTCGACGGAAGTGCAGAAGACGAATCCTGGGGCAGTGATCCCGCACTTCACCGGCGAGATCGGGCTCAATACCGACATTCTTCAGCTCGCACATCGCGTGTTTGCGAAGACGAAGCGGATCGGCATCGGCTCGGCGATTCTCAACATCCTCTGCAACGGCGGGGCGAGCACACACGCCGAACGGAACAAAACGTTCCTGGCGCTCCCGGGGGGATCCCAGGTCATGCTGGCTGCCCAGGGCCAGG
>CAZKID010000312.1:2032-5984 GCA_964552405.1 uncultured Thermoanaerobaculia bacterium
AACGGATCAAGACGTTCCTGGCGCTGCATGGGCTCGATCCGGAGGAATCGCGAACGCTGACGATCGGCTTCGCGTCGGGGCGCTTCCCGTTCATCAACGTGCCGTATGGAATCGTGCCGCGGAATCCTGTGGAGGCCGCGGCCTGGCCCGTGGTTAAGAACAAGATCTTCGAGGAGGCGACGGAGATCTTCCTGCGCCTCCTGAAGGGTGAGACGCTCAACTCGGGGATGATCTGCGCACGCTCATTGAAACGCGCCGATTTTCGCAGCGACGCGGATTGGACTCGTGTGCAGGATGCCGTCGGTCAATATGTTGACGAAGTCGCGCTCGAGCCGCGCTGGCGCTTCCCGAATCTGAAGATCGTGCCGCACGAGTCGCGCATGGATCTGCTGAAGCTCTCGATCGGTTCGCACGACCCGGCGACGCAGATCTTCGCGAACACGATCCTCCCGGTCGGCGTGTTCAATCTCTCGATCACGCCCGGCGATGAGATCGAGAAGACGAACGAGCGGATGCTCACCGCCTATCACCAGGACGGGGGTGGATGGCATCGCCGCCTGATGCCGCGCACGGTGCTCGTCTTCATCAACGACGACGCCGAGAAGGCGAAAGACGAAGCGCGCGATGCGCTCTCGAATTACTGGAAGGCGCTGGAAGGCACGCTGGACGAAGCAAAAGTGCAGCGCGCCACCAACAACGCACTCGTCGGCGATGCTGCTGCGATCCTCGAACAGATGAAGCAGCGCTTTCACCCCGAGGACCGCCTCATGTTGTGGTTCGACTTCAACAATCACGATTCTGCGCGGGTCATGAGGAATATGAGGTCGTTCATGGGGGCAGTCTCATGTCTTTGACTCCCCACTCCATGCACGACGAGAGTGCCGCCCCCAACTTCGCCCGCCCGATGCCGAACTGGCAGCCGCTGGTCGAGTATCGCCGCAACGGGGTGGCGGAGAACACCGTGCACGGCGCGGTGTCGTGGGTGTCCGGGCGCAACGTCGTCCATTCATTTGGCGGCAACGTCGAGGTCTACGGGCGCTCGATGGTCAAGCCGATCATGATGAAAGTCTTTGCGCGCGACTTCGCGCGCGAACTGAACGGCGAGCAGCAGGCGATCTCCGTCGCTTCGCACAATGGCGATACGGAGCATGTTCGCGTTGCGCGCTCGATCCTGCGCGAGTCGGAGTGGAGTCTCATGCAGGCGCCGCACGACGTTCCGCTCGTGCAATTCGGACGGCAGGTGCGCAGGCCGCGCCGCTGGTATCACTGCTGTTCCGGTGAGCACGCCGCGATTCTGCGCGGCTGCCGCATGCGCGGCTGGTCGCGCGTAGGCTACGTCTGGCCGCATCATCCGTTCTTCCAGGAATATCTCCACTACATCCAGGGCGTGCTCGGCCCGGAGTGGACGACGGGGAAGATCGCGAAGGATGGCTGCGGACTGCCGACGGTGTCGATGACGGTCACTGATCTCGCGCGGCTGTTCGCCAATCTCGTGACGGAGCGCCGGCAGGATTGGATCTGGGACGCGATGATCGCGCATCCGGATCTCATCGGCGGTTTCAATCGGCTCGACTCGACAGTCCTCAAAGCGTGTCATGGCCGCGTCATCGCGAAGGAAGGCGCTGACGGACTACTCGGTCTCGCGATCGAGCATCCGGAATTTCCGGAAGGACTCGGCGTCGTGGTGAAAATCGCGCACGGCTGGAATCCACAAGCCACCTGGTACATCGCCCGCTACATCCTCGGCGTCCTCGGCTTCGAATTCCGCAATCCGTACAAGCTGCGGCGGCAGAAGGCGTTCATCGTGCCCGAGGTGATTCCGCCGGAGTTGCGGGAGAGGATGGCGGCGATCGTGCCGTGGGATTCCTGGGATCCCGATATCGATCGGTGGGAGTTCGATCCGGAGGAATTCGTTGGTGTAGGGCAGGCGCCCTCGCCTGCCAATCGCGTATGACCACTTCCACGAAAGCGACAGGCGAGGCGCCTGTCCTACACAATTTCATCGGCGGCAAGTTCGTTCCTCCGCACTCCGGCAGCTACATCGACGACATCAATCCGGCGACGGAAGTAGTCCTGGCGCAGATCCCCGACAGCGATGGTCAAGATGTTGACGATGCGGTACGGGCGGCCAAAGGGGCGTTTCCGGCATGGTCTCGCACGCCGGTCGCGGAGCGCAGCCGGCTGCTGCTGAAACTCGCCGATCTGCTCGAGCAGAATCTCGAGGAGCTCGCCCAGCTCGAGTCGCGCGACAACGGGAAGACGATCTCGCTCGCGCGGCGGCTCGACATTCCGCGTGCGGTCGCGAACTTCCGCTTCTTCGGCACAGCGATTCTGCATCACGGAAGCGAAGCGCATCCGACGGACGGCATCGCGCTCAACTACACGCTGCGGCAACCGCTCGGTGTCGCGGGACTCATCTCGCCGTGGAATCTGCCGCTCTATCTGTTGTCATGGAAGGTCGCGCCGGCGATCGCCAGCGGCAACACCTGCGTCGCGAAGCCCAGTGAGCTGACGCCGCTGACCGCGAATCGCCTCGCGGAGTTGTCGCTCGAGGCGGGCATTCCTCCTGGAGTCATCAACATCGTGCACGGCTATGGTGCGAAAGCAGGCCGCGCGCTCACGATGCACGACGATGTGCCGGTCATCTCGTTCACGGGTGGCACAGTCACAGGCGCCGCCGTCGCGTCGAATGCGTCGCCGCGCTTCAAGAAGCTCTCGCTGGAGCTCGGCGGAAAGAATCCGAACGTGATCTTCGCCGATGCCGATCTCGAGGATGCCGTAGCGACGACGATCCGTTCGAGCTTCTGGAATCAGGGCGAGATCTGTCTCTGCGGCTCGCGCATCTTCGTCGAGCGCGCGAAGCATGACGAATTTCTCGAGCGCTTCGTCGCCGCGACGAAGAAGCTGCGGATCGGCGATCCGCTCGACGAGACGAGCGATGTCGGCGCGTTGATCAGCGCCGATCATCTGAAGAAGGTCACCGGCTACATCGAGCTCGCGAGGCAGGAAGGCGGCACGATCGCATGCGGCGGCAATCGCGTCGATCGCCGCGGCTACTTCGTCGAACCGACGATCGTCACGGGCCTTGGCGTCAACTGCCGCGTGTTGCAGGAGGAGATCTTCGGCCCCGTCGTGACGGTGACGCCGTTCGACAGCGAAGAGCAGGCGATCGCCTTCGCAAACTCCACGCGATACGGACTCGCCGCCAGCGTCTGGACACGCGATCTGCAGCGTGCGCACCGCGTGGCCGCCGCGATCGACAGCGGGACGGTGTGGATCAACTGCTGGCTGCTGCGCGATCTGCGCGTTCCTTTCGGCGGCATGCGCGAGAGCGGTGTGGGAAGGGAAGGGGGCTTCGAGTCCCTCGAGTTCTTCACCGAGTCAAAAAACATCTGCGTAAAACTGTGAGTGGAGTGCGGACGCCTCGTCCGCACACTGTGCCGAAAATGTTGTGAAATGTGCGGACGAGGCGTCCGCACTCCACACTAGAATCCCACCATGGCAAAGGGCGAAATCGTTGGCGGCCTACTTGCGCCGCATCCTCCGCACATCGTTTACGGCGAGAACCACTGGCGCAATGAACCGAAATCCGAATGCGGCTGGGAGGTTCTTCGCTGGGGTTACGAGCGTGCGCGAAAGCATTTCCTCGAAAAGAAGCCGGACGTCATCCTCGTTCACTCGCCGCACTGGCAGACTGTGATTGGTCATCACTTTCTAGGCATGCCCGAATTTCACGGGCTGTCGGTCGATCCGATTTTCCCGAACCTCTTTCGCTTCAACTACGACATCAAGGTCGATGTCGAGCTTGCGGAGATGATCGCGGATGAAGGAAGAGAGGCGGGCCTCATTACGAAGATGATGCCCAACCCGGACTTTCGGGTTGGCTAAGGCAAGATTGTTCCCTTCCCAATTATGAATCCCGAAATGGACATTCCCCACGACCGCATTCCAC
>CAZKID010000312.1:5994-6530 GCA_964552405.1 uncultured Thermoanaerobaculia bacterium
CCCCGAATGGGACATCCCCATCGTCGGCATCTCGTCGAACAACTCGCCCTACTACTTCTCCAACGAGATGGGGCAGAACGAGATGATCAAGCTCGGCCAGGCGACGAAGCGCGCAATCGAGAAGAGCGGCCGCCGCGCGATCCTCCTCGCATCGAACACGCTTTCCCATCGCCACTTCACGACCGAGCCGGAGATCCCGGAAGACATGTCGCGCGAGCACGTCTACGAACACTCCGGATATCTGTGGGATATGAAGGTGATCGATCTGATGCGCCGCGGCAGGACGCGCGAGCTCATCGCGATCCTTCCCGAGTTCATGGATCACGCCGTGAGCGAAGTGAAAGCCGGCTCGTTCGCCTGGATGCTCTCCGCGCTCGACTTTCCCGACTACCCCGGTGAGCTCTTCGGCTACTGGACGGTGATCGGAACTGGGAACGCGGTCGTTGGTTGGGACCCGCAGTTGAAGGCTGCGGCGACAACTCAGGGCAACCGCGAGCCAATTGAAAATTGAAAATTGAAAATTGAAAATGAGGGGA
>CAZKID010000313.1:0-689 GCA_964552405.1 uncultured Thermoanaerobaculia bacterium
ACAGGCGCCCTCGCCTGTGCACCGAGCCGACAGGCGAGGGCGCCTGTCGCCCCACGGGACCAACCAGGTCCCTCACTACGCTCGGGATGACGGCGGCACTCGTGATCGGCTTCGTCTGCGCGATTGGTCACGCCAGTGCGCCTTCCGTACTCCGCGAGCTTCTGCCGCGTCGTCCAGGCGACGACCGCCCCGCGAAAGCGAAAGCGTCGATCGCACAACAGCGATTCAGCGAGGCAGCAGAGATTCTCGATGCCTATCTCGACGATCATCCGGAAGATGGCGATTCGCGCGTGCAGCTCGGCTGGTGCCGCTATCGCACGGGGCAGTTTCAAAAAGCACACGACGCGTTCGAGCAGGTCTTGAAGCGCACGCCGAAATCCGACGATGCGCGCGTCGGCCTCGGTTACGTTGCCTTGCAGACGGATGGCGGCGACGCCGCGGCGCAGTGGTTCCGCGATGTGCTTTCGCGCGACGCGACGCATCGCGATGCGCTCGAAGGAATGGTGCTCGCGGGACGCCGGATGCCGGTATCCGCACGCACTGCGAGTGACGCGATTGCCGCGGCGCGCAGACTCGAGTCGCTTTCGAAGACGTTCCGTCCCGGACTGCTGCCCGCCGGATCGGAGACAGGGCTTTCCCGGCCCGAGTCCCCCGCGGCCGGCCGTTCCCTCCCGGGACCGCCGGTACAA
>CAZKID010000313.1:699-6522 GCA_964552405.1 uncultured Thermoanaerobaculia bacterium
GAGTCTCCCGCGACGGCGCTGTCCGTCCCGGCGCGCGCGATCAAGGACTTCATCCAGATCGCGGATGGCAAGGGCGGCTTCGAACCGGTTTTCGTCAAAGGGATCAACCTCGGCGCCGCGCGACCCGGCAAGTTCGCCGCCGAGTTTCCGACCGACGAGACTCTTTATCGTCAATGGCTCGACATGATGGCGGGCCTCGGAGCAAACGCGGTGCGCGTGTATACGCTGCTCCCGCCCGAGTTCTATCGCGCGCTCAAAGGTCATAACGCGTCGAGTCCCGATGCGAAGATCTGGTTGATTCAGGGCGTGTGGACCGAGCTGCCTGCGGATTACGACTTCGCCGGGGCGGCGTATCGCGACGAATTTCATGCAGAGACGGCGCGCATCATCGATGCAGTTCACGGCAATCTCGTTCTCGGCCCGCGCGCAGGGCACGCGTTCGGCGTCTACAACACCGACGCATCGGCGAGCGTCCTGGCGTACATCATCGGCCGCGAGTGGGAACCGTTCGCAGTCAGCGAATTCGACCGGCTCGATCCCACGCACGATTTCAACGGTGTGTTCTTTCAGGTGACGAGCGGCCGGCCGATGGAATGCTGGGTCGCGAGCATGTGCGAGTACGCCGCTGGTTATGAAGCGACGCAGTATCGCGTGGTGCATCCGCTGACGTTTGCGAACTGGCCGACGCTCGACCCGCTGTCGCACGTGACGGAGGCGAATCGCGAAGAAGAGGACTATTGGCGCGAGCGATACGGTGTGACGTTTCCGAAGAGGCTGAAGGGACTGCCGTGGGAGGATGACTCCGTCACGCTCGATGCGACGATGATCCACCCGACGGCGGGGATGCCGGCGGGATTCTTTGCGGCGTATCACATCTATCCGAACTATCCCGAGTTCATGAACATCGATCCGCAATACGACGACAGCCGCGATGAGAAGGGACTGAACCGCTATGCGGGATATCTGGCGGCGCTGAAGAAGTATCACGGCGATCAGCCGGTGCTCGTCGCGGAGTTCGGAATCGCGACGAGCCGCGGCACGGCGCATGTGCATCCGCAGGGTTGGAACCACGGAGGACTGACCGAAGCGCAGCAGGGGGAGCTCGTGAGCCGGATGCTGCGCAACATTCACGATCAGCGCTACGCGGGCGGGATCGTGTTCGAGTTCCTCGATGAATGGTTCAAGAGCGCATGGTCGGTCGCACCGTTCGAGTGCCCGGCAGATCATCGCCGGCTGTGGTTCAACGCGGAGAGTCCTGAAGAGTCCTACGGGATTCTCGCCGCGCGGCCGGGAAGCACGGCGATCACGCTCGATGGAAATGCAAATGATTGGGGACGAGCGAAGGTGCTCGCAGCGAAATGAGCGTTCGGGACGATACCTCGCGCCATAAGGGCATCGGCCACGGCGGCGAAAAGAGCTATGGCCGGATTGCGATCGCGGTGTTCGTCGTCGCGGGAGTGTTCACCGGTTTGTATTTTCTGCAGCGCGAAACGCAGACGGGCTGGTTCCGTCTGCGCGAAATGCGAGCGACCTCCGATGAAGGCTTCGTGTATTTGCTCCTGAGGACGGATGGCACGGGCGATCCTGATTGGAATCGTCTGCTGTATCGCGTTGCGATCGACACGTACGATCCCGATCGCGGTGAGCGGATGCTGCCGAAGCCTTACGAAGCGTCGATCGGAACCGGCGCGGAATTCATGCTCGAGCTCGGAGGACCGGAGAGCAGTTTTCTCCGCGTGACTCCTTCGTACGATCCTTATCCACTCAAGGGGCGAACGGAAGAGGGGGGCTGGATCGTTTCTCCGCGGAAGGGGGCGGGACGTTTCGTTCCGCTGACGTTCGAGGCGAATCGCGAGCGTTTCGCGCGCGACGGGCATCGTTACGCTGCGCGTTATCTCGATCGCGGCAAGCTCACGTTTGCGAGGCCCGGGCACGATGCGAAATCGGATTTGAACGTGTCGGTGGCCGTCGGATCTCGAGGTGCCATCGAGTTGCGGATTCCCTGGGCGTTGTTGAATGTGAGTGATCCGTCGAGCCGGCGCGTGTTGAACGGAGAGTCGCGGCCGGAGGAATCGGAGACGACGGAAACCGATGGCTTCCGCTTCTACGCCTACTCGTTCGACAAACATAAGAAGGGCGATCCGCTTGCCGATCGCCTGCCTGGCGTTGGACGGACGGCAGCGCTGTACACCTGGCAGCGCTGGGATCAACCGAAGTACACACTGGAACTGAAAGAGAGTGCAAAGGCGATCGCTGCGACCATGAAAGAACTCGGTCCGCTGCGATAGGGGGAGCAGTCATGAGAACGATGCTCATCGCTCTGGTCATCTTCACGACGGCGCTGGTTTTCGGGCAGACGACATCTCCGACGGCGGCGGCGGATGCCGCGTTCGACGCGGGCAAGTTGGATGCCGCACTGAAGCTCTACGAGGAAGTGCTGGCGCGCGATCCGATGAACGTGCAGGCGCTCACGCGGTCCGCGATGATGCTGTCGTGGCAGAAGCAGTGGGACGAGTCGATTCGCCGCTACGACAAGGTGCTGAGCATTGACCCGAAGAATGAGAAGGCGCGGTTGGAACGCGCGAAAGTGCTGTCGTGGTCGCACCAGTACGCGAAGTCGATCGATGCGTTCCGGCAGATCGAGACGGATGATCCGGGAAACATCGATGCGATGCTCGGTGTCGGCCGTGTGCTCTCCTGGAGTGGGAATCAGCCGGCAGCGCGGCAGCAATATCAGCGGACGCTCGAGCGGCATCCCGATAGTCTGGAGGCGATGCTGGGCATTGCGCAGACCTATGCCTGGTCGGGCAACGATTCGCACGCGCGCGTCTGGTACAACAAGGTGCTCGGCAAGGATCCGGCGCGGCGCGAAGCACTCATGGGGATGGCGTATCTCGATCTCGAACAGGGCGACCGGTTTGCTGCGTCGCACGGCGCGACGCAGCTTGCCAGCCGTTTCCCGAACGACGACGAGGTCGTCGAGCTGAACACAGCGGTGAGGCGCGCCAGCTCGCCGACGCTGCGAACGATGTATGACCACATCGACGACACCGACAAGAATCGCGTGAACTCGTGGGGCGTGGAGAGCGCGTTCCCCTCGGCGAGGAATTCCGATCTAACGTTTGGCTACACCCGCTACGACCTCGAAGACAGCCTTCATCAAACCGGATCGATCGACAGCGGTTACGGCTCGCTCTTCCTGCGCCCCGTGCAGAGGCAGCGTCTGATTCTGCGCGCCGGCGTCGATCGTTTGAACGGAACCGCGGGACGCGACAGCAACAAGGCGACAGGACGCATCGTGTACATCTTCGGTGCAGGAAGCTCGTTCGAGACGACGCTGACCGCGGATCATCGGCCGTTCCGTTACACGACGTCGAGCCTCGATCGCGGAATCACGCTGACGTCGTACTCGGTCTCCGCGGCCACCCGCCCTAACGCGCAGTTGCAGCTCAGCCTCGGCGCGGGATACTGGCACATCTCGGACTCCAATACCAGGCAAAGCCCCCACGCGGCGCTGGCCAGTGGGCTTCCGGATACCGGCGTGGGCGACGACCCTCCGTGAAACTTCCACTACTTCGATTACGACAAGCGGCTCGGTCACGGTTACTTCGACCCGCAGAACTTCCGCGCGAATTCACTGCAGCTCGATCTGCACAAGGACTTTCGCACCGTGTACGCGCACGCAATGGCGGAGCGTGGCCTGCAGTCGTTCACGCTCGCCGGCGTGACCAAGAAGAACGATCACTTCTTCACGTGGGGTGGAACGCTGGGCATCCGCTTGTCGAAGTCCGTCGCGCTGGAACTGGCCGGTACGAAGAGCGACTCCGCCTCGCAGACCTCCGCCGGTTTCGAGAGCAAGGAATACACCGCCCGCCTGCGAATCCAACCCGGCTCATAGGAGTGGAGTGCGGACGTCTCGTCCGCACTCGACTTTACGCGGTGGCCTCGGTCAGGGTCGTGCTCAGCAGGTAGCGCGACATGATCTTCCACAGCGCGCCCATCGCGTTGTGCGCATGCAGGCTGACGATCAGCATCAGGATGCCGGCCAGCGAAAGCAGGAAGCCGCCCGTTGGATCGACCAGCGTCCAGTAGCCGAGGTCGACTTCGCCGTGATAGGTCGAGAACGGCGCGCTGATGAAGGCCGCGGAGCACGCCAGCATAACGACCGATGCGACCCAGCAGGCGAGTCCTACCGGGAACTTGAGCAGCAGGAACAGTGCGCCCTTCCATGTCGTCGAGTCCGCGGTGATGCGCTTCATGCGCTGCCACGCGGTTCCCGTGAACGCTTCCGATGGAGCGATCGGCTCATCGAGCAGGAAGCGCGAGAGCACGCGCTCGAACGCTTCCAGTCCGCGGATCGACAGCACCATCACGACCGCGAGCAAGAGCCCGATCCACAGCAGCGACAAGCCGATCGTCAGCGCACCACCCGTCACCATGAAGATGAAGTAGCCGAGTCCCAGCGGGAAGGCCAGCCAGATGTAAGCGAGATTCGTCCAGGTGCGTGGTTTCGCGACGACGGTGAAGAAGCGGCGGATGTTTTCGTTCATGGCGTTTTGCTCCGTTCAGCTGTTACGTCCTTGCCCCGCGAATGTTTCAATAGTCGCGATGATTGACTCGATCCTGCTCTACGCAAGCGCTTCGATGAGTCTCGCGGGCATCGGGAGACGGAACAAGAGACTGCTGATGGCGGGTGTCGCCGGCCTCGCGATCACGGCCCTCTGGCCGGCGCGCGAGAAACGCGCGATCGGCACGACGCAACTCGATCGCGCGATGCCGGCCTGGGAATTCGACGAGGTCCACGAGACTGAAGTCGCCTCCGATCCGCAACGAATCTTCGACGCGATCAAGGCCGTTCGCGCCGAAGACATCACTCTCTTTCGCACGCTCGTTGCGATTCGCCGCGGAGGACGCAGCGGCCCCGAGAACATTCTGAATCCGGCGCGCAACGTGCCGATTCTGGATGTCGCACTCCGCTCCGGCTTCTTTGTGATGGCCGACGACTCTCCGCGTGAGATCGTGATTGGCTCCGTCATCATTCGTCCCAATCGCGCGATTGCTGCGATGAACTTCCGTGTCATCGCGCAGGGAAAAACCTGTCGCCTGATCACGGAGACGCGCATCCACACGACGGACACCGCCGCGCGCCGCCGCTTCGCGGTCTACTGGCGCATCATTCATCCGGGCAGCGACATCATTCGCCGCTCCTGGCTTCGTGCGATCCGTCTGCGTGCCGAATCTTCCACTTTCGGCGGATAATGGCCGGACAGTCCGAGGTCGAGAGAATGTCGGTGGAAGCGGGTCCGCAACAGCGGGTGATTCCGAAGCCGCGGCCGGGTGGCCTCGATCCGCAGTCGATCATCGACGCGTTCGCCCTGCGCATGATGTATTCCGTCGCGCGCGATCAATACAATGCGACCGACCTCGACTCGTTCCAGGCGCTCGCGTTCTCGGTGCGCGATCGCATCATGGAGCGCTGGTTCACGACGCAGGCTTCGTACTACCAGACCGACGTCAAGCGCGTTTACTACCTCTCGCTCGAGTTTCTCCTCGGCCGCCTCCTGATGAGCAACGCGTTGAATCTCGGAGCGGCGGGCGCATACCTCACCGCGATGCAGAAGCTCGGTCTGAATCTCGAAGACCTTGCCGAGCGCGAATCGGATGCAGGCCTCGGCAACGGCGGACTCGGGCGTCTCGCTGCGTGCTTTCTCGATTCCGCCTCGACGCTCGGGCTTCCGTTCTATGCCTACGGCATCCGCTACGAGTTCGGAATCTTCCGGCAGAAGATCGTCGATGGCGAGCAGCTCGAGGCGCCCGATCCCC
>CAZKID010000314.1:0-6514 GCA_964552405.1 uncultured Thermoanaerobaculia bacterium
TTCGTTGGAAGGTGGGGGCGTGGTTCGCTCAGGGGGTGATTGGCGACCAGTATCTGCCGAAGTTATTCAATTGGATTCCGATGCCGAACCCCGGCGGACTGATGGGGGACGCCTATGCGCAGTCCCACTTCTGGACGATCTTCTGGGCCTATCCAGGCGCGTTGACGTTCACCGTGCTCGCTGTGGTTGCCACGATCTACACGATCGGCTCACACGCACGATGGCTTCGACGCTCGAGGTCTGCGCACACGGCGGATGAGCGAACTCAGATTACGGTCCAACCCGCGACACCTTAGAATGCCGGGATGCAGGCGTACCTCGACCTCCTTCGTCACATCCTCGACCACGGCAACGAGAAGTCCGATCGCACCGGGACAGGGACGCGAAGCATCTTCGGGCATCAGTTGCGTTTCGATCTGCAGGCCGGTTTTCCGCTACTGACGACGAAGAAGCTGCATCTCCGCTCGATCATCTACGAACTGCTGTGGTTCCTGCGCGGAGAGACGAACGTTGCCTACCTGCGCGAGAACAAAGTCACGATCTGGGACGAGTGGGCCGATGCGAACGGCGAGCTGGGCCCGATCTACGGCTACCAGTGGCGATCCTGGCCTGCGCCGAATGGTCAACATATTGATCAGATTTCAGGCGTGATCGAGCAGATCAAGCACACGCCCGATTCGCGCAGACTCGTGGTCAGTGCCTGGAACGTCGGCGATCTTCCGCGCATGGCGCTGTCGCCCTGCCATGCACTCTTCCAGTTCTATGTCGCGAACGGGAAACTCTCCTGCCAGCTCTATCAGCGCAGTGCCGACGTCTTTCTCGGTGTGCCGTTCAACATCGCATCGTATGCACTGCTCACGATGATGGTTGCGCAGGTATGCAGCCTGCAGCCGGGAGACTTCGTGCATACGTTCGGCGATACGCATCTCTACAACAACCATTTGGAGCAGGCGAAGCTGCAGCTCGAGCGTGAACCGCGGCCGCTTCCGGCGATGAAGCTGAATCCGGAGGTGAAGTCGATCTTCGATTTCAGGTTCGGCGACTTCACACTCGAGAACTACGACCCGCATCCATCGATCAAGGCTCCCATCGCCGTATGAAGGTCACGATCATCGCGGCCGTTGCCGACAACGCTGTCATCGGGAGTCAGGGCGAATTGCCGTGGCGTCTCTCCGCGGACCTCAAGCGTTTCAAGGCGCTGACCATGGGACACGCGATGATCATGGGGCGCAAGACGTTCGACTCGGTGGGGAAGGCTTTGCCCGGACGAAGGAACATCGTCGTCACGCGGAACCGCGGCTTCGCCGCGCCGGAGGTCGTCGCCGCTCCATCGATCGAGAGTGCGCTGCTGCTCGTGCAGGACGACGACAACGTCTTCATCGCCGGCGGCGCGGAGATCTACTCGCAGGCTCTGCATCGTGCGGACGAGATGCTGCTGACTCGCGTCCACGCCGAACCGGAAGGCGATGCCACGTTTCCCGAGTTCGACGACGTGAATGAGTGGAAGCTCGTCGACTCCGAGCACTTCGAAGCCGACGAAAAGAATCAGTATCCGTATTCGTTTCTGACGTATCGCCGCGTCGGCGGTGATGTTCATCCCGTGGGGGAGTCGGGATGAGAAACGCATGTACATTCGTCTGCTTCGCGACAATCGCGACTTCCGGCTCCTCTACACCGGCACGCTGATCTCGCTCGGCGGCGACTGGTTCCTCACGGTCGCGCTGCTCGATCTCGTGCTGCAGCTCACCGGCTCCGCGACACTCGCATCGCTGATGCTGTTGTGTCAGACGCTGCCCATCTTTTTCTTCACACCGCTGGCGGGTCACATCGTCGACCGAGTCGATCGGCGCCAGCTGATGATCGCTGTCGATTTGATCCGCACCGTCGCGTGTTTGCTGCCCCTGCTCGCGCGCTCGATCGCGATGCTGCCCTTCGCCTATCTCGGCGTCATCATGATCTCGATCGGCTCCGCGTATTTCGAGCCGGCCTCGCAGGCGGCACTGCCCAACATCGTGGCACCCGAGGAGCTCGGACCGGCGAACGTGCTGATGGGATCGACCTGGGGGACGATGCTCGCCGTGGGTGCAGCGATTGGTGGGGCCGTGACGATGTACTTCGGCCGCGATCTGTCGTTCATCGTCGATGCACTCAGCTTTCTCTTCTCGGCGTTCGTGCTGTGGCGAATGCGCTCGCGATTCGCGGAAGAGCGCACGCGCCAGCACGAACATCCGCCGCTGCTGGAGTCGATGCGCGAGACCCTGCGCTACGCTAGACGGAATCCGCGGGTGCTCGCACTCCTCTCAGTGAAGGGCGGATACGGAACGGGTGCGGGCACGATCGCGATGCTGAGCGTGTTCGGGAAGCAGGTCTTCAACGCAGGGGCGTGGGGCATCGGCGTGCTCTTCGCGGCGCGCGGACTCGGTGCACTCCTCGGGCCGTTTCTCGTGCGCGCGTTCGTCAAGCGTGATGATGCGCAGTACCGCGCGATCTCGTTCTGCATTCTCGCCTTCGGCGCCGGTTATACGGTGCTGGGTTTTTCGAAAACGCTGACCGTCGGACTCGCAGGAATTCTGCTCGCGCATCTCGGTGGAGGAGCTGCCTGGCAGATTTCGTCGTATGGACTGCAGCGCGAGGCGCCCGATTGGATCCGGGGCCGCATCTTCTCCGCCGACTATGGGTTTCTGACGCTGACGATGAGCCTCTCGTCACTCGCGGCCGGCGCGTTGTCGGATCATCGCGGGCCGCTCATCGCCACGGTGGGTATCGCGATGCTCACGATCACGTGGGGCGTCTTCTGGTGCATCTGGACGTGGCGGTTGTGGCGAGCTGCCTGAGTCTGCTACTCTAATCCGACAGAGAACAGCAGCACCAAAAGGCCGGCGCCACCGCCGGCCTTTTTTTTGGTGCGAATCAGAGAGAGAAGGGAACACGAATGATGTCCAGGACCCAGGTCGAGAGCCTCGCCAGACGACGGAACTGCCCACGCTGCAACTTCGACAAGACATCAGGAAACGCACTATGCCGCCGCTGCCGTTACAAACTGCCGGCGAACATGCGGATGCCACTCGAACAGATCGTCGACAAGGACACGTGGCTCGTCGCGCGCGCACTGCGCGCGGCCGCGAGCTACTTCGATGTGCACTTCGCGTCGATTCGCCGTTTCGGCGGAGGGCGGGTGTACTAGTGGTGTGCTGAGCTCGAGGTGGTGAACCGGCGGAACGTTCCTCCGTTCTCATCCGCACTGAACCCCATGCGGCGGAGATAGTCGGCATGCGCCTCGCTGTCGGCTGCGCTCACGATTTCACGGATTCCGCGCCCGGCGAAGTAGTCGCTGTGATCGATGAAGAGATAGCGGCCGATCTTCATGTCGCGGTACTGCGCGACGGCGTAGTCGATCTGGATCTCGAGCTCGTCTCCCCGAACCTTGCCGAGGAGGAGGCCGGCGGGAACCAGATCGCGGAGGACGAAGAGCGCGAGATCCGTCTCTTCCTGCCTGTATTCGAATCGCGGAAAGAACTGCCGGATCTCGTTCTGCTCGAATTCGATGAAGTAGCGCAGATACTCCGCGCGCGGACTGATCTCCAGGATACGGAAGAACTCACGGCGCCTGCGGAGTCGGATCAACTGCACGACGTTGATCGTTGCCGTCATCATGTTGAGGATGCCGACGGGATACGCTCCGATGAGAAATCCGTACACCGAGAACGTCGCGGCACCGCACATGTTGATGATGCGCAAGCGGACGATCGAGCGCATCAACAGAGATGTGGCGATGAGAGCTGATGCGGCGTATCCCAGTAGCTGCAGATTCATGCAACCCAATGTCGCATGGAACGCGAGCCTCGGATAGAGATGATGATCACCAGTGGCGGTGATGTCTGCTTCAAGTGCGCGTCGCCGCGAACCCCGAATCGAGAGTCACGGTGAATGTCGATCCTTTTCCCAGCTCGCTCTCTGCTTCGATCGTCGCGCCCATCAGGTCGCAGAGCCGGCGCGTGATGGCGAGTCCGAGTCCGGCACCTCCGTGCCGGCGCCGCAGCGACGGATCTGCCTGTACGAACGGTTGGAAGATCGTCGTCAGATGCTCCGGCGCAATTCCGACGCCTGTGTCACCAATCGCGAAGCGCACCCGATCGTCACCCACCTTGTCGACAGTGAGCGTCACGGTTCCGCGATGGGTGAATTTGTTCGCGTTGTCGAGCAGGCTCCAGAGGATCCGCCAGACTTTTTCGGAGTCCCCGTAGAGTTTCATCGAAGGGACAGGGGAGACCTCGAATCGATTTCCCTGTTTCTCGATCGCGACTTGCGCGTTTCCGGCGATCGCTTCGATCAGGCTCTGAAGGTCGTATGCCTGCCGGTCGAGCTGCGTAAGCCCCGCCTCGAGCGATGCCATCTCGAGCAGTTCTTCGATCATCGCGAGCAGAGTCCGTCCAGCAGATTCGATCGTAGCGAGTTTCGCCGCGGTCGGTGGGTCGGCGCGCTCGCGCAGCAGCTCGCTGAAGCCGATGATCGAGTTGAGCGGCGTGCGGAGCTCGTGGCTGAGATTTGCGAGCAGTGCGCTTTTCGCACGGCTTGCTTCCTGCGCGGCCTCGCGCGCGAGACGCAGTTCGTTGGCCTGCATCGCGAGCGCGGTGTAGTCCGCGATCGAGCCTGCGAAATTCTGCTCGTCGAGTGTCCACGTGCGCGCCGGTCCGACATGTTCGTGGCATACGACGCCGATCATCTGCCCGCCGACGCGCAGCGGCGCATCGAGCATCGAATTGATGCCGAGTGGCGTGAGATATCCGGCGGAGAATTCGCGCGTGCGCGGATCGCTGTGCGCGTCATGCGCGGGAATCGTTCGATTCTCGAGGAGAGCCTGGAAGTATCCGGGATAGTCCTTCGCGAAGAGCGCGACGCCCGATGTGTGTGTGCCGTTCTCGGAGAGATAGAGATCGATGCAGTGGATATCGCGCTTGTCGGACGAGTAGAGCCAGATGCTGGCACGCGCGACCTCCAGCGCCCGCGAGGCTGCCTCCGTGATCTCTCGCAGTGCCTCGGACAAATTGCCGGTCCCGACGTTCGGACTGCGCGCCAGGTCCAGCAGAATGGACGCCCGTTGCGCGTGGGTCGCCGCCTCGGTCATTTCCATCTCCTCTGCGCAAGTGAAATCTTAGCGCTGTTCCTCGTGCTAGGCTTGCGCGTCATGGAGTATGTCGATCCCGCTCTCCCTCGCAGAATCGATGGCTGGCGCAGTCCCGCCCTCGGTATGGACATGCCGATCGTCTCGTATGGCGATCGCGGACACCCGCTGCTGCTCTTCCCGACCGCCGCGGCTGATTACCTCGAGAACGAGCGCTTCTTCCTGATCAAGGCCGTCGAACGGGCGATCTTTCAGGGCCGTGTGCGGATCTTCTCGATCGAGAGTATCAACCGCTACGCGTGGATGGATTCGCAGCTGCCGGTGCCGGAGAAGGCGAGGCGGCAGGCGCTCTACATGCGCTACATCGAAGACGAAGTCGTGCCGTACATTCGCCACATGTGCGGTGACGGCAGCGCGCGCATCGCCACATCGGGCGCGAGCTTCGGCGCGTTCCACGCGATGAATACACTCTGCCGGCGGCCCGATATTTTCGATGTGACGATCTCGATGAGCGGCTTCTACGATCTCGGCGGCGATTACTTCCACGGCTACTCGGACGACAACTGCTACTTCAACAACCCGTCGTGGTATGTGCCGCGCATGGAAGGCCACGCACTCGATCTGCTGCAGCATCACACGCGGATCATCATCTCGACCGGCCAGGGAGCGTACGAAGCGCCGGATGCATCGCGCCGCTTCGCGTCGATTCTCGATGGCAAAGGCATTCCTCACTGGCTCGATGTCTGGGGCTTCGACGTCAATCACGACTGGCCGTGGTGGCGGCGCATGCTGCCGTACTACATCGATACCCTCGGCTGGTAGGTAATTCGTAACCGAAACCTGCGCGGGAAGCGGTTAGTCTCAAGGACATGAAGCCGCTTCTCGCGCTCGCCTTCGTTCTTGCAGCGGGCTCCGCCTCGGCACAGCTCGGGACGATTTCGTTTCCCAACTCGGGGAAACCGGAGGCGCAGGCGGCGTTCCTGCGCGGAGTCGCGGCGCTGCACAGCTTCTGGTACGACGAAGCCGCGGCCGCGTTCCGTGAAGCGGAGTCGATCGATCCGTCATTCGTGCTCGCGTATTGGGGCGAGGCGATGACGTTCAATCATCCGATCTGGATGGAGGTCGATGTCGAGGGAGCTCGCAAGGCGCTCGCGAAAGTGGGCACGCGCACTGCGAGTCCTCGCGAGCGCGCGTGGCTCGACGCCGTTGAGGTTCTGTATGGGGATGGGGACAAAACCCATCGCGATGAGGCGTATGCGAGCGCGATGGAGAAGCTCGCGGGCACGTATCGGGATGATGTCGAAGCGCAGAATTTCTGGGCCCTCGCGATTCCAGGAACGCACAGGCCCAGAGATACGGATGCGAGAAAGCAACTTCAGGCGGCCGCCAACC